>CAJQQZ010000167.1 GCA_905480575.1 uncultured Alphaproteobacteria bacterium | reverse complement strand
TAAAGGACACGGCTTTCCAGCCAAGTCCTGGCTCAGAACAGCTTTGGAACAAGCCAGAAAACTGATCCGTTATGACCCGGAAGTGATGGTGAAAATCCTAAAGCCAGCTATCGATAAATCAAAAAGAGTCGGGTAGTATGTTCAATAGACGGATATTCGCCCCTAACACGTTGAATTTATTGAGTTTAGTGTTCCTTCTCGATTCGGCTCATTTGCCGAATGTAGTGCAAATTGTAGTGCAAAAGGAATCGGCTCATGCGGGGCTTACACCTGAAACAGCGACGCGGTTGGTGGTATTATCAGCGCTGTGTACCTGACCGCTACAAGTCTGTAGACAGCTCAGGACTGATAACTTTTGCGTTAAAAACAAGAAATTTGAGCGAAGCGAAACTTCGCGCTGCTGAGATCTCACTCGAACTGGAAGAAAAGTGGGCCTCTGCTCTCGAGCAAGGCGAGCCACTTCAAGATCACAAACCTGAGAAACGATTTCAGGCAGCTAAGAAAATGCAGAAGAAACGTGGATTTGATCCAAAGCCCACGGAGCAAATCACCGACGATGAGTTATTAGAAAGGTTGCGCTCACTCCTTGAGACTCAAGCGAAACCACAAGAACAAAAGGCCGTTCTGGGAATGGTGAAAAAGCCTGAACTTTCGATGCAAGCAGCTTTCGACCGTTTCTGGGAACACATCAAAGAAGAATGGGTCAACCAATCTCATGACCAGAAAAGAACCAAACGTAACATATATCTGAAAGCTATCAGATTGAATTCTCGGGCTTGCTGCCAAATCCGAGAGTATTCGGACGGTGATTCCGATTTGATCCGGACGGCCAATCCAATTTCACTCGGACAGTGATTCCGACGCATTCGGACAGTTGGGTTATCCCTATTGTTTGCCTGTATTGAGCGATCTTTAACAGGGCTATCGTTGGGCTTTTTGCAAGTCACGAGGATAGCCGATGAAGAGAGTTTCAATGCGTAAGATTAAAGAAGCCCTGCGACTGAGTTCGCTTGGTTTTTCCACCCGCCAGATTGGGCAAAGCATGGGTCTTGGCCGCTCCACGGTTCATGACTATTTGTTTCGTGCCCGAGGCGTTGGCCTTGACTGGTCTCAAAGTGAAGCTATCAGCGAAGAAGAGCTCGAACAGCGTCTTTTACCGTCTCTGATATCATCACGTTACAAGTCTCTGGTTGAGCCGGACTATGGCTTCATTTACCAGGAGCTCAAACGCCCAGGCGTGACACTGGCTCTGCTGTGGGAAGAGTATCGCGAGCAGCATAAAGACGGCTACGGCTACTCCCGTTTCTGCGATCTTTATCGTCTCTGGCGCGGCAAACTCTCGGTGACCATGCGTCAGCACCATAAAGCCGGAGAGAAGCTGTTTGTCGATTACTCTGGTAAGACAATTGATATCACCGATCCCGAGAGCGGTGAACTGCGGCCCGCCCAATTATTTATAGCCACTCTTGGGGCATCGTCTTACACTTTTGCTGAAGCCTCCTGGAGCCAAAGCCTGGAAGACTGGACATCCAGCCATCAACGTTGCTTTGAATTCCTGGGCGGTGCGTCTGCCCTCCTGGTGCCTGACAATCTCAAATCAGGCATTACCAAAGCCTGCCTTTATGAACCGACTGTTAACCGTACCTATGGAGAGATGGCAGCCCACTATGGTTCCGCTGTCATTCCAGCCCGACCCTACAAGCCACGAGACAAGGCCAAAGTTGAAGCAGCCGTCTTGTTGGTTCAAAGGTGGATATTGGCACGCCTACGCAATGAAACCTTCTTCTCTCTGGAAGAACTCAACGCGGCGATCCGATCCTTGTTGGATAGATTCAACAACAAGACCAGTCGCCATCTGGGTGCCAGCAGAAGAGAGTTGTTTGAACGTTTAGACCAACCGGCCTTAAAGCCATTACCGGCTCAGCCTTGGTCTTACGGTGAATGGAAGCTTTGCGCTGTCGCCCCTGACTATCACGTTCAGGTGGATAAGCATTGTTACTCTGTACCGAACACTCTGGTGCGCCAAAAACTTTGGGTTAGAGCTTCAAAACGCACGATTGAAGCCTTTCTGAAGGGCAAAAGGGTGGCCTCTCATGCCAGAGGAGCCCCAAACTACCAACATACAACAATCTCACAGCATATGCCGTCAGCCCACCGTCGTTATGCGCAGTGGACACCCGACAAGCTCAAAAGACAGGCCAACGCCATTGGCAACAACACCGGCATTCTTATTGAAGTCATCATGCGAGAACGCCGCCACCCGGAACAGGGGTTTAGAGCCTGCACTGGCATTATCCGATTGGCTAAAGCTTACGGGGCTGAACGATTGGAAGCAGCCTGTGAACGAGCACTTGAGATCAACGCCAGATCTTACTCTTCTGTCAACTCGATCCTTAAAACCAACTACGACCAACGGCGGCCTCACCGCACCACTGAGGAGCCAGCAATCCAGCACACCAATATTCGTGGTGCCAACTACTTCCATTAATGAAAGGACTAACTCATGTTAACTCACCCCAGTCTCGACCAGCTCAAAGAACTCAAACTCGACGGTATGGTTGAAGCCTTCCTGGAACTGGAGAACCAGGAAAGCGCAAGCGCTCTAAGTCATGGAGAATGGCTTGGCCTGATGCTCGACAGAGAGGCCGCACACAGAACAACCAAACGCTATCACAGCCGAATGAGGGCTGCCAAACTGCGCCACGCCAATGCCTGTGCTGAAGACGTGGACTATCACGCCAGCAGGAAGCTCGATAAAGCGCTCTTTCAGAAACTGCTCACCGGACAGTGGATCAAAAAACACCGCAATCTCATGATCACAGGGCCCTGCGGTGTTGGTAAAACATGGCTCGCTTCAGCCTTGGGACAAATGGCGTGCAGAGACAACGTTACCGTCCTCTACAAACGGGTGCCAAGGCTCTTTGACGAGTTGGAACTCGCCCATGGGGATGGCCGTTTCCCACGCATATTTGCTTAACTCACCAAAGCCAATCTCCTCATCCTCGATGACTGGGGTCCAGACCGTCTCAATGCCAGTCAAAGACGGGACCTCATGGAGATTGTCGAAGATCGATATGGCAAAGGATCAACACTCATTACAAGCCAACTGCCCGTCGAGGCATGGCATGAAGTGATTGGAGAACCAACCTTCGCAGACGCTATCCTGGACCGACTAATCCACCGTGTCAACGGCGGAGTAAAAGTCTGCCATTGGGGCGGAGCAAAAGTAGGCCAGTTTGTTTGATTTTTGGGTATGTCTTCTGGCCTCTGCAGGGGCCAGAAGACATTGTCCGTCATTGAGACCTATGATGGGTGTTGTTTGG
>CAJQQZ010000166.1 GCA_905480575.1 uncultured Alphaproteobacteria bacterium | reverse complement strand
GCTGATATCTGTCCGCACCAATTTGTTCTGACACCTGCGCCTCCAATACCTGGTTCAGCATCATCTCAAGCAACTCAGCAAAGCCACCCTTCTCAGTCATAAGGCTGGACAGCATGCGCCCGGGAACCTTAACATCATAGCCGGTCATCGTCGTTTCCTCTCTGTTATTGACGGTCGTGATAATCGCCAATCTTACAGAGATCAGGCCGCGATGGCCGACCAAAAACCGTTCCTGAATTTACAGCACTTTAGGGACTCCATCCAGGAGGTTTCAAAAGCTTTGAGTTATCCACAGGCTCACCATTTTAAGCGTTGCTTGACACGACGCAGGAGGGTACCGTTGGAAACGTACACAAGTAAAAGCATGTCACTTAATGCAGCTGAATTCCTTTGATACCTTGAGAAAAGTTTCTGCTTTGGAATGCTTGGTATCGATAAATGCCATCGGTGCGTTTTGCATGATGTTATCTTTTCTTGGATGTGCAGTCAGGTTTTTGATGTTGCGCAGATAACCCAACTACGTGCATTTTTCGATACCATTTGGCAGCGGGGAACAAAGTATAATGATCTTTTCTAGAGGTAAACATTTTACTAAGGTAACATTGCGTGGCCCTGCACTACTACTCATGGCTTTCTATTGTTTTGGAGGGATTAGTTTTTCCTGGTCCAACGATAGTCCTACCTTGGTATTATCGGGAGGAATTATCACGGAGTTTACAAGCAGAATAACGGATCCCAATGGTTTTAATCGAGATGACGTCGCAACAGGAGCATACTTTGTTATTGATAGTACCGCGGATACTAGCTTAGGACACTTACGTTCAAAGCTTGCATTCGCTGGGTGGGGCCATAAGTCAACAGCACAATTCGCTTACATTGAATTGGGGCCGATTCTAGTAGGGAAAAACTGGTCATTGATGCACACTCAATATAGAGATGTACCGAATTGGACTGGAAGCGGTTTCGATTCGGTTATTAGCCCACGCGAACATAGTACCAAACAACTGCGATATACGGAATTTTTTGATAAAACAGAATACACATATGCGATAGAGGAACCTGAGAAAGGTGACGGCATAAATAGCGATTTAAGATTCACTTTCAAGAGCAGCTACAGTTCTGACGAATCAAGGTTAGCCAGTGTTATTTCTGTAACAGAATCAGGGAAGCTAGCGGGTGCAGCTGCAGCGAATTTTAATCTGCAGGAAACAGATTTGTTTTTTGTTGGCAAGTATTCCAACGATTCGGTGGTTGAGCTTAGTGGGGTAAACTTGCCCAATACAAGTTCAGCGGCTTTGGCTGCAGGAATCTACTATCCCTGGAGCGATCAAACAACTGTTTTCAACGGAGCAAGCTACTCTCGAAATTTAGACGATAAAAGAGACTATACATATTTTACAACTGCTTGGTTTTTTTCTCCTTCTGGAAGATATCGGCCTAACAGTGGTGACATGGGCTTTGGGGAATACCTGCCGGGCAACGCATTAACCAAACTGCAATTATATGCTTTCACTAGTGCCGTTAATAAAATCAAATTAGCCGGACAACTTGAGTTTAGACTCAGTTTTTAAATGGGAGAATTATTGTTGAATTGCTCTCTTAAAAATTACGGTGACAGTTACCGAATTATCAATTACGGTGATAGTAACCGAATTACACAGCTTCCAGTGAGATCATTTTCAAGTTGGGGTCACGGTAAAGAAAGAAGCTAAATTCACTAACGGCTCTTAGAGTTATTGTCAAATCTGGTGTTTGGTGCTTGCCGGTCATGCGGCGATCTGGTCGTTTTGTGTTGTCTCTATTCCGTCTTTGAATTTGATGTCTGTGATAACTTTGGCCAGATAGTCAAAGCCGCGTAATTTTCTCCAGTTTTGCTCTGCGCATTGTCCCAGTTTGAAGATCATGTGCAGCATGCCATCGCGTGTCAGGCATCCCTTTGATCGTTTCGTGCGATGTCGGATAGTGGCGAAGGCGAATTCAATTGGATTGCTGGTGCGGATGCTCTGCCAATGCTGGGCTGGAAAGTCGAAGAATGCTATGAGTTCCTCGCGATCTTTTTGCAGGCACAGGGCAGCCTTGGGATATTTGGGTTCGTAGGTTTTGATGAACAATTCGAAGGCCTTTTCCGCATCGTCTTTGGTCTCGGCCTGCCAGATATCGTGGAAGGCAGCTTTCGCTTTTGGCTGGGAAAAGCTTGGGCAGACAGTTGAGTAAGTTCATCGTTTTATGCATCCAACAGCGTTGGTGGCATGTCTCGGGATAGACTTCATCCAACGCAGCCCAGAAACCCATGGCTCCATCACCGATTGCCAGTTTTGGTGCGCTCACACCTCGACTTTTGAGTGACAGTAACACTTCTCGCCAGCTCTACGTGGACTCACGGACACCATCCTCAATCGCTAGGAATTTCTTTTGGCCACGGGCATTTACGCCAACAATAACAAGTGCACACAGCTTGTCGTCTTCAGCACGCAGGCCACTGTAGACGCCATCAGCCCAGATATAGACCCATTGTTATTGATCCAACGCCATGTCGCGCCAGCAGTCATATTCTTTGGCCCAATCTCGCTTCAGACGAGAGACTGTGTTTGCAGACAAGCCCTTCGCGTCGGGCCCAAGAAGAACCTTCAGAGCAGTTCCCATTTCGCCGCTGGAAACGCCCTTCAGATAGAGCCATGGCAAGGTCGCCTCCAACGTTCTGGTCTTGCGCACATAAGGCGGCACCAAAGCCCAAGATTGGGCGCAGATGATTCTGCGCATGTATTCCAGGTGGGCAGACCAACACGGTTACAAGATCGAGCTGATGGAAGAATCCTCTGGCGAGGAAGCGGGGATCAAATCTGCAACGATCCAGATTAAGGGGCACAATGCTTTTGGTTGGTTGAAGACTGAGAGCGGGGTTCATCGCCTTGTTCGTATCTCACCTTTTGATTCCAACGCCCGCAGACACACGTCGTTTGCTTCTGTTTGGGTCTACCCCGTAATCGATGACTCAATCGAGATTGAGATTGAGGACAAAGACATCCGCATCGATACCTACCGAGCGTCCGGCGCTGGCGGGCAGCACGTTAACAGAACCGACTCAGCCGTTCGTATCACACACCTTGAGACCGGCATCGTTACTCAGTGCCAAAACGACCGCTCTCAACATCGCAACAAAGCCACCGCGATGGATATGATGAAAGCGCGCTTGTACGAACTGGAACTGCGTACGCGAGAAGAAGCGGCACAGTCCGTTGAAGACAGCAAAACCGACATTGGTTGGGGCCATCAAATCAGATCATACGTTCTGCAACCTTATCAGATGGTTAAAGACCTCAGAACCAACGTCGAGAAGGGCCAAGCACAAGCTGTCCTAGATGGTGACCTAGACGATTTCCTCGAAGCCTCCCTAGCAAGTAAATTGGCGACCGGCGAGCAGGAATAGTAGATTTTCCTTGCTCCCTAGACGCTAGACCGAGCCGGTGTTAATGTAAAACTTTCACTGACTTGCCTATCGTAACCCGAACCTTCACCTAAGGAGCACAATGAAATCACAGCGCGTTGAACGCAGGCTTGCAGCCGGTTTCGCCGCTGACATGGTGGGATACTCGCGGTTAATGGAATTCGACGAGACCGATACAATTACTCGGCAAAGCAAGCATCGAAAAGAGTTGATCGACCCCAAAATTGCAGAATACGGCGGCCGAATTGTCAAACTAATGGGCGACGGCATGCTGGTTGAATTCGGGAGTATTGTTGATTCTGTGCTTTGCGCAGTCGAAATCCAAAAAGCCATGGTTGATCGTGAAGCTGAAATGCCGTCAGATCGGCGGATTAGCTACCGCATAGGCATTAATCTTGGTGACATTGTTATCGACGGCGACGATATCCTGGGAGATGGCGTCAACGTGGCAGCTCGCCTAGAAGGTCTAGCAGAGCCTGGTGGGATTTGTGTTTCTGAAATAGTTCAACAAAGCGTTGCTGGAAAAGTGGATTTTGCCTTTGAAGACAAGGGCGACCAGCAAGTCAAAAACATCGCCCGTGCGATCAGGGCCTTTTCTGTTGCAATCAACATAGACCAAGCCGCTACTCCGCTTGATCCAACAATTCCTCTTGCCTCGCCTCAATCTCCGCCGTCCGAGAAACCTTCTATTGCTGTGTTAGCATTCGACAACATGAGCGGTGATAAAGACCAGGAGTATTTTTCTGACGGTATCAGTGAAGATATAATCACGGGGCTCTCTCGCATCAAAGGATTGTTGGTGATTTCACGAAATTCTTCCTTCACCTACAAGGGACAACAAGTTGATATCAAACGGGTAGGGGAGGAATTGGGAGTTCGTTACGTTCTTGAGGGCAGCGTTCGACGAGGTGGAGACAAGATCCGTGTTACAGGTCAGCTTATTGATGCGAAAACAGGCGGCCATGTCTGGGCAGACCGCTATGATGGCAAACTAGATGATATATTCGAATTGCAAGATGACATCACAGCCAAAGTGCTCGGTGCTGTTGGAACCGAGATTACACTAGCCGAGATCGAACGTTCACGACGCGAACGTCCAGGCAGTGTCGATGCATGGGATCGGTATTTGCAGGCTCTACCATTTTATTACCAGACTGATCTCGCGGGCCACGAGAAAGTAAAAGTGCTCCTGTCACAAGCCATGGAAATCGACCCTGGTTTTTCTAGTGCTTATGCTTTGTTAGCGTTGAATTACAGTCAGGCTGCATTTCACGCTTGGGAGGCCAGTGCGACTTATGCAATCTCTCAGTCTGAAGAACTTGCAAGAAAGTCAATTTCTCTGGATCTGAAAGACCCTCTCGGACATGTCGCGCTTGGCTGGGTACATCTGCTGAAGAGCAAGCCAGAACAAGCTGTCAAAGCCCTGAACCGAGGACTTGAATTCGACCCAAGTTATCCGACTGCATACGGACTGTTGAGCAGTGCACTGGTGTTTTTAGGGCGGACTGAGGAAGCGCTGATTGCATTTGAAAAGGCCAACAGCGGCAGCCCCAACGATCCTTTACGATTCGTTTGGTATCTTGGGGTTATGAACGCGCAGTTTGCCGATGAAAACTATCTGAAATGTGTTGAAGCAGGTGAAAGGGCCATTCTACTAAAGCCGAATTTTTACGGCGCCTACTTCATTTCTGCCGCCGCACTTTCCTATCTAGGGCGCGGTGAAGAGGCGAAAGAAGCGGTTGAAATCGCTTGCAAATTTAATCCAAAGCTTAGTTTAACATCGGTAGCTCGAAACCCGATGTATGTTCGCAGCGCAGATATTGACCGATTGCTAGAAGGTCTACGCCAGGCCGGTTTGAGAGAATAAAGAGTTAAATGATCGGGAGCTCTGCCTTCACAGCCTCAAAAACTGCCTCGACATGTCCCGGAACTTTGACCTTTGGCCAGATTTTCTGGATCTGTCCATCAACGTCGATCAAAAAGGTTGTGCGTTCGATACCCATGAATTTGCGGCCCCACATGGATTTTTCTTTCCAAACGCCGTAGTCTTCACACGTCGTAGAATTTTCATCTGACGCAAGCGTAAAGTTCAGATCGTATTTGGTTTTAAATTTCTGATGGGAGGCAACTGAGTCTTTGGACACACCAATGATTTGAGTATTCAAGCGGGCGAATTCGGTTTGTTTGTCGCGAAAGCCATTGGCCTCTTTGGTACAACCAGGCGTATCGTCCCGCGGGTAAAAATAGAGCACAATGTTGCTGCCCTTCAAGTCAGACAGGGAAAGCTGCTCACCTCTATCATTCAACATGGTGAAATCAGGTGCCGTTTGGCCTACTTCTAGACTCATTTTTTGTTCTCCAATCTATTCCAAACAGGCCCTTCATCAACAGGATCGCTTTCAGAAGCCTTTGTGGCTTCTTCGGCAATTAACACATTGTAGAGCTGGGCAATTTCTTTGCACAGCAATTGGAGTTTCGCCTGCGCGTTTTCAAGGTCCTTTTCTCCAAAAACAGAAGCGAGGGTGCTTTTTGTACTATTGGCTAAATCTTCGTAGTTCGCTTTAGGGCCTGTTGACAATCGCACGACCGCCTGAAGCCCAACATAGAGGTACCAAGCTTCGCTCAAAAGCCGTGATTGTGGCTCTGTCAGTGTTGAGAGATTGGGTAAACTCGAGATGAAGGTCGGTAGATCATACATAATGCTGTCGGGGTGTTTTTCTGCGACACTCAAATGCAGAAACTGGACGATAAATTCCAGACTGACCAATCCTCCCTCCAACGACTTGATATCAAGGTCGAAAGATTCCCGGTTGGCAAATATCCGTGTCTTCATCTTGTCGACGTCCTGAACAAGATGCCTCGGGTTTCTTGGTTTCTTTAACACATCACTGATCACGTTCTGGATGTCTCGTTTTTGTTGATCATCCGCTAAAATGACCCGTGAGCGTGTGAGAGACATATGTTCCCAGGTCCAGGCCTGCTCATTGTGATAACGTTCAAATCCGCTCAGACTGACCGCCAACGGTCCCTTGCTGCCACTCGGTCGTAACCGCATATCAACTTCATAAGCGACCCCTTCCGACGTTGGCGCTGTGATGGCCGAAATCAAGCGCTGCGCTAGCCGTCCAAAGTATTGTTGCGCCGCCAATGGCTTGAGCCCATTGCTCATCTCGTTTGGATCCAAATTCGGGGCAACAAAGACCAAATCCAAATCCGATCCCGGGCTCATGATCCGCTCACCCAGCTTTCCAAATGCAATAACCGCCAAACCCAAAGCTGGCGCATCATTTGGCACGACGTCAAAGCGCCCGTGTTTTTGTTCGAACTCCTCTGCAACCAATTTGGCAAGCGATGAGATGACGAGCTCAGCAACTGAAGCCAACCATGGGGCCCAAACTTGCGGCATGGAGACAGAACGAAGGATATGGAGTGAAGCCTGGAAGACCTTGTCATTTTTCCATCGTCTGATGATGGACAAAGAGTCCTCATAGTCAAACGCCGTAGAGAGCAATGAATCCAGTTCCTTCTTCATAGCCCTTTGCGGAGGCAAACCATCAAAGAATCCTGGCTCCAAAACAACGTCCAGCAATGCAGGGCGCGTGGAAAGACGTTCCGCTAGCTGTGGTGCGCTTGCTAGGATTTCGATTAGCAGTGATTGAAGGGCAGGGTTGTTGGACAACAATGTAAAGAGTTGCAAACCTGACGGTAAACGTTCAAGGAGCCGGTCAAATGCCGCCAATGCCCGTTCAGGTTCTTGGCCTTCCGCAATTGTCGCTAACAGGGACGGCAGAAGCGTCGCAATGACTTGGCGTGATCGATCGGTTTTAAGGACGCGGTAACGCCCCTGAAGCCATCCTTCGATTATGAGGGCAGAGTTACCGGCTTCTTCAAAGTTGCTTTCCGACAAAATTTGTCCGGCTCTCTCAACACCGTCGGGCGTTACAATGATTGAAGCAAGTGAAGAAAAGCGTTGTTCGTCCTCCTTCGGCACTGCATCGGAAGAGCGATTTATCCCAGCAACAAATTGATTGTAATAAGCTTTTACGCAGGTTCTATAACCTTCAAGGGTTTGTTCAAAATCTACAAATTCAGCAAATCCGCAAAACTCCGCTGTTTTTTCCAGTTCTTCCTGTGATGAAGGCAGAGTGTGGGTTTGGTGGTCCTCCTTCATTTGTAAGCGATGTTCAACCAGACGAAAGAAAGAATAGGCCTCATGCAGTTCATCCCTGCATCTTTCGTCAATTAGCTGTGCATCTTGCAACGCCGATAAACTGTCTAGGGTTCCAATGGTTCTAAGGCCCGGTTGACGACCACCCCACAATAACTGATGACTTTGTGCAAAAAATTCGATCTCTCGTATACCACCACGACCAAGCTTGATGTTGAGTCCTGCCAGTGGTGAAATGGAATCTCTTGGGAGTTTCTTGGCCTCTGTGTCATCGATTTGAAGTTTGAGTTTTCGAATTTCTTCAAGTGCAACGAAGTCCAGGCTTCTTCGCCAGATGAACGGCCTCTGGTTCTTGAGAAAACGTGTTGAGGCCTTGGCATCTCCTGCCATAAAGCGGGCTTTGATGAAGGCCGCACGCTCCCAGGTTCTGGCAACGGATTGATAGTAGTTCTCGGCCGCTTCAACTGGAATGGCATTTGGCGTAGCGGAGGGGTCGGGGCGCAATCGCAGATCTACGCGGAAGGTAAAACCGTCAACGGTGCGTTCCTGAAGCGTGTTAGCGAGATCTTTGACGATCCTTGGCCACAGTTCTCGTTCGGAATAGCGCCCGGGAAAGGTAGCGGTCTCAGGTTCGTAGAATGCGATCAGGTCTATATCGCTGGAATAATTGAGTTCGCATCCGCCAAGTTTCCCCATACCCAAGATGAAGAGTCCGTGCTCTTGTGCTTCATTTAGTGCAACAAGGTTCTTTTCTATAGCCTCATGGATATGAAACGACAAAGCTGTACTGATTGCTCTTTCGGCAAAGCGTGAAAGCCATTCAGACACTTCAATCGCTGTCCATTCGGCACTGAGGTCAGCAAGGCTGGCGATCAAAGACAAACGGCGCCTTTTCTGCCGCAAATTCTTACGGAGCCTTTCAGAGTTCAGTTCGTTTTGTTCGCATTGATCAATGGCATTAATGCATTTTTGCGCCTCAATTTGCCAATCTAAGTCTCCCAAACCGAATACAACGTCAGGAAACGCCGATAACTGGGAGGTCAAAAAGGGACTATGCCCGATTATAGTCTCAATCGCTTGATAGCGTGGTTTTGAAAGTGAGTTAGTCCATTGCTTTAACGTTGGAATGTGGGTCTGTTCGGATTCGTTATTTTCTTCCACCAATGAAGCAAATAGATTATCAAGAAGCATTGAATGAGTTTCTTTACCAAGTTTGGGTCGATATTAAATTAATTTGAAATGACATCATAGTCGGTCGACAAATTAGACCTAAGACTACACCATCTAGTCTAGTTTCTTCAGAGTTGAAGTAAAGCAAGTGAAACAAGTAAGCCGGAAAGCCTTCTATCTTACGATAGAAATTTTAGCGCTCGTAGGGGTTCTCCTTACTCTCGGCGTGCTGGCGACGTTGTGGCGGCTTAACCAAGCACCTCTAGATGTATCATTTCTGAATACTCAGTTTATCCAATCTCTTAAACGAAGTTACCCCTCGTTATCAATTGCTTTACGCAAGAGTGAAGTCCACTGGGTTGTAGAGGAAAGTGAAGCTCGGTTGCTTCTCTCAGATCTGTCCTTGCGTGACAAAACGACGGGACAAGAAGTCCTGAGATTGCCAAATGTAGACGTGTCAGTGGCTTTGAAACCGCTTGCGGTTGGACGCATCGTGCCAAGCCAGATTGTCATTGATAATGCACAGCTGGACCTCACTAGAAATGAGCGTGGCACGGTTGCTTTAGGCTTTGCCAGTGGTAATGAATCACTCATTCTCATTGATGGTTCAAATGGTGGATCGACTTTAGAGAATACTGACGTTTTAAGGGACGCATCGGATCTGTTTTTCTCAAGGCTACACGCTCAATCAGACACCGATGACCCCTTGTCCTACTTGCAACAAGTCCAACTGACCAATGCGACCGTCAATTTTTCGGACCTTGGGCTTAACCAAACATTCACCGCCCTAAACTCCAATTTAATTTTACGTAAGGTTCCGATTGGATTAGAGGGGCGTCTAGTGGGTCAATTTTCTCTAGGTAACCAGATCGTCAAGGCAGGTGTAACATTCGTTCGAAGCCAAACTAGCAAGATTTCGAATGTAAATGTTGAGTTTCAAAACCTTAGCCTTAACGCATTAGCTCAATTGGATGATCGTTTGAGGCCTCTGGAAGGCATTACATCTAATCTCGACGGTACTGTGGTTACTGAATTGGATTCCAGCGGCAAACTGAATGCTGGCAGTTATCAAATTTTCATGGGCGAAGGGGCGGTGAAAGTATCTCCCTTTTGGGAAAAGAGCCTGCCTCTAAAAACTCTGCAAGCTGAAGGAACTTTTGATATCGCGGAAAAGCAATTATTAGTCAGTGATTCCACGATCATTGTTGGGCGAGCAGGTGAAAGCGATACGCTCTTGAAAGTGTCAGGTTTTGTTATCGATGAAGGACCTAGTCGCCTTCTGAGCTATCAATTGTCGGCTGATCGCATGGCCGTTAAAGAGCTGTCGACCTATTGGCCTTCTGGTATCCCAAGCACAACCCGCAGCTGGGTTTTAGAACGCAGCAAAGAAGGAATACTTACGAACATCGAGTTCGACAACGAGATAAGATTGCAAAAGAAAAAAGGCAGCAAGGTCGAAAAAATTCGCGAGTTTATTTCCCTCGATTTTGATGGCTTATCGTTACAACTCTATCGCAAACTTGAACCTATTCTACAAGCAAAGGGTCGAATTCAGATTATTGATGGACACATCGATGTAACGGCAAAAGATGCAGTGGTTGAAAATGTTCTTGTTACAGAGGCCACCGTTGTCATCAGCCCGAACCAAGGCCAAACAAAACATCTCAACAGCTCCATGATGTTAGCGTGCGAAGCCAAGGTTTGCATGTCCTTGCTCAACAAGATCGGCCTTAAGAGCCCCGGTTTTCTCAGGCTGAAGGAACAAATTCAATCTGGCCAGGTTTTATCTTCTGTGAACTTTGCCATGCCACTTCCAAAGCTCAACTCTGGTTCCGAACCACCAGAGAAGATCAACATGAGAGACATCGACGTAGCCTTCGCGGCCAATGTCCACAACGGTGTGCTGCTCGATGCCGTGGGAAAAGAAAACCTCGAGGCGGCCACGCTTGAAATAGAGGGCGACAAAAGGGAATTTAGAGTTAAAGGCCAAGGCCAATTGGCAGGAGCCGTTAATAGCTTCACGGCCGTGTTTCGGACAAAACAATCCGATAACCCTGGATCGGCGGTCAGAGCAGCCGGAAATTTCACAGCCGCAGGTCTGGAGCGAATTCTGCCCGGTTTAACCCGTCACATTAACGGCCCCGTCGGCGTTGAAGTTTCCTACCAAAAAGCAGGAGGTTCCGAAGCAACTGTTGGTTTCTCGGCAGATCTCACCAATGCTTCGATTGTGTTTAGCCCGTTGGACTATATGAAGCACCCAGGCCAAGGCGCTACAGCCGCCGGACTGGTCCATCTCTCCGCCGGCAAACCCTATGCCATTAGCGAGTTTTCGATGCGGGGACCGGGGTTATCAACGACTGGCGACATTCGCATTCAATCCGATGGCAAAAATTGGGAACAAATGAGGCTGTCGTCACTTGAGTATGCTGGGAACAGATTTTCCGATTTGACGCTTTCTCAAACGTCGGATTATGTCTCAATTCATGCCAAACAAGGTGTCTATGATTCCGCACCGCTTTTTGGGAAATTGTCGTCACAATCGAATCAAACACAAACAACCGGCGGCAAAGCAACGGTTATCACTGTTGAACATCTCGATCGATTGGGTTTACCCAAAGGTAAATCGATTACCAATGTCAGTCTATCGCTTCGCCAACGCAATGGAGGCATAGAAGAAATGAATTTTACCGGCTACCTGCCTGCCATGAATGGCAAAAGGCAGGTCGGAACCAAGGGATTCATTCAAGCCAGGTTGGCCCCGAACTCTCGCGGTGAATTCCAACTCGATCTCACAGCCGATGATGCGGGTGCACTTCTGGATACTTTTGGTATTTGGAAATCGGCGCGTTATGGCAAAGTCCGCATAAAAGCAGTATCCGCACAACCTTTCCCTTTAGCCCCCATCCGAGTTGGGACTTGGATCAGCCGTTTTACTATACTTGATACGCCAACGTTAACACAACTTCTAAGTTTCGCTTCGCTCACAGGTATGGTTGATGTTTTAAATGGAAAAGGGCTGTTCTTTGGGCGTATGGAGAGCCGTCTAACCTATCATCGCGGCAAAATCCAAATGGATGATCTTCGAATGAAAGGCCCTTCGCTCGGCATTCGTCTTCAAGGGCAAATAGACAATAATGCTAAGCGATTGGCGCTAACCGGTACGATTGCCCCCTTCAACTTTGTGACCCAACTTGTCGATGGCGTTCCCTTACTCAGAGACATCGTTAATGGTGTTAAAGGGGAAGGGATACTGGCCGCAAACTTTAGACTAGACGGTCGGATGCAAAAACCAAAGATCTCTGTGAACCCTCTGGTATCAATTGCACCGGGGATTGTGCGTGATGTCTTCGGGGACATCCTTGGCAATGACTTTGTCGGGCTCTAACGGAAGAAGGGTTTAGGAAGGCTTCTCTGAAACCTTCCTAGTTGCTTAGATCAGCTTCAACAAAGCGTGGCGTTTCTTACCGGCAGACAGCTTTATGAGGCCGTCTTCATTAGCTGCATCTGCTGTCACTTTCGCAACTTCCGTAGCGACCCCTTTGTCGTTAACGCGGCCACCGCCGCCCTTAATCAAGCGACGTGCTTCACCATTCGACGATGTCAAACCGGCCAAACAAAGCAGCTCATAAGCAAAGACACCTTCACCTTCTAGGCTGGATCGTTGGACCTCGAACGTTGGCAGATCAACAGCAACCTGGCCTTGCTCAAAAGTCTGGCGAGCAGTTTCTGCCGAAGTATGAGCTTCAATTTCACTTCTACAAAGGCGAGTAGCCTCAAAAGCCAACACTTTCTTGGCTTCATTTATTTCAGCACCGGGGAGAGATTCTAAGCGTTTCACCTCTGCCTCATCCAATTCGGTAAACAAACGTAGGAATTTTCCAACGTCAGCATCTTCCGTGTTGCGCCAGAATTGGTAGTAATCGTAGGCTGACAAACGGTCCTCGTTGAGCCAAACCGCACCAGATGCAGTTTTGCCCATCTTGGCACCGCTAGCTGTCGTAAGAAGAGGAACGGTAAGCCCAAACAGGCTCTTTGAATCAACACGGCGCCCAAGTTCAACACCGTTAACAATGTTGCCCCACTGATCAGAGCCACCCATTTGCAAAGAGCACCCCTGTCTTCTTGCCAATTCAAGGAAATCAAAGGCCTGGAGGATCATGTAGTTGAATTCCAGGAAGGTCAGCGGTTGCTCACGGTCCAGTCGGCTCTTCACCGACTCAAAAGACAGCATCCGATTGATTGTAAAGTGACGACCATAGTCGCGTAGCAACTCGATGTAGTTCAGCTTGTCTAACCAATCAGCATTGTTGACCATAACCGCATCGGTTGGGCCATCGCCAAAGACAAGGAACTTCTCGAAGATTTTTTTGATGCCTGCCATGTTTTGAGCAATCTTCTCATCGCTCAGCAATTGGCGGCTTTCGTCTTTACCTGACGGGTCACCAACACGGGTTGTACCACCGCCCATCAATACGATGGGCTTGTGTCCGCATTTTTGAAAATGACGCAACAACATAATGGAGACAAGACTACCGACATGGAGTGAATCAGCCGTGCAGTCATAGCCGACGTATGCCGCTATAGTGCCATTCGAACAACGCTCGTCGAGCTCACTCAGATCTGTACACTGGTGAATGAACCCGCGATCAATGACGGTTTTTAGGAATGAGGATTTAAGCTCGCTAGAGGAGGTAACTTCGTTCATGACGTAATTCTTTAACTATAGGATTTTGATAGAGGCGGTTTGGAATTAGAGGTGTTCCGCCAAATATCGGTCAATAGTTGTTGAAAGATCTTCTAAGTTTCTACCAAAGAAGTGGTCAGCACCTTCGATTATAGAATGTGAAATCGTGATACCCTTTTGAATGGAGAGCTTCTCAATCAACTTCTCAACGGACTCTGGCGGCACAGTTGTGTCGGCATCACCATGCACCATCAAACCCGATGAAGGGCAGGGAGCAAGGAATGAGAAATCATAGAGATTTGCTGGCGGTGCTACAGACACAAATGAGGTGATCTCAGGCCGGCGCATCAAAAGCTGCATGCCGATCCAAGCACCAAAAGAGAAGCCTGCAATCCAACACTGACGTGCACCAATGTTATGGCCTTGTAACCAGTCCAACGCGGACGCTGCATCGGCCAACTCACCTTCGCCGCGATCATAGATGCCCTGGGAACGACCAACACCGCGGAAGTTAAAACGCAACACTGAAAAACCACGACCGGCAAAGGCGTGATACATCGCGTAAATCGCTTTATTGTTCATCGTACCACCGTACTGGGGGTGAGGATGGAGCATCAAGGCAATAGGGGCGTTGTCGTCTTCATTGTGCTTGTAACGACCTTCGAGTCTTCCGTCGGGGCCGTTAATCAAAACTTCGGGCATATCTTTGGACCGTAAATTGCTAGTCTGGAGGTGGCGGTTACTAGCCCATTTCGATAAAAAAGGCTATTGTCTTTCCACATCCGCCACGATCTTTCACAAATTAGCCCTCGGCTTTTATCTAAAAGCCGTTATAACGCCCCTTGAATGAAGATTTTTTCCCTCTAAATGCATATTAGCAACATTGCATAATTATCCCGAGTGACTGGAATATCGTCATGTTTGACAATCTCATCAGTGAAATTGACTCCATTAGAGATCGCGATCCCGCCGCAAGATCACGTTTGGAAGTCATTATCTGCTATCCGTCATTCCATGCGATGTTGTTTCACCGTTTCGCCTCTTGGTTTTGGCGCCGTAAATTCAGGATTGTTGGTCGTTGGTTTTCACAGATTGCAAGATGGCTGACAGGGATTGAAATTCACCCTGGTGCAACAATTGGCAAACGCTTCTTTATTGACCACGGCATGGGCGTCGTCATCGGCGAAGCCAGTGAAATCGGCAATGATGTCACCCTCTACCATGGCGTGACCTTGGGCGGCGTCGCACCGTCAGTTGATTCTAATAGTCAACGTAATGCCAAAAGACACCCGACGTTAGAGGACGGCGTTATCGTTGGCTCCGGCGCGCAAATCTTAGGCCCAGTCGTTGTGGGCAAAGATGCTCGCGTGGGTGCCAATGCCGTTGTCACGAAGGACGTTGAAGCCAAATGTACCGTCGTGGGTATCCCTGCAAAAGTCATTAGACGTGATCTTGATCCAGCGGTTGAATCTGTTTTTGTCGCTTATGGAACGCCTTGTGACGAGTGGCTAGATCCACAGGCGAAAACTGCCGTTTCTGTTCAAGATCAGGTTCAACAGCTCAAAGCCCGTGTTTGTTCGCTGGAAGCTGCGTTAACACAACAGTCGCAGGTTGTTGCAGAAGCTAAAGCAGAAATAATGGCGGTAGAAGAAAACAAGGCACTTCCTAAAAACGTCTAGGTTCATGGCCGCCGTTTATCTCGATTACAACGCAACCGCTCCTGTTCGACCGCAGGTGATTGAAGCCGTCGCTCGTACTATGAGTACAGTTGGGAACCCTTCGTCAATTCATGGTCCAGGCCGCAAAGCAAAGAACCTCGTTGAAAAGGCGAGAGAGCAAGTTGCTGCCCTTGTTGGCGCTAGAGCCCGGGATGTCATCTTCACCTCTGGTGGTACGGAAGCCAACAACCAGGCGCTAGCATCAGCAGCTCATCGCCCGACCTTTATTTCACCGATAGAGCATGACTCTGTATTAGGAGCAGCACCAACTGCTGCAACCTTGCGTGTTGATAGCGACGGCTTGCTGGATTTGGATTATTTGGAGACCTGCCTCAAGAACTCAGAACCAGCCCTTGTTTCTGTGATGGCTGCAAACAATGAAACAGGTGTGGTGCAACCATTGAGTCAAATAGCCGATCTTGTTCATGAACATTCAGGGCTGTTCCACTGTGACGGCGTTCAAGCCGCCGGGAAAATGCCGTTCAACAAGCAGGATTGGGGTGTTGATCTCCTGTCATTGTCTTCTCATAAATTTGGTGGACCGCAAGGTGTTGGCGCTCTAATTTTGGGCCCGGGAACAGAGTGCCCTTCGTTGTTGAAGGGTGGTGGCCAAGAAAGAAGCCGGAGAGCAGGAACAGAAAACGTTGCTGGAATTGTTGGATTCGGCCTGGCGGCGGAAATCGCTTTGAACGAACTAAGCGAGTTTCAAAAACTTGAAACATTCAAAGACAAATTGGAACAAGGTTTAAAGAACCTCTCAAATTCTCTTTTGATCTTTTCCGAACATGCCCCACGAACGGTCAATACAACTTGTTTTTCTTGGCCGGTAATGGCTGCTGAAAAACTCTTGATCCAATTGGATTTAGCTTCAATGGCCGTCAGTTCGGGTTCTGCCTGTTCATCGGGAAAAGTGAAATCAAGTCACGTCCTGAGCGCAATGGGCGTGGGAGCTGACCTTGCAGGTTCAGCCATTCGTATCTCTATTGGTTGGGATACGAAACCAGAAGACATTGATCAGTTCCTCGAAGCCTTTGGTAAGATTGTTGATCGAAACAACAGAAAAGTATCGAGCGAAACCAACTGATGACCGATCCCATTTATTTTGATTTCCAGGCAACAACGCCAACCGACCCCAGAGTGTTGGATGCAATGTTGCCCTACTTTGGATCAAAATTTGGCAATCCACATTCGACATCTCATTCAAGGGGCATAGAAGCCGCCGAAGCTGTAGAAAAGGCGCGCGCACAGATCGCCAAGGCCATCAATGCCGACAGTAGAGAGATCATCTTTACGTCAGGCGCTACAGAAGCAAACAATTTGGCGATACAAGGTACCGCCGCTTTCTGGAAAGATAATAAGCCTCGGGTTCTAATGGCTTCCACCGAGCACAAGTGTGTTCTGGAATCATGCAATGCAACACAGACACAAGGTTTTGATGCGCAGATACTTCCAGTTGATAAAGATGGTCTCATAGATCTCGGTTACCTTGAAACTGCGCTCTCTGACCAAACGGCTCTCGTATCTGTTATGGCTGCCAACAATGAAACTGGGGTGTTGCAGCCGCTGAAAGAGATCGCAGATCTTTGTGGTAAGTATGGAGCTTACCTACACAGTGATGCAGCCCAAGCTCTTGGTAAAATTCCTCTTGATGTCCAAGAGTTAAACGTCAATCTAATGAGCTTCTCAGGGCACAAAATCTACGGCCCCATGGGCATAGGCGCGCTCTATGTTAGACGTAGGCCCCGCACGAGATTGGAGCCACTTTTCTACGGCGGCGGCCAAGAACGAACCTTGCGATCGGGAACAGTGCCTTTACCGCTTGTTGTCGGTTTTGGTGAAGCGGCTGCAATTTCGGTCGAAGAAATGGACCAAGAGCAAGCAAGATTCAAGGCATGGCAAACCAACTTCGTAGACGCTCTGAAAAGCAAGGCACATTGGATCAAGGTTAACGGATCGTTAGAAAAACGCCTGACTAACAATCTAAACCTTACGTTCTCGGGCTATAGATCGGATGAACTCTTTGCCTTGCTTGCTGACTTTCAACTTTCTTCAGGTTCCGCCTGCACATCAGCCTCAGTCGAGCCATCTTATGTTTTGAAGGCCATGGGATTAAGCGCAGGAGAGGCGGCAGGATCTCTGCGTATCTCGTTTGGTCGAACCACCACTAATGCAGAAGTCAAAGCTCTGTTGGCAGCTATCCTCGCTCTTGCACCAAAATAGCGGCGTTTTGGGGCTTTCGTGCCTTAACATTAGTGACTATTAAGAAGCCGTAATTTGGGAGACTGAAGTGACCACAGCGAAAACCGTAAATGTTGGTAATGTAACCTTTGCCAACGATAAGCCGTTCTCCATTCTAGCCGGCCCATGCGCCATGGAAAATAGAGACCATGCTATGATGATGGCTGAGGCCTTGAGCGAAATCTGCTCTGACCTTGGCATCGGCTTGGTTTACAAAAGCTCCTACGATAAGGCCAATCGTACGTCTGCCAGCTCTGCCAGAGGCATCGGGATGGAGCAAGCTCTGCCGATTTTTGCGGAGATCAAAGAGCAGTTTGGCTGTCCTGTTGTAAGTGATGTGCACGAACCCGATCAATGCGCACCAGCAGCTGAAGTGATAGACCTGTTGCAAATCCCTGCCTACCTTTGTCGGCAAACCTCTTTGTTATTGGCTGCGGGCAACACAGGTCGCGCGTTAAATATAAAAAAAGGTCAATTCCTTGCGCCCTGGGATATGGACAACGTTGCTGAAAAACTAGCCTCAACCGGCAACGAAAAGATCATGCTATGCGAACGGGGAACGTCCTTTGGGTACAACACGCTCGTCAATGATTTCCGCGGTTTGCCACGTATGGCACAAACGGGTTATCCCGTGATCTTTGATGCAACACATTCCGTGCAGATGCCAAGCGGGCAAGGCAAAACCTCCGGCGGACAACGCGAATATGTTCCGGTGTTGGCAAGAGCAGCGATCTCATTAGGCATCGCGGGTGTATTCCTTGAGGTACACAACGATCCTGCCAATGCTCCTTGTGACGGTCCCAACATGGTGCAATTGCACGAGCTGAAAGAACTTCTGAAAACATTAAAAGCCTTTGATGAATTGGCAAAAGCCAATCCCATTTCTATCGACTAGAGAGAACCATGAGCGAAATTATTGACATCCACGGCCGCGAGATACTTGATTCACGCGGAAACCCTACTGTTGAAGTTGACATTACACTTGAAAGCGGCGCTTTCGGGCGTGCGGCTGTTCCGTCAGGGGCATCCACAGGTAAGTATGAAGCAGTTGAACTTCGTGATGGCGACAAGTCGCGTTATCTTGGCAAAGGTGTTCTAGGCGCTGTGGACAACGTCAACAACGCAATCGCTGATTTGCTGATTGGTTTTGATGCCGACAACCAAACAGAAATTGATCTGGCAATGTTGGCCTTGGATGGTACTGACAACAAGTCGTCGCTTGGTGCCAACTCCATCCTTGGCGTATCCATGGCCGTTGCACGCGCCGCGGCGGCGGAAGCGGGGTTGCCGCTCTATCGTGCCGTTGGGGGCTTACAGGCCAGAACACTCCCGGTTCCAATGATGAATATCATCAACGGTGGCGCACACGCCGACAACCCTATCGATATTCAGGAATTCATGGTGATGCCTGTTGGCGCTGAGTCTGTTTCAGAGGCCATTCGCGCGGGCGCGGAAATTTTCCATCACCTTAAGAAAGCGCTATCCGACCAAGGTCACAATACTAACGTCGGTGATGAAGGTGGCTTTGCACCTAATCTGGGTTCTTCACGCGACGCACTTGATTTCATAATGAAGTCTATTGAGGCCGCAGGATATACACCAGGCGATGATGTTTTGTTGGCGCTTGATTGTGCATCCTCCGAGTATTTCAAAGACGGCAAGTATCACCTTTCTGGTGAAAATAAAGTCTTGGGTGGCGAAGAAATGGCGCGTTACCTAGAAGATCTTTGCAACACTTATCCAATCAAGTCGATTGAAGACGGTATGGACGAAGATGATTGGGAAGGTTGGGCAGCACTCACTCAGGCTGTAGGTGATAAGGTTCAATTGGTCGGCGATGATCTTTTCGTCACTAACGTTGACCGTCTCTCTAAAGGTATCGCAGACAACATCGCCAATTCTATCCTTATCAAAGTTAATCAGATTGGTTCTCTGACCGAAACGCTTGATGCTGTCGCTATGGCTCATAAAGCTAACTACACCGCAGTGATGTCTCATCGGTCCGGTGAGACAGAAGACTCAACGATCGCTCATCTGGCTGTTGCCACCAACTGTGGACAGATAAAAACTGGGTCACTCAGCAGGTCCGACCGGTTGTCAAAGTACAACCAGTTAATCCGTATTGAAGAGAGCCTCGGTGCGGCAGCTATCTACGCGGGGCGAAACGCCTTTAACGTCTAAGGAATAAAAATGAAAAGACTGGCGAATTTATTTTTGGTTTTGGCGGTGATTATCACCATCGGTTCCAACATTAGTTTTGCAAAGGCTGAAGATTACTCTCAACAAGAGACAATCGAAGCCATTCGCCAGTCTTTCATTAAAGTGGGTAACGAAGCTTTACTCAAACAAGTCAAATCAATCATTCAAACCTCGCCTTGGGTGGAGGAGAATCCGTCAGGTGCCTATCCAATTGGTAATAAAGTCGAGGTTGACCTAATCTTCGATTTTGACGGTGTTTGCACCAAACAACCAACCACGTTCATTCGTCTCAACTTGGGTGGCATGCTGTCTGAAGACGTGATGATGTTTGACAGTCAGGACTCAGTGGATTTCGATTGCGGTGCTTTAGCAGCAGAGGCAGCGTCGGATGCACAACAAAAGGCAGAAGAGTTAGCTGCTGAACTCCGCAGACAAGCCGAGTAACAGGCGGCTAAAAAACAGGCAGAAATGCTCGCGAAGATAAAGGCCAAACAAGAAGAACAAAAGTCTAAGTCTTCAGCGAAGAGTGCTAAGCAGGCATTAGCAACCTATGAAGAAGCATTCGATAAGTGGTTTTTAGGCCAAGCGAACGAATACGTAGAGTACATCGAAGAGGCAGTATCAGTGCTCGGTGTTGTAAAAGATCCGCCAGCATTTTCACCTGAACGCAGAGAGGTTGGCCTCATTGTGAAACTTCGTAGCGGGCTTTGTGGACGGCTTGAGTTTAGTGTCTTGGATAGTTCTGCCACAACATCACAGTCTAATCCAGATGGTGATCCGATTGTTGTCTCAGCATTGGACGAACTCTCCTTAGAATACAGCCAAGTCGCTACCAATCAACCATGCCCGGAAGGCAGCCGTGACGGCATTTCTGAGTTACCTGTCGATGCATCACTTACCGACAAACTCATTCGGGACATGCGGTATGTTACCGATCAGTTAGGTTACCCAGAGTTCTATACTATGGATCTGGTAATCACTGACACTCATGAAAATTTCGGCGAACTGAAAGATGGTCTTCTTAAATACGATGTTATCGATGTGACCGCTTTAGTCCGGGATCACAAAGGACGTTGTTTCAGAACAAAACAGAACCTCAAGTACATCACAAAAGGTCCAAAATCAGCAATTGCAAAGCATCTCTACAACGACTCAGAAATGGACATCAGGACCTTCAATCTGACCGGTGATCGTTTTCATGAAGGCAACCAACTCAAATGCCCAATTGAACGTGAGCTTGGGCAAGTAGACGGCCAAAAAAATGCCAGCTTGGCCATCGATTTTACTGAAGCAGAACGAGAAGTCCGTGAGTACTACAAACGAATGAGGCCTGAGGACATCGTTGTTCGTTTGTTGCCAGAAAACACAGGCGATCCCTTTGTTCACAATCAGCTCAACGGTGAAGAAAACTATGCAGAAAGACGCGTTAATTTTCTCGTCGTACGCACCAATCGCAGGTGTGAACTTGTTGATCTGCTCTTTAGAGTGCCACTGATTTATGACGTAACCGCACTAGAAGGCTACCGAAAAGTCGGAGACTTCCGGCTTCATTCAGGAGCAGGCTGGGGAAATGAGGTTTCCTGTGCCCAATGGGGAGTCTCGGATCAATTGTTGGATCAAGCGGAAGAAGCATTCATTAAGGCTGCATCTTGGTCAAAAGAGAAACAGGCCATCGCAGCGATGAACCGTGCATTTGCTATCGTCAGCACAGCCACCGTAGGCATGAAAGCCGAAGAACTAGTTTCTGAATTGAAGGAAACACTCTAAGAGAAATGGGTTGACGATGAAAAAGTTCTCACTGGTGCTAGATATTACTTCGACGTAGCCGGAAAAAGTGGTGAAGGCGATTGTTTCCGCGCTTTCGCAACCGTCGCTGAGTCTGAGCTAATGAGCCGTGGCAAACTGGCTCCCATAGAAGTTCTTGCAAAGTCAGTGACGATCCATCGCAAGAACTGTGGTGAAATTGAAACCCTTGAGAAACAACGCAGAAAAATTTCTCTTTCTCAATTCATTACTCAAATGAAGAACAATAAGGAGCAGTTTCGTGACTTTGCTGACACCATTGGTGCCGAACTCAGCCCAACCCACAACTGGGGCAGTTTTGGTCATAACGTAGGTCTGTCTTGGCGTTTTGAGCCAAACAGTGGTGAAGCTGTGGGTATTCCTGAAGAACGACAGGTTTATGTGAGACTGGCCTACACAAACGCCCTTGGCCTCAGCAGTATCGGTGATTGTCATTCCACGCCAATCCTTATTGCTGAGGTCTACTCTATCGAGGGGCAGTTCCTTAGACAAACCGTTGAGGCACAAGGCGACGGTGAAGATAAAGACCAAAGAGAATGTATTCGCGCAGGCTTGAACCAGGGTCAGATCAAGTTTCAAGATATCAGTGAAGCGGCCCTTGTTGAACTGGTCAAAACAAAAGCCAAAGAAGTGCATTGGGTTGGGTTTCAGCAACCCTTTGCGTGGAAAACTGGAAAACCTAACAGTGATGGTAGTTGGCAGCGTGAGGCCAAAAGCGCTGTCGTTGGTCTGGCCGGAGACGGTAGTTGTCGACAATTCAAGTTTCGTATTATCGACAAATTCCATGATGAAACTGAAATGCTGGAACGCATCGTAAAACTCAATGTCCCAACAAAGGCGTCGTGTGCGTCATTGGGGCTATGATTGCAGGCTGCAAGCGAGACACTTGCAGGAGTCGTTTTGCTCTGCTATAAACGGTTCAGTTTTATAAGCCCTTATTTTACTTGAGTTATTTGATGGAATCCATTCGCGCCTTTGGCCGCCATCTCAGAAGATTTGCACCCACTGTTTTTGCCATCTTTTTGGTGCTATACTTCCTATTCCATTCGATTCAAGGTGATCGAGGACTTCTGGCTTGGGCGCGCCTGTCTCAGGATCTAGAAGCCGCGAAAATGGAGCTAACGTTTCTCAAAGAGGAACATGTCAAACTTGACCGAAGAGTCAGTCATTTGCGGCGGGATAATCTAGACCTTGATCTATTGGAAGAACGCGCCCGCGAAATGCTGAGTTTCATGCGGGCCGGCGAAGTCATGATTTTGGATTAGTCATTCGTTTGATTGGCCAAAAAGCAAACTTTCTTCGATAAGAATAGCCGCGTTTAAGACACTAAACTTGTACAATTGGTTTAGAGCATGTTGCGTTTAATTGTTTCCATATCCAGCCGCCTTTAGGAAGTTGTGACATTCTTCGTCCGAGAAGAGATCGCAGACTTGTCCAAGCCTCTTCCATAGTTCTTCATAAGTTCTTGCGGCTGCCTTACGCATC
>CAJQQZ010000165.1 GCA_905480575.1 uncultured Alphaproteobacteria bacterium | reverse complement strand
GATGTTGCGGAAGAACGCCATTTGAGACAATGATAGAGGGCAAAGAAATCTGGAAGGCCAAGTTCATAAACTGAATTTGATCCGACAGACACCGCATCAAAATCCGGAAACTGTCAGATCAGGTCTGAACTTCTACAGCTCATGATTTGTCCGATCAGTTCTCGTCTTTTAGTTCGCCTAGAATCTCTTCAGCGATACTTACAATGTTCGTAGCCTCGTAGAAAGTAGCTGGATCAATTTCGGTTCCTAATTCCTCTTCGACGAGCGAAGAAATTAGAACGATATGCATTGAGTCTATTGGTAGGCTCGTTAGATCGGTAGAGACGCTGAAATCGTCTGGACAACTCTCGGCCATAATCTCTTTAAAAGCTCTCACAACGGCTTCTGTCACTTGTATTGTCGTTAACTCAGTTGCCACGTTTTTTAATCCATATTTCAGAAGGGTACCGGGTCAAGAAACCAAATTCCCATTCGTCTTTCTCAAGTTCATATTCAGAGAGGTATTCAATCAGAGTGGCCAAATAGCAATCCAATGAGATAAGAGTTAACTTTCGGCCAGGACAACTATGTCTACCAGCGCCAAATGTTACGTCGCTACTTCCCTGTTTGCCCGCCGGTATAGATGCGACATCAATACAAAGATATTGCCCGGCTGTAATCTGTTCCCCCTGAATTGTATCGTCGGAAACCGACCTTCGTAAGATGTAACGAATCGGGGAATGTTGCGTGATCAAACTAGAAAGGTGAGTACTACGCCATTCTTTCGACCGCATCTGTTCCCCATTAACCCTGTCGTTACGAAGTAGGGTGGCACAGAGAATTGTTAGGGTATGAGCAAAGCCCATTGTGCCGATAATGAGGCCTAACAGGCTGCTTTGTATGGCCGTTTTCCGCTCCTCATGCCCAAGCTGCGTCGTTTCCTCCAGGACCACTTGCCTCAGACCAGAGTTTGATTGGCACTCGTGTAGCCATTCGCGGTCGATTGATTCTTCAAGGTTGTTCAGCAGCCGAGATGAAATAACATTTACTCTATCCATCTGCTTGATTGACGGGAAGGGGCGAATAATGGCTGCGAATTCAGAGGCGTCTTGGACAAGTCTAATCGGGTTTTGTGGTTTTACCTGAAAGCACTGTTCGATGTAGACACCAATCAATGGGTAAATCACGTTGCTAACCAATTCGAGCGCTGAGGGTGCAGGGGAAGTTTCAAGAATAGCCTTGAAAGCTTCTTTATGTTTCTCTTCATCAAATTCTTTTGCGGCTTGTTGAACGATCGCGGCACTAATTCGTTTTGGCCATCGGTGTTCAGAAGCGTCCGTTTTTGCCCTGGGGTTTTGTGATGCTAGATTTGATAAAGAGTTGTAACGAGAACCAAATTTGTTGGTAAAGCCTTCGATGCTTGAGTCATTGATAAAGTTTGGATTGGTCAATGCTTCACGCGCGGTATCAGGACAGTCGATTATGACTTTGGCCAATTTCTTAACCGCAAACGGCTTGTCATATGAAATGCCCAGTCTGTCCAACAGTAAGTCTGCCATAATTACTGGGGTCCAGTGCTTTTAATCGTATCAACGGATGAAGTGTTCATGGCCGGTTTCAATATTTTGCCGCTCGAAGTCCTTGGTAAACTCCCTGGTGGTAGGTATTTTATTTGAGAAAGATCCACCGAGAACTCTCTGCGTAAGAGGTTTTTGACATGTAACGTTCGTGCGTCCAGATCACTAATTTTTGCCGTCTTTTTATGGAGCTCGATTTGAAGGGAAACTTCGGACGAAAGTGAATCCTCACCCCGTTTCTCAACAATCCGTGCAGCGTTGGAGTTGAGGATCGGATCAATTTGCGCAGCACGAATTTCTAGGCTTGTATAGGGAATTTTTTCACCATTAGAAAAAAGAACCTCCTTCAACCGCCCTATGACAAACAATCTATTTTTTCTTAGACACCCTAGATCACCAGTCCTAAATAGCCGCCTCTTGTTGTTCGAACTGTTTGTATTAGAGGGGTATAAAAAGGTGTTGCTTTTGTTTTCTTGAGGAAGATATCCGTTGAAAAGACAAGGTCCACTAATGCAAATCTCTCCTATGTCGCCAGGTTTTGTAAGTTCATCACAATCAGTATCGTAGAGATCAATTGCCAACAGTTCGGAAGTTTCAAAAACAATTGGCGCCACCAAGAACTGGTTGCCAGAGCGCTGATTTTCCAAGTCGCATTCGTTGTTTGTGGGGGCAGAACTGTCGTTCCTTTTTCCCGCAGCATAAACGACGGCTTCCGCCAATCCATAGCTCGGCACAAAGGCGGCTTTGTCGAAACCGAATCGGCTGAGTTTATCCGTGACCTTAGAACCTAGATCCAGCGCGACTGGTTGGGCGCCGCAAAAAGCGATTTCCCACGTCGATAGGTCTAATTCATTGTCGTGATAGCCATCAATGTGTTTGTCATTTACTATTCGTTCGAAAGCAAAAGGTGGGGCGCCAGAAACAGTAATTTGATGGTCGCTAATCAGCTTGGGCCAAAGGTGGGGCCTTTTGAGGAATGATACTGTTGAAAGTTGATAGCATGTGCCTCCAGTCAACAACACCATCAGCAGACCGCCTATAAGGCCCATATCATGATAGAAGGGCATGCAATTCACATAACGGCTGTCAGGTGATAATGACCAACTTCGCCTCAACAGCTCTATATTGCTGAGAATATTTTCATTGGTCAGAAGCACGCCCTTAGGCAGGCTTTCAGAGCCTGAGGTAAACTGCACAAGTGCCGGTTGATTTTTTGTGCTTTGAGCCAACCCTGCTAGTTCAATAGTCTCGGAGGCTGTGTTTAGAAGGAATGCTGACACAGAAGAGATTTGTAGGTCCTCAACACCCCCCAACGAGACAAGCTTTTCGGCGAGGTTTTTCGACCTATCGGATGTCAGTAGTGCTCCCGCAGCAGAAATGTGAACTGCATGATGAAGGCGTCTCGTTTTTTCGGATGGAACAAATCCAGCCTCTATCGGTACTGGAACGGGGATCAATCCTGCCAGCAGGCTGCCAAAGAATGAGATGACAAATTCGGCATCTTGATTTGCCGCCAACAGAACTCTATCGCCTGTCGGAAAGCTACGCTGAAGATGTTGGGCTAAGCTGATGGCGCTGGCACCAAGCTGCGCATAGCTATACTCATGCTTAACGTTTCCTCGTTGATCGAGTAGCACAAGTGCTGTTTTGTCTTTATGGCGAGAACACAAAGACAAAAAATGTTCAGCGACTAAAGTCAAGTTCCGCCCAATTCTAATTCGATTTATTGTATTAATAACTGCTGATTAGCACGAAGTAATGTTTAAGAAAAAGCTTAATTTCATTTGATGAAAATGCGTGATTACTATGGATGCATAGTGTCGATACTTAATATTGAGCGATTTTGTATCTATAGTTGTGATTGATGGGGTTGGCCATGCCTGTAGGTTGTTTGGACTCTGGGTCGAGTGTTTTACTTCGCTCGATTCAATGTTTCTAATCGGTTGTTATGACGCAAACTCCCGAATGACTTGTCCATTATTTCCGGAAGTTCTTTTGCCATTCCGCATAGATAACTGACCATTTACCAATACATGAGCAATACCAGATGCGTAGCGGCGAGGGTTACGGACAGTCGCGTTGTTTGCAATATTGGCCTGGTCAAAAACACAAATGTCTGCATGGTATCCAGGTTTTAGTTTGCCACGGTTCTTCAAGCCCAATCGTTCGGCCGGAATTGAAGTCAGCTTCTTTAACCCTTCAGGCAAGGTTAAAACACCGCGGTCTCTTACATAGTGCTGTAGGAAACGAGCGGCCCAACCATATCCGGTCAATGACCCTACGTGATCTTGGAATACGCCGTCATTTGCGATAGCGACCGTGTCAGAGATGACAGCACACTCAGGCTGAGTTAAACATAAATCGACATCTTCTTCACGGAAGCTTTTCGAAGTCCACATGCAACCAAGCATGTTCTCACCTTCTTCCAACAGGATATCTAGCACTGCGTCATAGGGATGACAGTTTCGCATCCGGCCAATCTCTGCAAAGTCCGCCCCGACGAGGTTCTTGTTCACAGTGGCATTGAGAAGTGCGATGTCCGACCATTTTTCGGCCTTCACCAGGAGCCACATGGGCTTCGGGTTAGCCTTGATACGTTCACGCGTTTCAGGGTCCGATAAGCGTTTCAGAATTTCGTCAGTGCCACCAGCTTGAGCCCAATCGGGAAGAATGGCGGCCACCAAGGTGTGGTTCCAATCGTGCGGGATAACGTCAAATGCAATGTCTGCGTCATAATTGCGTGCGGTTTCAATCATCTCTAGCGTATGGCTCATTGCGTAGTCGGGCGCACCGAACTTGGGTTGGATATGGCTGATTTGCAGTTTTGAACCGGCTTGACGAGAAGTGGAAATCGCTTCTGCGAAACCGAGGTCATATTCTGTATCACGGTTGCGGACGTGGGTTGCATAAAGGCGTCCATGCTTGGCGGCGACTTCACACATGGGCACCAGGTGGTCGGGTGCTGCCATGATGCCAGGGAAGTATTCAAGGCCTGACGAGAAGCCGCCAGCTCCTTCTTCCATACATTGGTCGACAAGTTTGGCCATCTCAGCAACTTCGTCAGGATTACCTGCTCGAAGCTCCGTTCCCAAAACCGCACGGTGGATTGTGCCATGACCGACAAAAGCCATGACGTTGACGCCAAGGGCGGTTTCGTCGAGCGCGTCCAAGTATTCTCCAAAGCCAAGCCAGTTGGGGTGTTTGGCCGCTTCCGTGTACCAAGGGGAGACCTCACGGATAGTGTCGTGAGACCCCACTGGTGCACAGGAGATGCCGCATTGGCCAATCACTTCAGTAGTGACGCCTTGATGAACTTGGCTTTCTGCACGACCATCTACGATTAAAGTGAAATCGGAATGGGTATGCATGTCGATGAATCCGGGGGATACGATCAGCCCAGCAACATCGATGACTTCCTCAGCTCGATTGTGAGGTAAGTTTTCGGCTATGTCGACGATCACCCCATCTTTGATGCCAACATCGCCAATGAAGGGATCGGATCCGATCCCATCGTGAATTTCTCCACCTTTGAGAATTGTATCAAACAAGTGACCGCTCCTATTGCATTGTTAGGTCTATTTGGACAGTCCATAGAACCAGTTAGGCACGAAAGTTGTGAGATCAGGGAAGACAATCAAAATCACCATGCCAATAATGTAGGCAAGAATGAAAGGTAGAACCGCCACAGAAATCCGTTCGATCGACACACCGGATATCCTGGAAGCTACTGTCAAATTTCCACCCAGGGGCGGTGTTAAGAACCCAATTTCACAGGTGATAACCGTAAAAATACCGAACATGACGGGGTCGACGCCCAGTGATGTGACCAGAGGCAGGAAGACTGCTGTAAACAGAACAATCTGCGCAAGCGATTCCATGAATGTACCGATAAAGATGTAGAAGATACCAATTAGTAAAAGCACTAGGATTGGGTTTGTTGTGACCGAGGTAATGCCCGCTTGTACTGCTGACGGAATATCATAAAAGGCTGCCAAGTTACCAAAGGCCAACGTGGGCGTAATAATGATCAGGATACCTGTCAAAAGAGCGGTAAACCGTAGGGCGGCAATTACCTTCTTCAAGGTCAGCTCTTTGTAAATGAACAATCCAACAAAGAGTGAGTAGAAAACAGCAACTCCAGCGGCCTCGGTAGGGGTGAAGGCACCGCCATAGATACCGCCGAGAATGAGAACAGGGGCACCGATAGCCCATTTGCCATCCCAAGCCGCCCGACCAAATGGTGCCCAAGAAAATGGATGACCACTACCGCCATAGCCGCGGCGGCGGGCAATTATGTAAGTCGTGATCATCAGTAGTACGGTAATCAGAGCCCCGGGGATCATGCCAGCAAGAAACAAGCGAGGGATCGACGTCTCTGAAACAAGACCGTAGATGATCATTAAATTAGAGGGCGGAATCAAACTTCCTAAAGCGCCACCGCTGGCCGTAATGGCTGCTGCAAAGGGAACATCATATCCGTCGCGTTTCATCGCCGGTACGGTGGCTGAACCAATAGCCGCGGTTGTTGCGGGACCTGAACCTGATAGAGCTGCAAAAAGTGCACAGGCGAAAACGGTGACCAAGCCCATGGAACCTCGATAGGCGCCGACTAGGCTGGTCGCAATCCCAATCATTCGATTGGCCATACCGCCAACCTCCATCAAACGACCCGCTAGCACGAAGAGTGGGATTGTTAGCAATGGGAAAGGTGTAAGGCTGGCATAGCCGGTTTGGGCCATGAGCGTGAAAGGGATATCGATGAGGAAAAGTGCAAGTATCGTGGTTAAACCAACTGAAACAAACAGCGGAACGCCAATTACTGTCAATACTACAAATGTGAGGGCTAGAATTAGAAGAGGACTCATGGCTGTTTCTCCTGCTCAGGAATAATCATGTCTAGATCTTCCTCGAGCATACCGGGTAGTCCTTCTGCACCGTCGCGCCACCAATTCACATAGGTTTGGGCCAACCGCAGGAACATAAGTGTGTACCCAATAATTAGAATCGTTTGAGGGTAAAATTCGTTGATGTGGAGGCTGGGAGTGAGTTTCGTGTATTTCCAATAAACAGCAAGGTACTCCCAGCTGACTTGGACCATTAGCAAACTGAAAAAAGCCCAGAAGGCGTCTGCGATAAAAATTACGAAGCGTCCCATCTTTGCGGGGAGTGCCGACACGGCGACCATAATTCGGATGTGATAGCGCTCCCGAACGCAAAGCGAAGCCCCCATATAAACTGCCCAAACCATAGCAAAAGAAGAGACTTCCTCAGTCCAATGAAGGGCGATTGAGAAAACATAACGTGCGACGACTTGCAAAAAAACGCTGACCGCAATTATCACAAGACAAGTACAACAAATCACTTCTTCGAAATGCCGCTCTAACCACCTCAAAACAACCATGGCGGGTCCCCAAAAAATTTACAAAAGAAAAAAGCTTCGAAGGAGTCATTTAGAACCCCTTCGAAGCAACCGAAGTTTGTTAATCAGCAGCGTCTTGAATTGCCTTCACTAGGTCAATAAATTCTTGACCACGCTTAGCCGCGAAATCAGCCTGAACCTTCTGACCTGCTTTGATGAAGTCAGTCTTGTCAGGTCTGGTCATCGCCATGCCACCTTCAGTGGACAACCAAGTGCGGACGTCTTCTGCTTCGTTCAACAACTCAACACGGAACTGCGCACCAGCATCTGTTGCTGCGCGCTGAACCTGTTCACGTTGCTCATCGCTCAAGCGGTTCATGAAGTGGTCCGAAGCAAACAATGGAGCCATGGCTACAAAGTGCTCAAGAATCACAAGATGCGGCTCAAACTCATAGAACTTCATGTCCTTAATGAAGGATGTTCCGTTGTCGCCACCATCAACAGTGCCTGTCTGAAGCGCTGTTGGTGTTTCAGACCAGGCCAAAGGCACTGGGTTTGCACCGAATGCTTCAAAGGTTGCGAGCATCACTTCGTTCTTTGGTACACGAATCTTGAGGCCTTCCATATCGGCCATAGTGTTGATCGGACGCACAGCATTGTAGAAGTCACGATAGAGAGCTGGACCAAAAGTCAGCAGGTGAACGGAAGTGTCTTCTTGCAGGCGCTTCTTCATCAAGTCACCAACTGGGCCGTCGACGACGCGCTCAAGGTGCGCCGTACCTTGGAACACATAAGGCAGAACGGTCACGTCCATTAAAGGCCAGTGTGGAGACACGTTGTTTGCTGTGATGATGAAAGCATCAACAGTGCCTAACTGCATAGCTTTGAAGCCTTCATCTTCTGTTGAGATTTGATTGCAACAACGGATTTTTACTTCTACGGCGCCACTTGTATACTCAGCTACTTTTCCCTGAAAGATAGTGGACAAACGGCCGTAAAGTGATTTTTCTGGCGCGCCAAAACCGAGATTCATGGTGACGTCTGCCGCTGCAGCTGGCAACGACATGCCAACGACCAGCGCAGCCGATGAGGCTAGCTTAATAAGATTTCGTCTTAACATTAGGATCTCCCTTGTTCATTAAAGTGATACAGCTTTTGTTACTACTGAATTTCCTTTGTTCTGTATCAGGTGATAAAGGTAGCGCTGGGAGAACGTTAGTCAAGTTAAACCAAAGAAAAGAGGGCGTTATGAGCGGTTTCACCGAGAATACAGGCTGAAAACAGCGGTGTTTGTGACGCCTTATGTTTTATAAAAGGCAGGATCTTGAAAATTGCGCCAATGAATGGAATAGAGCAAAGGGCCAAATTTGACACCTAGTTGACTAAAGCCTATTGGTGAACGGCCTGAAAGCCCTTTTCGGGCAACAACGTTCAAGGGAGGAAACGGGCGTGAATTTCAAAATTTCGGTTTTAATGGCTAGTGCTCTGGCCTTTTCATCATCAATGAGTTTCGCTGAAGAGGCAACCTACGGAGAGATCGATCTTACCGGATTGGCTAGAAACTCCTGGGGGTACAACGCTCCTGGTTCTGACAGCGCAATGGTCTGTAATGTTAATGGCCCCGATGGCTATTTAACAATCAGGAATGGTCCTGGCTCAGACTATGCTTCCAATCGAAAATTAAACCGTCTAGCGATCCTCGACATAGACACAAGTGATCGGGATGGCCATTGGGTCTGGGTTAACACGGCCTACAGAACTCATACCAAAAACGGCCGTCGATTGGCTAAGGACAAAGATCTACATGTAACAGGTTGGGCGCATGACAGCTATCTTTGTGACTTTTTAGACTGATCTGTTCAGCAGTCGAGTTTGTTTTTAGCGATCCATTCCTCATAAACAAACTTGACGCTAGGGCGTTCCATCGTGGCGTCAGCAATCCTCATTACGTTTGGAAACTCGCTTGTAGAAGGGTGCCCGCCTGGCACATCAAGCCACGTCGTTAGCATGAACAAATAGATATCGGCGGCACTAAAGTGGTTCCCTAGTACCCATTTATTGTCGCCGATTTGATCGTCGATAACCTTCCAGGTTTCACGTAATCTTTTTATGCCACGGCGTTTTGCACTTGGTTCTCCCTCGGGTGTGTCTGCAAAACGATCAGGATAATAGTAGAGCTGGAAGGCGTTTTGAACGGAATTGGAAAAATAGGTCAGCGTTTGTAAATAGAGCCCCCGTTCTGGCTTATTGACACCCGGTGCCAATCCAGCCTCTGGATGGCGGTCGCACAGGAAGACTGTAATTGCTGCCGCCTCATACATTGAATGCTCATCCCAGAAAAGGACCGGAAGCCAGCCATTAGGGTTAGCCGTCATCTGTTCCGGAGGGCGCGGTTTGCTCCTATCTTTGGTCGATTGAACTATCTCGTATGGTGCGCCGATCTCTTCAAGAATGACACGTATGCCCATAGCAGCACTGCCTAAATCGTAATAGAGTTTGTAAGTCATTTGAATTTGGCTCCTGTAAAGATCGTTAGTGGTTGTTTGCTGCAATCCTTCTAATAGGTCCAGGACTCTGATAAAGGGCGTAACTCAATCTCATTACTCCAGGCGGATTTGGGCTGAAGGTGAGTGAGCCAGTAGGATTGAGCAACCTCCTGCGGGTTGGCCAGTTCGCCAGGGTCGTAGTTCTCGCCATAGGCTTCTTGCATGATGGGAACATCGAGATCGCAATCTAGCCTAACGTGAACGATGTGGACGCCGTCCTTGGCGTAAGCTTTGGCAAGGGACTGAGACAAAGCCCGCAATCCGAATTTACCGATAGCATAGAGAGGATAGGTTGCAGATCCACGAAAGGCTGCGGTGGCACTTGAAAAGAAGATGCTACCCTCACCACGCTTGATCATCGACGGCAGAACAGATTTGGCAGCGGCGAATGCACCGATGACTTCGACATTGTAGATGTTTTTCAATCCCTCATAAGACATATCGAGGGGCGCACATCGCGTGAATTCGCCCCTGACATTGTACAGCAGTACATCGACTGGTCCCATCTCATTAGCGATTTGGCTAAGTGCAATTTCTAGTGTTTCGGGCTTTGTGGCATCAGCAGGGAAAAACCTGATGTTAGCATTGGGAGCAGATTGGTGGGCCGCTTCAAATGCTTTCTGACTGCCACTTTCGGTCCTAGACACAAGTGCCAAGTCGTAGCCTTCGCTCGCAAATTTGACGGCCAGGGCCTGGCCTAAACCTTCTCCTGCTCCGACAATCACGCAAATTTTTGGCATCAAAACTCTCCACGAAAACCATATCCTTGAACGCAGTGATAGTACCGTGAAGCGTAGGAAATACCACTATCTCTTCAGAGTGCAAATTTTATTGCGATCGATGAAAGCAGTGGGCGCTACATGCTGTAACACAAATCCCAGGTTCCTATCTTGTTTGACCCATCGTCGGTCAAGATAAGAACCTGGGTGTTAGAAGCGTCGCAAGTGAATTCAATCAGTTGAATTCAGCAACTGGAACTGGACAGTTGTCCTTGTCCGAACTCACAACTGTACCGTTCCACGGTGCAGCGTCAGGATAAGGCAGAGCCAGAGTCTGTCCCTTTTCAGCATAGGTTTTAGATTCCCAATCGCTTGGCAACGTGAAGGAGAAGCTGAGACAGCCGCCACGAGGGCAATCATCCAAGAATACATCTTCAGAGGTCTGGGCGTGCGTTGACGTTACTGTGTGCGGCGGTGCAAAATTAGTCCACGGTAGCGGCGGCATTGTGTTGTCGCGGGCGGCGTAAAAGTCGTCCACTTTACCCCTTTCGGTTTATCGGGAGGGTTTGAGGATATACACC
>CAJQQZ010000164.1 GCA_905480575.1 uncultured Alphaproteobacteria bacterium | reverse complement strand
AGATGTTGCGGAAGAACGCCATTTGAGACAATGATAGAGGGCAAAGAAATCTGGAAGGCCAAGTTCATAAACTGAATTTGATCCGACAGACACCGCATCAAAATCCGGAAACTGTCAGATCAGGTCTGAACTTCTACAGGTTAGGTTCTGCATTAAGGAGGTTTGATCCTACTTCTGCAATATCTGTGAAGTCTGTTTGTAGTAGCTCTTCCATTCTCTTTCTCCTTTGTTTGAAACTGGAGCGCAGGAGAACAATGCTGGTCTTTCGAATTCATTAATGTGATTGAAATTACATTTTTGGTTTTTTGCGGTTGCTTGGCTGTCTGGAAAAATGAAGATCTTCTCAAGATCTTGTTGGCCGACTCTAAACTCAAACTCGTGGACCACCAGATATACCATATTTAGTATGGGTAGTTGAGAGCGATACATTTTCTAGTTTCGGAGTCGAAAAATGAAACGACTCCATTGCCAGATTTCGATTCGCGCGCTATAGTCCGAGTCGGAGATGGTCCCATTTTCTATTTTAGTGACCATTTTCAATTTTTATTTGGCGGAAACGCCGAGATTTTATGCCTCGTATGAGAAGGCAGACACGATAGACATTTTCGTCTGTGGCTGCTGGAAATCAGGCTTCGATTTGATGGAAAAGAATTATGTTTGGGATCACGCGCGTCCTCGCTCTTACCTTTAGTGCCATGTGGCTTGCTATTTGCGGTTGGTATCTTCACACAACAGTCGGTTTGGGAAATCTTTCTAAGCTCGCCATTGGCGATCAAGGAATGATTTTAACAGGCATCTTTTTGCCGCTCGTCCTTACTTGGTCATTGTTGGTGACACGGGCTAAGGAACGCCATGGCCGCATCTTGTTAGCCCAGAAAATCGATAGCCTTAAGAAGGTTCAGATCCTGCCCGATACGCTCGACAATCATATCGCAGCGATCACAGACGCTTTTCACAGACAGGCAAGAGAATTTCATGCCAGCGCCGAAGAGAGCCTGGGCACTTTTGCGCAGATGTCGGTTGCTTATGAAGAGCAGACCCGCAACATGGCCGCTTTCAGCGCCTCGCTCCAGGAGCAACGGGATTACATTCAAACTCTCTTCGATCATCAAACATCTGCACTGACCAACAGTGAAAAGCGCACAGAGGCACTTTTCTCTACAATCGAAGACGCGACGAGAGCCGCCCAGCGCGTGGGCCAGGAAATCTCTGCTGTTGTTGATGGTGATCTGGTTCGTGCAAACAACAGCCTCAATGTGACAGCTGGCAACGTCAAGGGCCTCACTTCAGAAATTTGGGACCAGCTTAAGAACCTCGAGACGGCCTATTCTTCCAGTCAAGGTATGGCAGAAGAAGCAAAGCTCGCTTTGGAGCAACAAGCACACGAAATCGGCCATGTGACACGACAGGCTGTTTCAGAGGTTGATGCTTTCGCTGAAAAACTAGAACCAAGAATTTCACAAATTGAAGAAATTGGAGCGAAGGCAGCGGATCTCACGTCAGGCATTGAAAACCAGATTGCGGCTCAGAAAGAGTCTATGGAAGGCGTTGGCGAGTCACTCACTTCTAAAGCCAAAGAATTAGAGTCTGCTGTCAAAAGCCAAGCAGAATCTTTGGAAGCTCTTCTAGACAGCTTCGATGAGCGTAGCACCTCGTTGACTGAGACTTTCGAAACGAAAGTCACCGATATTCTTTCTTCTGCGGAGAAAGCGGGCAGAACCATCGAAGAGAAGATCTCAGTCGCCGGCGCTGGCCTAAAAGAACGCACGAATGAATTAGGTGATTCAGTAGCAGAGCGCCTTAAAGAAATGGAAGCGCAAGCAACCGACTTCGATGAAAAGCTGCAAACCCAGGTTAATGGTTTGGTCGAACAACTGGATGGCCGGATCAAAGAAGCCGGTGAATCCATATTGAAATTCGAAACTTCTCTAGAAGAAGCCGGACAAAAAGCCACCAACAATGTTGGTCAGATGGTTAGTCGCTTCGCCGGCGAGTTGGACGAGGCAGGACAACAATCAATGCAGTCGGTTCTCAAGCTTGCCCAAGAGCTGCCAGAGATGACAAAGGCCATCAGTGATACGGCAGAAGGAACCGCGCTTCGTTTGCAAAACGCAGGTGGTGATATCGTGGCACAGAGCCAACATTTGGCCCGTTCAGCTGCTGACCTCATGTCTTACGGTGATCAAATCCGAAGTGACTTGAAGCGACTGCCAAGTGACCTCATGGTGACAACCGAGGAGTTGGACAATAAGGTTCGTGAAGCCTCAGAGCAGGTTATTGCCAAGTATTCTGAAGTGGGCGAACACGTTGTCAGCACAGCCGAGCATCTTCAGGAGGCCAACGTCGCTATTGAGAAGCGCCTGGAAGAAGTATCAGCTTACTACGAGGAGCTTAAGGCTATTGGTTCAGAGGTTGAATCCAATATCAATGCGCAAACGCATCTGATCGACACATCAACATCGAAGGCACGACTTGCCTGGCATGAAGCACAAAAAGCTATGCAGCTCCATGCTGATGAGACGATCGAGTTCTCGGACGAATACATCTCAAATGTTACCCGTGTTGCGGAAGTCGCAAGGCGCGAAGTTGAGGACCTGGACCGCATCTCGCAAACAGCCGTTGGCGCTGTCCAGTCCACCTCTCAAGCGGTTGGCGGTAAGTTGCGCGAGTTCGCATCGTCTGTAACAGAGCTGAAAGATCTCGTGAATTCAGTCGGTGGTTCCGCAGCCCAGCATCGCAAGATGTTGAATGAAGCGGGTTTGGAAGCTGAGCATCGTGCTCGCAAGTTGACGGACCAGATGTTGGCTAATCAGAAAGATGCGTTCCTCAAAGATGCAGGGGCTTTGGTTGGTCGATTGAACCAATCAGCCATTGATGTTGAGCAAATCATGATGGGTGAGTTGTCCCCAGAAATCATCCAGGCCTATCAAGCCGGTGACAAGGGCATCTCGGTTCGCCGACTGTTGAAACGCAAAACACCACAACACGCGGACCGGATTTCTTCGCTTTATCACAGCGACGCCTCTTTTAATGCGGCTGTGGAAACCTATCTAAAGACTTTCAAGGATTTACTTGACCAGTCCAAGGTTAGTGATCCATCTAAGCTGCTTCACACAACGTTCCTGACGGGTGACCTTGGAAAACTCTATATTTTCCTCACTCAGTCTTTGGGACAGTTGGAAGCCGCCGCTTAAAGGACGAAATTATGGCCGGTCAATCACCGGAGAATAAGAAACAGCAGCAAGGTAAGGGGGTCGCCAATTCGGCGGCCCCTAAGCCGTCTTACGAGCAGGACGGCGATCCTTGGGGTACATTGAAACGGTTGATCGTTCATATTTGGCCGACAGGCCGCTTTGATCTCAAGTTTCTCGTTATTGCATCGCTGACCTTTTTGGTCTTGTCAAAAGTTGCCAACGTCACGGTTCCTTACTTTCTGAAACTGGCTGTTGATGCCTTAGACAGTAAGGCAGGGGCGATAGTGCTTGTGCCAGTGGGCATCATATTGGCCTATGGTGCAGCGCGTGTTCTATCACTGGCATTTGGTGAACTGAGAGATGCTCTATTCGCGCGGGTCGGACAGAACGCTATCCGCAAAGTGGCACTTTCAACCTTTCGCCATCTCCATGCGCTATCGATGCGGTTTCACTTGGACCGACAGACCGGGGGGCTGAGCCGGGCCATTGAACGCGGAACGAAGGGCATCGATTTTCTTCTTCGTTTTGTGCTCTTTTCGATTTTCCCGACGCTGCTCGAAATCTTTCTGGTCTGTGGAATTCTTTGGACGCTCTTTGATTTCTGGTATGCAGCCGTGACGTTCACGACCATTGTTGGCTATATCGTTTATACGATTTCGGTTACTGAATGGCGGCTTAAGTTTCGTCGTGCGATGAACAAGTCCGACTCAGAGGCTAATACTAAGGCTATCGATAGCCTGCTCAACTTTGAGACCGTTAAGTATTTCAATAATGAGGAGCATGAAGCCAATCGTTTCGATGGCGCCCTGGCGGGATATGAAAAAGCGGCCATCCGCAGTAATGTTTCCTTGTCGTTCCTCAACATTGGCCAGGCAGCGATCATTTCAATTGGCGTCACTCTTGTCATGTTGATGGCGGCTTACGGCGTTAAAAATGGCACCATGACGTTGGGTGACTTCGTTTTGGTGAACACCTATTTGATCCAGCTTTACATGCCGCTCAATTTCCTTGGTTTCGTCTACAGAGAGATCAAACAATCGCTGGTCGACATGGAATTCATGTTCAATCTCCTTGATGAAGCGACTGAAGTCGTTGATGCACCTCAAGCCAAGCCTTTGGTGCTTTCCGGCGGCGACGTAGAATTTGAAGCTGTTGAGTTCTCATACAATCCTGAACGTCAGATACTGCATGGCGTTTCTTTCAGTGTTCCCAAGGGTACAACCACTGCCGTCGTCGGGCCGTCAGGTTCAGGCAAGTCAACGATTGGTCGTCTGCTGTATCGTTTCTATGACGTAAATGCTGGTGCTATCCGTATTGACGGGCAAGATTTGCGCGACTGCCAGCAACAAACAGTTCGTGGCCAAATCGGAATTGTGCCTCAGGATACCGTTCTGTTTAATGATACAATCGCTTATAACATTGCCTATGGACGCCCTGGGTCTAGCCAGGAGAAGGTTGTTGAGGCCGCCAAATTGGCTCAAATTCATGACTTTATCCTATCGCTTCCTGATGGCTACGACACCGTTGTCGGCGAAAGAGGACTCAAACTCTCTGGCGGTGAAAGGCAGCGCGTTTCGATTGCTAGAACGATTCTTAAGAACCCCGAAATCCTCCTCTTTGACGAAGCCACATCCGCCCTGGACAGTCGAACTGAGAAAGAAATCCAGAGGTCTTTGGCTGAGGTCTCAAAAGGCAGAACGACTCTGGTGGTGGCACACCGGCTCTCTACCATTATTGATTCGGACGAAATTATCGTGTTGGATCAAGGACGAATCGCAGAAAAGGGCACGCATGATGCGTTGTTAAAGGCCAATTCAATCTATGCAGAGATGTGGAAACGCCAACAAGAAGCCCAAGCAAAGGAAGAAAAGGCCGCAGCCTAGATTCTTAATGCAAAGTTGCTTGACCTGAGCGGGTCACTCCCCTAGAACACCGCTCAACGTGGTGGGCTGTTTGCCCACCCTTTTGTTTTGATTAATAGGAATAGGTGGTCCCATGGCACGCCGTTGTGATTTTACTGGTAAAGGCGTTCAGACTGGCAACAATGTTAGCCACGCGAATAACAAGACGCGCCGTCGCTATTTGCCGAACATGCAAAAAGGTTCATTCGTGAGCGAAATTCTGGGCGAAGTTATTCAGGTTCGCCTAACAGCTCGCGGCATTCGCACTATCGAGCATAACGGTGGTTTGGACTCATTCTTGATGTCTACAGCCGACCGTAACCTCGGTCCTGATGCGCTTAAGATCAAGAGCCGCATTAAGAAGAAAGCTGCTTCTGCTGCTGCGTAAATCTAAACAGATTTTTGAAAAAGGCCTGCCTCTTTGGTGGGCCTTTTTTTATGCCTGCCATTCAAGACGAACGCTGGCATCCTTCTCGTTTGAGAGATGGTTTGTCTGTAAGGTCTGAAACTCTTGATTTGTGCAGAGTTGTGACAGGGCCCAGACAGCAGCACCTCTCACGACTGGGCTACCATGCGCCAGGAGTTTTTCGATTGATGGTCGTAATTCAGGACTTGCTGAATTTCCGCAAGCGATCAAAACATTGCGCAAGAAACGATCAATGCCGATGCGTTTGATGGGCGAACCGGAGAAGAGTGCCCGAAAGGAAGCATCGTCCAATTCCAGGAAATCTCTGAGCTTTGGTGTGACAAGTGCTTCTCTGGGTAAGAAAGCAAGTTCTTCGGTTTGTTTGGCGAACTTATTCCACGGACAAACCGCGAGACAGTCATCACAGCCGTAGATCCTGTTACCTATCGCTTGTCGAAATTCTCTGGGGATCGGCCCTTTGTGCTCGATGGTGAGGTAGGAGATACAACGGCGCGCATCGAGCTGATAGGCCCGGGGGAAGGCCGCTGTAGGGCAGATGTCCAAACAACGCCTGCATCCACCACAGTGGTCGCTTTCTGCCGTGTCAGGCTCGATCTCAAGGGTTGTGTAGATCTCGCCCAGAAACAACCAGGAACCAAAGTCTCGCGATACAATGTTAGTGTGCTTACCTTGCCATCCAATCCCGGCCGACTGAGCCAAGGGCTTCTCAAGCACTGGTGCCGTATCGACAAAGACCTTCAGCTCACAGCCATACTCAGCAACCATCCAGCGCGCAATCTGCTTCAGGCGTTTTTTGACCAGATCATGGTAGTCTTTGTTTTGCGCGTAGGCGGATACATTCGCCTGCTCTTTGATCTCGAGTTTTTTGAGCGGATCAAAGGCAGGTCCGTAATTGGATCCAAGCGAGATTACAGAACGGCATTCTGGCCAAAGGCCTTGTGGCGAAGCACGTTGTTCTTTGCGCCTCTCCATCCAGGTCATGTCACCTTGAAAGCCAAGTGACAGGAATTCATCAAAACCCTGTTGGTTGACTTGTGACATTTCGGTCGAGGCAAAACCAACCGTATCGAAACCGCAACTAAGTGCGAATTCGTTGATCGAGGCTTTCAGATCCTGCATCGAAGTAGACATTGTGATTGCTCAAACAAAAAGACCGGCCATAAAGACCGGTCTTTTCAAAAGTCGAAAGTATCCAGACTTAGCCGTAAATGGACTCTTTACCAAAATGCTTAGTCAACATGTAGTACATCACAGCACGGAACTTGTTGCGCTCTGAACGGCCATAAGTCTCGATGGCTTTTTGGATAGCAGCATCAAGTTCAGGACCGTCGGAAAGGCCAAGCTTCTTGATGAGGAAGTTGTTCTTCACTGTTTCCAGTTCCGCAGGCTGAGAAGCCGCAACAGTGGACGCATCTGCGTTGTAGATCGCAGGACCGCAGCCCTTTGTTACCTTCTCAAGCAGATCCATATCTGCTGTCATACCACATTTGTTCTTCAGATCATCTGCATACTGTGCGATCAAATCATCACGTCTACCCATGGAAAATCTCCTCTTGGCTGTATGGGTTTGTACCGTCGCAAGCCAGCAAGTGGCTTCCCGCGTCGCGAATCTATAAACTCGAGGGCGAACCTAAGCGATCTTGGCGCGCAAGGGAAGGCTTTTGCTCGGTAAATTTTTATCTAGTTTGCTTAAACTAGAGCGTCGCAATGTCACCTAGCGCTTGTTCAGCATCAAAAGCAGCAACAAAGTCATCAAATTGGCCCTGTTCTAGGGCACCGCGCATCCCTGCCATCAGTTCCTGATAGTAGGTCAGATTGTGCCAAGTCAGCAGCATGTTGCCTAAGATCTCGGAAGCCATGACCAAATGACGTATGTAGGCACGGCTGTAGGATTTACAGGCCGGGCAGAGGCATTTTTCGTCGATGGGGCGAGGGTCGTCTTTATGACGAGCGTTGCGCATATTGACAGCACCGCGCCTGGTGAAGGCTTGGCTGGTCCTGCCAGAGCGTGTAGGCAGTACGCAGTCGAACATGTCCACGCCACGCTTTACAGCACCGACCAAATCACTCGGTTTGCCAACGCCCATCAGATAGCGCGGGCGGTCTTTGGGCAGCATGGGTGCTGTGTAGTCGAGTGTGTCGAACATGATTTGTTGGCCTTCGCCAACAGCCAAACCGCCAATGGCATATCCGGGGAAATCAAGATCAACAAGACGTTTGACCGATTCTTCTCTGAGGTTGCGATAGGTGCTGCCTTGAACGATGCCATAGAGCGCGTAGCCTGGCCGCTCCACAAAGGCCTTCTTACTTCTTTCCGCCCAAGCCATGGAGAGTTCCATCGACTCCCGCGCGACAGGCTCTGTCGCCGGGTAGGGCGTGCACTCGTCAAAAGCCATGGTGATGGTCGCATCCAGCAAGTTTTGGATTTCCATAGAGCGTTCCGGCGTCAGGCGCTCTTCGTGGCCGTCAATATGGGACTTGAAAGTCACGCCATCCTCGTCAATCTTGCGCAGTTTAGCTAGCGACATCACTTGATAACCGCCAGAATCAGTCAGGATGGGCCCTGGCCAGTTCATGAACTTGTGCAGGCCACCAAGAGAAGCAATGCGCTCTGCCGTAGGGCGAAGCATCAAGTGATAGGTGTTGCCCAGAATGATCTGCGCACCCGTAGAGGCAACAGACTCAGGCAACATAGCTTTGACGGTCGCTGCTGTTCCCACAGGCATAAACGCAGGCGTATCAATCTCACCGTGGGCTGTGGTGACTTTACCGCGACGGGCTTCGCCGGATGTGTGGGAAACCTTGAATGAAAACTCAGTCATGATGGGTCCTTTCTCTCAAGCAAAGAGGCATCGCCGTAAGAATAGAAGCGGTAATTGTTGTCAATGGCATGCTGGTAAGCAGCCTGCATTTCCTCAAGTCCGGAGAAAGCGGACACCAACATGAACAGTGTCGATTTTGGCAAGTGGAAATTGGTCAGGAGCTTGTCAACGCAGCGAAAGCGGTAGCCCGGCGTGATGAAAATCGACGTACTCTTTTGACCATGATCCATGTCGCCATTTTCGAGCGCAAAACTCTCAAGCGTCCGAAGAGAGGTTGTTCCCGCGGCAATGACTTTGTTACCCGCTGATTTTGTCTCTTGGATGAGAGCAGCGGTTTCCTGAGGCATGACACAGAACTCACTGTGCATCAGATGATCAGAGGTGTCATCAGCCACCACAGGCAGAAAGGTGCCAGCCCCAACGTGCAAAGTGACTTTTGCAGTCTTGACGCCTCGCTCGGCCAGCTGGTTGAGGAGCCTTGTCGTGAAGTGCAGACTGGCCGTTGGAGCGGCGACCGCGCCTGGGTTTGCAGCGAAGATCGTCTGATAGTCTTCGTTGTCATTCGCCGCTTGGTCTTCCGATCTCTTAATGTAGGGAGGCAGCGGCATAGAGCCTACTTTCTCCAGAAGAGGGAAAAAGGCCTCCGCCTTTACACCAAAGTTTAGGACCAGAGTTGCGCCATCACGAGAAACGATTTCTGCACTAAGCTCTGACCCAAAATCAAGAAAATCGCCAGGTCGGCAGCGTTTTGCTGGCCTAGCGAAGGCTTCCCAAATCCCTGGGCCTTGTTCTTTGGTTAAAGTGACTTCGACCTTGCCGCCTGTGGCTCTTTTGACCCCCAACAGCCGCGCCGGAATGACTTTTGTGTCATTGATGACCAAGAGGTCGCCTGGCTCAAGCAAGCTAGGCAAATCGAGAACACCGAGATCATCTAAACCGCTGGGACCAACATGCAGCAGCTTGGCTGCATCTCTCGGTTGAGCAGGTTCAATGGCGATTCGGTCTTTCGGCAGTTCAAAGTCGAAGAGATCAACGCGCATGGATCAAGCTTCAGCTTTGTTTCCGATCCACCAGGCGATAGCCAGCTTGAAAGGAACGAGAAGCAACAATGCCATTGCGACCTTAACACCGAAGTCACCCAAGGCGACTTGCTGCCAATTCCAATCCTGGCCATAGAAGGCGAGGGAGTAGAACAGCGCGGTATCAACCGCGGATGCAATAAAGGATGAAATCAATGGTGCCTTCCACCAATCCAACAGACGGAAGCGATTGAAGACAGTCACATCCAGGATCTGGCCTACCAAAAAGGCAGAGACAGAAGCCAAGCCGATACGGACGTCGCCACCAAGGATAGACATGATGCCACCGGCAATAAAACCGAAGAAGATGACAACGTAAGCGTTGCGCGTGCCCAACAGACGGTTGGTGACATCGGTGATCAAAAAGGCGAGGGGGAAAGTGAACGTTGCCCAAGTGACCCAATTGTTGATGGGGTGCTGGACCAAAACATTAGAAATATAAATGGTAAAGGCCATTGCAAGGCCAGCCATCACTGTCGAGAGTGATAGTTTCGTCATGTGCCACATCCTTCTTTTGCTCTCCTGATACCTGACCGGCATGATAGACCAGCGGCTTTCACCAAGTAGAGTTGTCGTGGGTTAAGTGATGGCAGGCGCTTTGACAGCTTTTGTCTTTGAGGTCAAGCAATGCTGGTCTACAAAAAAGCAGAGTTTGAAACCGAAGGGGTCGCCATGTCTTTGTTTATCAGTAAAAAAAGCGACGGACTGGGAAAGATGCTTGGCATTGGCCTCGTCATTTTCGTGGTTTTTGTCATCAAGTTCTGGTCGGACATTTATGGCTATTTGGCGAAAACCACGATCCTGACACGCGACCAGTTTCTTTCCAGTTCAGTAACATCGTTTACAGGTATGTTCGCTGGGCTGGCGCTCATGGGGTTGTCGATGTGGATAAGGAAGAGACTAGCTAGAAATCGCAAAAGCGATGAGCAAAGTTGATTGCAGCGGATTGAAGTTGTTGTCGGTCATCAAATAGATCCAGGTTTCACCATTGGGCCGTTCCACGGCTGAGATAGCCTCGAAATTGCGTCCGAGCTCTGTTCCTAAACCGAAGTGTGCCAGGATCTTTGGCTGCAAGAACGCGCCGGGTTGGATGTCAATTACGTCCAGCTCTACAATCCGGCTTTCAAAGCCTTTAGTGAAGCCGTGGAAACGTCGTTCGGTTAACCAGACCTTGTTGCCATTTGGGCTGGTGGTTGCGCCCGTTGCTTGCCAGCGTTGATCGCGTGGATAAACCAGGATCTCCCATTGGTTGCCATCGAAGATCCAGGCGCGATAGCCGCCTTGTCGTCGGAGTTTTTCTGCGACCGCGAACAGTCGGTTACCGGGTAAGTCGGTCACGGCCTCAACACCATTGTTAAGACTTGAATGGTTGATTGCGACAGGGTTGGGGAGTGTTGTGCCGTTACCATCGAGGTCCCTATACTGGCGGAACCGATGTGCGCGTTCAAATGATACGATGAACGATCCGTCGCTCAGTTTGGTAAGGGACTCACTGTCATACCGCTTGAAATGAGTGATGTGCGCTTCAACCTGTAAGGAAGACATGGAAGCTTGGTTGACCGTCCCGAGCCTACCGGAACTGTCGTAGAATAGGGAAGCGGAGAGGATATCAGCTTTATCTGTGAGGGCTGTTATGGTTTCACCACGCTGATCGATAAGAAGGCCGCTAAAGCCACCAAAACTCGCTGACCAGGCGGCTAAAGCTAGACCACCGCGCCACTCTAACCGTGGACTGATTGAACTTAGATTGGGCTTGGGGAAGACGGAACTGCGAACGGAAAGATCACCCGCTTTCGCTTTTTGCTCTAGGGTAAAAAGGCAGGCGAAAACACACAAGAAAATTGATAGAAATGTTTTCACGGCCTTCAAGCCGCGCGTCGGCCTCGACCAGAGCCGCCCTTTTTGGCGGGTTTTTCGTCGAAGAGTTCGACCAAGTGATGCATCATCGCACCGCCCAGTTGCTCGGCATCGACGATTGTCACAGCTCGTTTGTAGTAGCGGGTTACGTCGTGGCCAATACCAATGGCAACCAACTCGACAGGAGACTTGTTCTCAATCTCGTCGATCACTTCCCTCAAATGTCTTTCGAGATAATTGCCTGAATTGACAGAGAGTGTTGAATCATCAATTGGCGCGCCGTCAGAAATCACCATCAGAATACGGCGCTGCTCCTGGCGAACCATCAGACGCTCATGTGCCCAAGACAGCGCCTCACCATCGATGTTTTCTTTGAGAAGACCTTCTCTCAGCATCAGGCCTAGGTTCTTGCGAACCCGGCGCCAGGGTGCATCGGCAGATTTATAAATGATGTGGCGCAAGTCATTGAGGCGTCCTGGGTTGGCTGGTTTACCGGCGTTCAACCAAGTTTCTCTTGCCTGTCCACCTTTCCACATCTTGGTTGTGAAGCCGAGAATTTCAACTTTAACAGCACAGCGTTCCAAAGTACGCGCCAGAATATCGGCGCAAATAGCAGCCGTTGAGATCGGACGGCCTCGCATTGAACCAGAGTTATCAATCAACAAAGTGACGACGGTGTCGCGGAATTCTGTATCGCTCTCTAACTTGAATGACAAAGCATTCATTGGATTGAGAACAACCCTGTCTAAGCGAGCGGTATCCAGCAGGCCTTCTTCGAGGTTAAATTCCCAAGAGCGCGTTTGTTTGGCCATCAGCTTGCGTTGCAAGCGATTGGCAAGTTTGGAGATGACAGATTGGATAGAGGCAACTTGCTGATCGAGCATGGCTCTCAACCGTGTCAGTTCCTCGCCATCGCAAAGCTCATCGGCATTAACGATTTCATCGTTCTTTGTGGAGAAAGCTTCATAAGCGCGCTCATTGCCAGAATTATGGCCCATGTTGGCTTGTGGCAAGTCTTGAGGACCACCTGGTTCATCTTCGGTGGCACCGTCCATGGCGTCATCATCCATGGACATTTCTTCGGTCTCACCGGAAGGGTCGCCCTCGTCTTCGCTCGGATTTCCATCCATGGACATGGAAGAATCGTCGTCTTGATCTTCCGAAGATTCGCCGCGAATGTCGTCGTTACCGTCTTCTTCTTCGGTGTCGCCTTCTTCGCCGTCATCTGAATCGTCGCCTTGGTCGCCGTCGCCCTCAGAGACTTCATAGTTGAGGTCGGCTAGCAGGTCTTGGATAGCAGAAGCGAACTCATTTTGGTCATCAACATGATCGCTTAAACGATCAAGATCCTCATAGACCTTCTCGTCGAGGTGTGGCTTCCACAGATCGATGATGTGTTGACCAGCTTCTGGCGGTGTTTCGCCGGTGAGGGCTTCGCGCACCATCAACCGCATAACTTCAGACAAAGGAACTGCGTTGTGGTCCGTCAGGCTTTGGTAGTTATTGTTAGTACAGCGGTCTTCCAGGGCTTTACCGAGGTTGGCGCGGATGCCGTGAAAAGCTTGACTGCCTACAGCCTCATAGCGGGCCTGTTCAACTGCATCGAAGATAGCACGGGCTGACATATCGGTCGGTGCGCGACGGCTGTGAATCTTTTCATCATGGTGGCGCAGCTTGAGAGCGGCTGCATCAGCCTCTCCGCGAGCCAAGGCAACTTCGTCAGCAGGTAGATTGCGAGCCGGAGTAGGCAAGTAAAGTTCTTGCCCAAAGATACCACGTGCGTTTGCAGCAAAAACAGCTTCCAATTCTTTTTCGCCAGAGACGGCTCTGGTTGCTGCACTCAAGCAACGGCGAAAATGTTCTACTGGATCGTTGTCTTTGTTGGCAGACATGAGCGCTTAGCCGATACCGCTGATGGAAGACTGTGGCAGGTCCTCGCCCATTGCTCTTTGGTAATATTCAGCAATGGTCGAGCGTTCGACCTCGTCACACTTATTGAGGAAGGTCAGGCGGAAACCGAGGCCCAAGTCGCCTTCGAAAATCGAAGCGTTGTCCCCCCAGTTGATCACTGTTCTAGGGCTCATCACTGTAGAAATATCGCCATTTATGAAACCTTCGCGGGTCAAACTGGCCAAGGCAACCATGGACTCGACAATTTTGCGACCTTCGTCAGTATCGTAGCTTGGGCATTTGGCGAGCACAATATCAACTTCTTGCTGACGTGGCAGATAGTTCAACGCTGATACGATTGACCAACGGTCCATCTGGGCTTGGTTGATTTGCTGTGTACCATGATACAAGCCAGAAGTGTCACCCAAACCGACGGTGTTTGATGTTGCGAACAAGCGGAAAGAAGGGTGCGCTTTGATGACCTTGCTTTGATCGAGCAGGGTCAGCTTTCCGCCAACTTCCAAAACACGTTGGATAACAAACATTACATCCGGGCGACCGGCATCATATTCGTCGAAAACAAGTGCGGTGGGGCGTTGCAAAGCCCAAGGCAACAAACCTTCGCGGAATTCTGTGATTTGCTTACCGTCTTTCAAGACGATGGCATCTTTACCAACGAGATCGATACGGCTGATATGGCTGTCGAGGTTGATGCGGATACAGGGCCAGTTTAGGCGCGCCGCAACCTGTTCGATGTGTGTCGATTTTCCCGTACCATGATAGCCCTGAATCATCACACGACGATTGTGGGCAAATCCGGCCAGAATAGCCAGTGTTGTATCGGGATCAAAACAATAAGCAGGATCGATCTCAGGCACATGTTCTGTGTGCTCTGAAAAGGCAGGCACCATTAGACCTGATTCAAAACTAAATGTTTCAGAAACAGAAACTTTGGTATCGGGCAGACCAATGCCGCCAAAGTTATCCTCGGCCACCATTGCCATAACTACTTATCCTTGTTGGTGAATTTAGCCTCGTTGAGAGAATCAACGCTGTTCATACTAGAGCTTGTAGTCCCATGGGTACAGCCACTTTTTGCAAATTCCTTGCAAAAGAAACTGCAAAAGGCGTTAGTGGATACCCTTTTTGAGAGCTGCGAAGGCTTCGTTGATTTCTTTTAGCCGTTCTTCTGCATCGGGATCGTCTTGATTTAAGTCAGGGTGGTACCGCTTGACCATTTCTTTGTAAGCCTTTTTGACTTCCTCTGCTGTACAGGGGGCCTCTAGATTCAGCAGATCTAAGCCGCGCTTTTGCACACCGGTCAGCGACTTATAGAGATGTTCTCTCTTCACTCGGGCAATGTCGGCTTCATTCCCCAAAATACCTAAGGGATCGGCAACTGAATCGGCGCCGAGGCTGGCTTGGCCTACTTTACCAGAACGCGTGTTCCAGGTTGGTCGCTGCCACGTCGTGTCCGCCTTGCGGTGACTTTCTATCTCGCCAGGGGTCATGCCCTCATAGAAATTCCAGGATTTATTGTATTCCTGGATATGTTTTATGCAGAACCAATAGTACTCATTGAGCTGCTGTTTGCTCTTTGGTGCGCGGTGTTCACCCAATTCTTCGCAATCGTCGGCGTCACAAAGTCGTTCTTTTGACACTGGTTTGCCAAAAGGGGCATTCAGGAGATCGTCCTTGATTGAGCTGCGGCGCGCCAAGATTTTGGTCCTTTGTTTTGAAGGCTTGGTTTTGAAGAGCGCCCATGATATCGAGTCGTGATCAACTTGTGAAGCCGAGAAATGACAGTAGCAGCAACAATCGAAAAAAAACTACAAGAAGCTTTTCAACCTGCAAAGCTTATTGTGAGAGATGACTCGCATTTGCATGCGGGGCACATCGGTGCCAAACCAGAAGGGGAAACCCATTTTTATGTGGAGATCGCCGGGGATGCTTTTGATGGGTTAAATAGAGTTGCACAGCAGCGGGCGGTCAACAAAGTTCTGTCAGAGGAACTGACGGGCCCTGTTCATGCGCTTCAGCTGAAGGTTAGCAAAGTTTAGTCAGCTTTGGCTGTGTCACCGGTGTAATACTCAGGCCAATCCCGCTCGACGATTTCGCTGTCGCTTGCATAGGCATGACAGGTGTTGAGCAATAGGGGACGGCTGCGTTCTTTGTCGGGATTGGCAGCCCGCTTTTCATTGGCTTTTCTGTTGAGGGTTGGCCACATGGTTTGATAGGCGACTGTTCCCATGTTGCGCAACATGTCTGTTAGATGAGTGCAGCCATGAACGCCGGAAACTGCCTTTCTTACTTGATGGTTCCATCCGGCAACCAAACGCGTGCCAATGATTGCTTTATATTGATCGTTGATCGCGGGGCAGATCGCGTGGGGGCCTGACACCGTTTTGGCCTCCACGTCGATGACTTCCAAAGAATCGTTGATGGTCATGCGAATCCACATGTCATGAATGGGTTCGCCCGCCGCAACATGCCCGCGAAATGTCGAATCAAAGCTATAGGTCTTTGTGTCGGTCATATGACCCTCAATGTCGAACAAGCCGTCTTCGCGTTCATAGCCCGCGAAGGAATAGTTACGGCTATGCAGATGTTTTCTCTTAGCAGGCTTTGAAAGAGGCATTGATTAAGTCCTGAATTTGATCCGAGTTCACGAACGTTTCGGAGGAGTGATTTTTAGGGATGTAATCTGATTACGCTGGCGTTCAAGGATTTCAAATCGGAACCCGTGGAAATCAAATATCTGACCAACATTTGGAATATGGCGCGCCTCATAGAGAACCAGGCCAGCAATCGTGGCGGCCTCTTCGTCAGGCAGCAGCCAATCAAATTGCCGGTTAAGATCGCGGATGGTAACGATGCCTTCTGCTATGACAGTCCCGTCCTTCTGAGGTGCGACACCGGCCGTCATAGTATCGTGCTCGTCATCGATTTCGCCAACGATTTCTTCGAGAATGTCTTCCAGTGTTACTATCCCCTGAACGGTGCCATACTCGTCGATCACAACCGCGAAATGTTCTTTGCGAGATTGGAAAGCCTCAAGCTGATCAAGCAGGGAGGTGGTTTCCGGTACAAACCAAGTCGGGGTCGCAATCTTCTTCAAATTGAGTTTGCTGAGATCACCGTTGAGTTCCTGGATAGCGCGAAGTAGGCCCTTTGCATGGACAACACCAATGATGTTGTCAGGGTCTCCACTGTAAAGAGGGAGGCGCGTATAGGAGCTGTTGAGGACCGCGGCCACCGTTTCTTCTGGTGATAGCTCGATATCGATAAGATCAACGGAGCTGCGGTGGGTCATGATTTCTTCTAGCGATATCTCGTCGAGGTCTAGGATTGAATGAAGCATATGTTTCGCTTCACGCTTTTCCTCTTGATTGTTCGCCGCGTGAAGCTCAATGGCGCCGCGCAATTCTTCTTCCGCCGCGTCCTCATGATCAGCGGCATGTGTCAAGCCAAAGACCTTAATCAATCCGCGAACAATAATTCTAACGATGGTCGTGAAGGGTTTAAGCAACAAGACAATTTTCTTCATTGTCGGCGCGATAACCAGTGCAACCCGGTCAGCGTGGAGCAGGGCGTAGGTTTTCGGCAAAACTTCGGAGAAAATTACGATAGTAAGTGTCATAATCAGCGTTGCGATAAGAACGCCTGCATCACCAAATGCTTTAAGAAGGAGAGATGTGGCAAGGGCCGACGCCAAAATATTAACCAAGTTATTGCCGAGCAATATGGCACTGAGCAATCTGTCCTGATCTTTCCAAAGAAGGTTAACGATGCTCGCCCTTCGACTGCCGCGTCTTTCTAAGGTGTGAATGCGTGGTTTAGAGGCGGCTGTTAGCGCGGTTTCTGAGCCTGAGAAGAACGCAGAAAGGGTCAGAAGGGCGACGATCGCGACGATCGTGACGATCTCATCCCAGTAGCTTGTCAAAAAAACTGTAAGGTTTTCAAGCATGCTTACAGCGTTTCCGAAAGCAGGGTCGAAACCATATCTTTGTCGACTTCTTTGGTCAAAAAGGCTTCTCCTATGCGGGAAAGCATAACAAAAGTAGACTGTCCGCCTTTTACTTTTTTGTCTCGAGTCATGTGATCCATCAGCGCTGCGACAGTGACGTGTGTGCCATCGTAAGCACTAAAATCACAGTTTAGCCCGAGTGATTGAAAGTGTTGTTCGATACGCGTTGCTTCCTGGCGTTCCATCCATCCGTGGCGGACGGAACTTTCTGCGGCTAGGCGGGTGCCAATGGCAACAGCCTCACCATGCAGCAGTCGTCCATCGTAGCCCATTTCAGCTTCATAGGCATGACCAAAAGTATGTCCTAGATTAAGGAGACCGCGCACTCCGCCCTCACGCTCATCAGCGGAGACGACTTCGGCTTTAACTTCACAAGAGCGCATGATGGCATGTTGCAGCAGATCTAAATCGCCACCAAGCATTTCGGCGGCCTTTTGCTCCAACCATTCAAAGAAAGCGTAGTCGCGGATCAGGCCGTATTTTACGACCTCGGCATAACCCGCCAGCAATTCACGATTGGGTAGGGTTTCTAAGACAGAGAGATCAATGAACACAGCTTTTGGCTGGTAAAATGCGCCGACCAAGTTCTTGCCTTGTGGCGTGTTAATACCAGTTTTTCCACCAACGGAGCTGTCAACTTGGGCTAGCAGAGAGGTTGGAATTTGGACAAAGTTGACGCCACGCAGGACCGACGCCGCAACATAGCCAGCTAAGTCTCCAATGACGCCGCCACCAAAAGCAATGACGGTGTCAGATCGCTCAATCCTAGCGCTCAACAGTTCTTCGCAAAGGCGCGTAAACTGGGACCAACCTTTGGAAGATTCTCCAGCCGGTACCGTTATCCATACTTGCTCAAAAGATGACTTGTCGAGAGCTTGTTTCAATTGACTACCGTGGAGGTCATAGACATTTTGATCGGCGATAATGAACAGCCGTCGCGAAGCAACCAAAGGTTCCAGCAGATCTCCAGCTTCAGACAACAAGCCAGCTTTGGTGATGATGGGGTAAGAACGGTCTCCAAGATCGACTGTGATTTCGTTCCGCGTTTTTGTCATCCCAACTCCGCCGCTATGGCTCGTAAAAGTTTTGTTAAAGTTCGCTCGTGAGGGCCATCTACGCTTTCCACGGTCACATCAGCCGTGCCGTAGAACGGGTGGCGTTTTTGAATGAGGTTAGCCAAAATTTCCCGCGGCTTCCCTTGTTTTAGCAAAGGGCGGTTGTTTCGCTTAGCGGTTCTCTTGACCAATAGATCGAGGTCAGCTTTGATCCATACAGACAAAGATTGCTCTTTGATGGCTTTTCTCGTTTCGGGATCGATGAAGGCACCGCCGCCAGTTGCAAGCACGAGAGGTTTTTCACCGAGGATGCGCTGAATTACCCTTCTTTCGCCGTCACGGAAGAAGGCCTCGCCATGCTGCTCAAAAATTTCGGGTATCGTTGCGCCTGCGGCTTCCTCAATCGCGGAATCGGCATCGGCAAATGGCAGTTCAATGCGTTCAGCCAAGCGCCTGCCTAGGGAGGATTTCCCGCAGCCCATCAACCCGACCAAGACGATGGTCTTGTCCAGCTTCTTCTGTATCAAAGCTATGTCGGATTTTTTACTCACGTGGTTCTACTAACCTGATTACCGCAGATCTTTGCGAAAGCTCTAAATAGGCGCTTTAACGTCATTTTCCAATGGCCTGTAAGGCACTCCATGCACTTTTTCAATTGCGGACTCGCTGTTGAAACCTGTAAAATCCCTTATTCCGTGACCGTTGCCCTGAAATCACCCGTGAACCAAGAAAGTTTAAGCTTTGCCCCGTCGCCGTAAACAATCATCTGGCATCTGGATTTTCATCCTTATAATTCTGCTGCTGGTGGGGGCTTTTGCCGGTGCTATCGTTTATTCGTGGGACATGCCGCCACCGCTGCGGAAGATCGAGAAAATTTTACCTCCTGAAACATTTGAAGGACTTAACGTACCGCAGCCAGTGGATTAGGGGGGTGTTAGAGCTATTTCTAGAGATGCTTGTTGCTGAGCGCGGTGCCGCAAAAAACACCGTCGAAGCTTACACTCGGGACTTGGTCTCTGTATCGGACTTCCTGTCCCACAAAAAACTGGGTGCTCTGAAGTCCGCACAAACGGAACACTTGAGGGCCTATTTCAGCCATCAAAAGAAAGAGGGTGTGTCGGAACGCACGGTTGCGCGACGTTTGTCCAGTCTCCGCCAATTCTATCGCTTTCTTTTGGATGAGGGCTTAAGAGAAGACAATCCGGTAGATCGGATTGAAAGCCCTAAGCAAGGGCGCTCGTTACCGAAGGTTATGTCTGAAAAAGAAATCGAGAGTTTGTTGACTTTCGTTCGCAAAGAGGCGGATGAAAAAGGCAGCCCTGAGGCAATGCGACTTTTTCTTTTGATCGAGCTTTTGTACGCAACGGGTTTGAGGGTCAGTGAACTGGTCGGCCTGCCATTGGCAGCTGTATCTCGAGATCCTCAGTTGCTGCTGGTAAAGGGCAAGGGTGACAAGGAGCGTTTGGTTCCAGTGGGATCGGCGGCTCGGAATGCACTTTCGCGCTATTTGCCCTTGCGAGTTCGATTCTTGAAAGCTGGAATAGAATCACCTTGGCTGTTCCCTTCAAGCGGAGCAGAAGGCCGTTTGACGAGACAGCGGTTCGGCCAGTTGTTGAAAGAAGCAGCGTCACAGGCGGGTTTAGAACCCAAGAAGGTGTCGCCGCACGTTCTGCGTCATGCTTTTGCCAGCCACCTTTTGGCCAACGGCGCCGACCTCAGGATTGTACAAAAGATGCTGGGGCATGCAGATATCTCAACGACTCAGATTTACACACATGTGTTGGATTCGCGATTACAAAAATTGGTTCAAGAGCACCATCCTTTGGCGTCGCGGTCGAAATCCGGTTGATCTTTGTCTGTGCAAAAGTTAGAGCAGGCACCAAAGTTTTAATTCAATCTATTTGAATTTCTCCTCCGTCATGCCTAACTCAGTCCCTCAATACTAAGAGTAAGATTTAGACTATGAGCAGTTTGCACATTTTGGACTTTGAACGCCCCGTTGTAGAACTTGAAAGTAAGATTCATGAGCTGCGGCGTTTGTCCGACAGCGAAGATTTTAACATTGCTGACGAAGTCACGAAGCTGCAGGCGAAAATCGACAAACAGCTTAAATCGGCCTACACAAATCTAACGGCTTGGCAGAAAACTCAGATAGCGAGACACCCAGATCGGCCGCATAGTCAGGATTTCATCAACGGATTGATTGATGATTTCATGCCTTTGGCTGGTGACCGTGCTTACGCTGAAGATCACGCGCTAGTTGGCGGTATCGGGCGTTTCAGGGGCCAATCTGTCATCGCGATGGGCCAGGAAAAGGGCCGCGATATGGCCAGCCGGATGAAACATAATTTTGGCATGACACGGCCTGAGGGCTATCGTAAAGCCATTCGTTTGATGGAGATGGCGGACCGTTTTGGCCTTCCCGTTCTAACCTTTGTTGATACCGCGGGCGCTTATCCTGGTGTCGGTGCTGAAGAACGTGGTCAGGCAGAGGCTATCGCAAGATCTATCCAAACTTGCCTCAATCTACAGGTGCCGATGATTTCTACTGTGATTGGTGAAGGCGGCTCTGGCGGGGCCATTGCGATTGCGGCGGCCAATCATGTCGTGATGCTGGAACACGCGGTTTATTCAGTGATTTCTCCCGAAGGCTGTGCCTCGATATTGTGGCGTGATGGCGAGTACAATGTCGATGCGGCGAACGCGTTGAAAATTACGGCCCAGGATCTTCAATCTCTCAAAGTGATTGATGACATCGTCGAGGAACCGTTGGGTGGTGCGCACAGGCATCCTACACAAACCATTGCGGCTTTGGGCGACACGATCGAGAAAAGCTTGATTTCGCTCTCTGGTCTCGGCAAGACTGAATTGAAAGCCCATCGCCGTGAAAAGTTCTCGGCAATGGGACAAGAAGGTTTGGTTGGGTAGTCGAAACTTATACTAGGGCAAACTGAAAGCTTGCCTTTAGTTTGCGCTCAAGCGCCGCGTCCACAAACCCCGGTGAGTCAAAAGCCATTGGCGTTAGTATTTCCTCTGCTGCTAAGCTGAGGCCTTTAACTTTAGCTTACAGCACCGTGACACTGTTTGAACTTCTTACCTGATCCACAAGGGCAGGGTGCGTTTCTTGGCACTTTACCCCATGTGCTAGAGTCGTTCGGATTGATCTCATCGGCTGCTTGGTTGCGAAAGGGTTGTGCCGGTTCAATAGTCTCGGGTGAAGGGATATCATCGTCGTCTGGATAATCCATCTCTTCTGCTGACTGCAGTTCAATACGATTAATGACGACACAAACTGTTTTACGGATGTTGCCTAACAACTCTTCAAACAGTGCAAAGCTTTCTTGTTTGTATTCGTTGAGTGGATTGCGTTGGCCGATAGCTCTGAGGCCAATGCCGTCACGCAGCTGAATGACGAGCAACAGATGCTCTTTCCACTGTTGATCCAGGATCTGTAGCAAAATAGATTTCTCGGCAAGACGCATCGTCTCTGGGCCAAAGTTGGCTGCTTTACGAGCCATGTGTTTGTCGGCTTCTGCCACGATGCGATCATAAAGCTCTTCGTCTGCAACGCCTTCTTCCGCCGCCCATTCAGCGACGGGCAAGCCTAAGCCCAATAGATCTTCGATTGATGTTTCTAGGCCAGTTGTATTCCACTGCTCAGGATAAGAGCCCGCAGGAATATGGACAGTGATGGCATCTTCGATTGCCTGGTGACGCATGTCAGTCACGGTCTCCGACACATCGTCCGCCTTCATGATATCACGGCGCTGTTCATAGATGACCTTACGCTGGTCATTCATCACATCATCGTACTTCAACAGGTTCTTACGAATTTCGAAGTTACGGCCTTCAACCTTTGTTTGAGCTTTGGCGATGGCCTTGTTGATCCAGGTGTGGACGATGGCTTCACCCTCTTCAAGGCCCAATTTTTGAAGCATTGAATCCATGCGGTCTGAACCGAAGATTCTCATCAGATCGTCTTGAAGGCTGAGGAAGAACTGTGTTCTACCGGGATCGCCTTGGCGACCAGAACGACCTCTCAACTGGTTATCGATGCGTCGGCTTTCATGACGTTCAGTACCGATCACATAAAGGCCACCTGCTTCGAGAACTTGTTTTCTCCGTTCAGCGATGTCAGCTTTGATTTTGGCTGTTTTCTCAGCCTTTACCTGGTCGCTATCATCTTCGCTGACTTCATTCTCGATTTGTTTGGCTAGGTTACCGCCAAGCTGAATATCAGTACCGCGACCGGCCATGTTCGTTGCGATTGTCACAGAACCGGGGACACCGGCTTCAGCAATAATATTAGCTTCTTGCTCATGGAAACGAGCGTTCAAAACGGAGTGTTTGATGCCATGCTTGGTTAACTCGCCAGCCAGGAATTCTGATTTCTCAATCGAAACTGTACCAACCAGCACCGGTTGCTGTTTTTTGCTGGCTTCTACGATTTCATCAACAATCGCTTTGTATTTTTCTTGCTCAGTTCTGAAAACCTTGTCGTCTTCGTCGATCCGGATCATGGGTTCATTGGTTGGAACCGCCGTGACTTCCAGATTGTAGATTTCGCTGAATTCGCCAGCCTCGGTCAAAGCAGTACCGGTCATACCAGCCAGCTTTGGGTAGAGGCGGAAGAAATTCTGGAAAGTGATAGAAGCGAGCGTATGATTTTCTGCCTGGATTGAAACACCTTCTTTGGCCTCAAGGGCTTGATGCAGCCCTTCAGAGAAACGGCGTCCTTCCATGGCACGTCCGGAGAACTCGTCAATGATGACGATTTCGTCGTTCCGGACCATGTAATCCTTGTCTTTGGTAAAGAGCTTGTGGGCTCTCAGCGCAGAGTTGATATGGTGCAACAAAGCGATGTTGTGCATGTCATAGAGGGTTGAGTCCTGCTCCATAAGACCTGCTTCTACAAGCAAAGCTTCGGCATGTTCAATGCCTTCTTCGGTCATGTTGATAGAACGGGCTTTCTCGTCCATGTCATAGTCGGCTTCGACCATGCCAGGCATGACTTTGTCGACATCGCGGTAGAGGTCGGAAGAATTCTCCGCAGGACCGGAAATGATTAGAGGCGTTCTGGCTTCGTCGATGAGGATCGAATCAACTTCATCAACAATACCAAAATTGAAATCTCGCTGGACCATGGAGTCCAGACGGAATTTCATGTTATCGCGCAAATAGTCAAAACCAAGTTCGTTGTTAGTACCGTAAGTAACATCGCAAGCGTAGGCTACCCGGCGATCATCGTCGTCCATGCCCGGGACGATGGCACCGGTTGTTAAGCCTAAGAAACCATAAATCTGACCCATGTCTTCGGCATCACGTTTCGCCAGATAGTCGTTGACTGTGACGACGTGTGCGCCTTTGCCTTCAATGGCATTGAGGTAGACGGGCAGTGTGGCTGTTAGGGTTTTACCTTCACCTGTAGCCATCTCAGCAATAATACCTTCGTGGAGGATCATGCCACCAGCCATTTGGACATCAAAATGCCGAAGGCCGAGGGTACGTTTGGAGGCTTCTCTGACAACCGCGAAGGCTTCATTCATGACGTCATCTAGTGTTTCGCCGTTCGCCAGTCTTTCGCGAAACCGGGCTGTGCAAGCTTTCAGATCGTCATCGCTTAGGGCCTCATATTGTGGCTCTAGCGCGCTTATTTTTTCGGCGCGCGCCAACAATTTCTTAACCTGCCGGTCATTAACAGAGCCAAAAATCTTTTTGGCAATTCCTGCAAACATAGAGCCCTAATCCTGTACTAAACTGATTTCATTGCAAAATGGCTTGGGTAAACCGGCCACACAGATAGGCACTGTTTAGGGGACTGTCAATGACAGCGCGAGCAAACGCGATTGAATGAGAGCATTAATGACGGAAATGGCGCATTCCTGTGAAGACCATTGCGAGTCCCGCCTTGTCAGCCCTATCGATCACTTCCTGATCGCGCATAGAACCGCCTGGCTGGATTACTGCGCTGGCCCCGGCATTAATGGCGGCATCCAATCCGTCTGCAAAGGGGAAGAATGCGTCGGATGCTACGATACAGCCTTCTGTGGGAAGATTGGCGTCATCAGCCTTTCTAGCGGCGATCCTTGCTGAATCGACGCGGCTCATTTGACCGGCACCGACACCAAGAGTGGAACCATTTTTGGCGTAAATGATCGCGTTAGATTTTACGTGTTTGGCGACGCGGAAGGCAAACAACAGGTCGGCAATTTCCAAAGCAGTCGGTTGGCGCTTTGTGACGATTTTCAGCTCGTCGGGGCCTACTTGTCCGGCATCGCGATTTTGAACCAACAGACCGCCAGCGATTGATTTGTAGGCCATTCCAGGCTCTGCGGGGTCTGGCAAGCCGTCCGTCAACAACAAGCGCAGATTTGGTTTGGAGGCAATAACCGCTAGAGCGGCTTCATCAGCTCCAGGCGCAATGATAACTTCCGTGAAGATCTTAACGATTTCAGTAGCTGTCTCCCCGTCCAAAGGACGGTTGCAAGCAATGATACCGCCGAAGGCAGAGACAGGATCGCAAGCCAAGGCTGCCCTATAAGCTTCAGCCAAAGATTCACGCATGGCGACACCACAAGGGTTGGCATGCTTGATGATTGCAACTGCAGGAACCAAGAACTCTGACACGCATTCAAAGGCGGCATCGGTGTCGTTCAGATTGTTGTAGGAAAGGGCCTTGCCTTGGACGATTTCGGCGTTGATAGCACCCGGTCTCTTATCGCCGTTGGCATAGACCGCTGCACTTTGATGGGGGTTTTCACCATAGCGAAGAGTGGATATCTTCTTACCGGCAAAAGATATTTCCAATGGCATTTCGGTGCCGGCTTCTTTGGTCAACCAGGTTGAGATGGCAGTGTCGTATGCGGCTGTGTGGGCGTAGGCTTTTGCAGCGTAAGACCGTTTCTGTTCAACAGAGACATCCCCTGATTGCGTAAAAGCGCCAAGGAAACTGTCATAGTCGTTTGGATCAGTCAGAATGACCACGGAAGCGTGGTTCTTTGCGGCGGCTCTGATCATGGCGGGACCGCCGATATCGATGTTCTCAACACATGTGTCGTAGTCCGCGCCTGATGCCAGTGTTTCTCTGAAGGGGTAGAGGTTGACGACAACCAGGTCGATGGCCTCTATTCCATGCTCTTTCATCTGAGCAAGATGGTCATCCAAATCCCGGCGCCCTAGAATGCCGCCGTGGACTTTAGGATGGAGCGTTTTAACTCTACCGCCCAGAATTTCTGGAGATCCAGTCAGCTCCGCCACATCCGTGACAGCAATCCCAGCATCGCGAATGGTTTTCGCAGTTCCGCCAGTTGAAAAAAGCTGTACGCCCTTATCGCTCAAACCTCGAGCAAGCGGCAGCAAACCGGCTTTGTTGGAAACAGAAAGCAAGGCGCGTTTAATGGTCATGACTGGACCCTGATGTTTGAGTGAAACTTGGTGCTGAGATAAGGTGGCCAACCAAAGGGGTCAACCAACCGGCGCATTAAGCGGCGCTTTGTCGTACTAGTTTCAAGTATCCTAACCAGCACATTAACTTTGTTTTGAAAAGGACCAGACGATCAGTCGTGATTGATGAGCAGGGTTGAGGTGCACCACGATCTGACTTGTTCGACGGTGTTCGTTGCCTGTCAGGTGGATGGACTCAGTGACTTCTAACGAGCCGCCGTGGGCCTGGAAACGCCAGCCCGGCCCCTTATTGGGGTTGAGCAAGACCGCTGTACCGTCGGTCGTTAGAGAGGCTCTCACCTCGGGATGCAAATGAAAGCGGAGAACAGCGGGCACTTCCGCTGAACTTTCCCATCGGTCCTCACCCTCTAGCAATGCACCAGACTGGGCCATTCTCAAACGGCGGTGATGAATGCCCAGCCCGAGTTCTTCGTACCCGTCATGACTGGTGTCCAACATCAGCGTGTCATTGGTTTCAGAACGGATGGCCGTAACCAATCGAGGCTGCCGACCCAGGCCTTTTGTTTCCAAAATCTCGGAGGAATTGGTCTCATTGACCACAAGCGTTGAGTGCGCTGCCGTCACGCGCTGTGGCTTGCCCCAAAGTGCTTTCTCGACATGGCTACCACAGTTAACAATGAGCTTGGTTTTGCCTGAGCTGTACTCAAAGCTTAGCGTACCGGCATGACTTGACCTGTCATACCCGGAAGGAGCAGGGACGCCAACGTCAGCAAAAAGGCAGGCGTTTTTACTGGAGAGCCTTTGGAAACCAAGCTCTGTTGATTCTTGTGCGGTTGGCCCAGCCCCTCCGTCTGCCCATTTTAGCAACCGCTGGACGGCCTCGGGAGACACTGACGGAACAGCATTGAGGTGTGTGATCTGTCCATCTGGTTGTATGAAAAACCTTAGCGCTGGTGCCATTTTGGTGATGGCTTCATCCAGGAAACTTGGCTCTGCTAGTTCAGCTTGAGCAAAGGCGTTCCTGAGGTCGATCAAATCGCGAAGCACGATGAATTGGCTTTTGGGACACCGTTCTCTGTGAAAACCATCGCTAGCAACATCGGTCTTGAGCGCCTCTTCGATCAAAGTGATCCCTTGACGCCAAAGCTTAGGGCAACGTGGTAGAGCCAAACCTGCCGTGACGAGGCCTTTCGCGGCGGTGACAAGTCTGGCCCCTCTCAGACCAGCTGGTAAAACCTGGGCCAAATGATTGGCCTGGATATAGATCGAGGTAGCGACTTCCTTATGAAAGTCTGCTGGGGCGTTTTGTGATAGAAAATCGAGAGAAGATGTCCAATGATGGAGCCGTCGCCCTGTCACCAAAGGATGCCAAGAGTTCGGCCACCAGTAGCGGTTTTTGCTGATCCAGAAGGAGACCGTTTTTTGGGCGGCGATCGAAGCCTCTTTATCGCCAACGGCGCGCAAATCCCTCAACCAAACGAAGGAATGAAGTTCCTTCTTCCAGTGACGGGAAGCTCCAGCGGGTGCCCAAGTCGGTTCAGCTATCTGGATCAGCTCATTGTCGAACTCAAATTGCCCATCCAACAGCCGCTGTCCTCGCTCGGCTGAACCAGGCCAAAGGGACGTCGCTGACGTGTTCACTGTTTCAGGATTTCGGCGGTTGAGAACAAGCGGATAGAGCGGCGACGCAAGATAGGGCATCTTCAAGCGATAGCCGAGTTTTTCAAACCTAATGGGCGCGGGCTCATCGCCGCGCCAAAGCTCGCTCAGCTTAGCCGTTATCTCTTTTATGTTAATCTGTTGCAGCACTTCAAAAAGATCAATCTGATAAGCAATAAACTCAAATTGCTTTGAAAACTATGTGGTCGCCTTAGGCGGCCAAAACAATTCAGACTTTTTTGTAGCGAATCGAAGCCCTAGCAGCAAGAAGATATCAATTCTTGCGTTTTAGCTTGGCAAAGAAGAAACCATCCATACCGCCTTGGTCGGCGAGCATTGTTGGCAAAGTGCGGACCCAGCCTTCATCACTGATGGCCTCGGGAACAAGCGGTAAGGTTTCGGGGCTGATGGGAGAAGTCTCAAATTCTGGATGACGCGAAAGGAAAGCAGTGACTTGCCTTTCGCCTTCCTCTGGCTCTTGAGAGCAAACGGCATAGAGCAAACAGCCCCCTGGTTTAACCAGGTTGGCGGAGGCGTGCAGCATGTCCTTTTGTACAGGAACGTATTGCAACAGCTGAGCGGGATCGCGGTTCCAAAGAATGTCTGGGTGGCGCCTAATCGTGCCAGTCGCGCTGCACGGCGCATCAAGGAGCACCACATCGAAACGCTTAGAGGTTTTACCTGCCCACTCGGCGACGTCTTCTTCAATGACGTCGGCCTTGAGGTTCATGCGCGCGAGATTTTCATGAACGCGTGTCAGGCGGTGTTCACTCTTATCGAGAGAGATGACTTTTGCACCGGCGGCCACTAACTGGAGCGTTTTACCGCCAGGGGCCGAGCAGAGATCAGCGATATCCATTCCCTGAACATCGCCTAAGGCCAATACGGGAAGGGTTGCTGCAAGATCTTGTAACCACCACTGGCCCGTCTCGAATCCTGGCAACGAGGTGATGGTCGAGCCGACGGATTGCAAGCGGATTGTCGACTGCCCAAGCGCTTGCCCTTCTAATTTTTCGACCAAGTCGCCTTGTTCATTGCTATCGCGCAGGGTCAAATCAAAAGGCGGGATCGCTAGGAAGACTTTGGCAATCTCAGTGACTTGCTCTTGGCCGTAAGCCTTTATCCAGCGTTGTCTCAGCCAGATGGGCAGAGACACACGTTGTAGCCCAGCATCGTTTGCGATGCGCTCTTTCCATTTGTCTTGATCGCCGACAACCTTGCGCAGGACCGCGTTGCTGAGTTTTGCGATGCCAGACATCTTCCGCGCGTTGAGCAAGTCAACAGAGGTGCTGACCGCGGCGTGGTCAGCGGTTTCCATGTAAAGGATTTGGCAAATCCCCATACGAAGGATGTGCAGACCTTCTCTATTTCGATGCTCTAGCGGTTTTTCCAAATAGGAGTTAAGGACCAAATCGATCTGCCCCATCCGGCGCAAGGTCGTGGCGACCAGGTGGCGAGCGAAACGAACGTCTAGGTTTCCAAGATTGGCTTCCTTTGCTTTCTCATCGAAAGAGCTGTCGAGCGGAAACCCACGATCCAAGACCGCAATCAACACTTCCAGTGCCATTGTTCGAGCCAAATCGATTTTGACTTTTGGCTTAGGATTGGGACGGGAGTTTTGGTTGCGGTTAAACTGAGGTCGAGCCATTATCTTCTTGCGGATTCCCTAGCGCCAAGGGCCTTGGTGTAGTTGCCCCTGTTCTCTGGCCATTTCCATCAGAGCCTCGATACGATTGGCTGTTTTTGGATGGGTAGAAAAGAGGCTGTCACCGGGACGACCATGCAGCGGATTGATGATAAACATGTGCGCGGTGGCTGGATTTTGCTCTGCGCGTTCGTAATCAATGCCTTTAGCTGCTTGCTCGATCTTGCGCAAGGCATCTGCGAGCCAAAGTGGGTTCTTGCAAATCTCTGCGCCCATTCGATCTGCGGCGTATTCTCTCGTTCGGCTGATCATCATTTGGATGACACCAGCGGCCATCGGCGCAAAAAACATCGCGATTAAAACAACGATGATGTTGCCGCCACGGTTTGAACCGCCACGAAAAAACATGGCGAAATTAGCAAGCATCGAGATAGCGCCCGCTATCGTCGCGGAGATCGTCATGATGAGTGTGTCGTGGTTCTTAACGTGCGCCAGCTCGTGCGCCATCACCCCCGCCAATTCCTCGTAAGTGAGGCGGTTCATCAAGCCAGTGGTTGCGGCGACGGCGGCATTTTCCGGATTGCGTCCGGTCGCAAAGGCATTGGGTTGGTCTTCGCGAATGACATAAACCTTTGGCATCGGCAGTTCGGCATTGCGTGCCAGCTCAGCCACCATGTCGACCAGATCGGGTGCGGTTTGGGCGGTCACTTGCTCGGCGTTGTGCATCTTCAGCACCATCTTGTCCGAATTCCAGTAAGAGAATGCATTCATGCCAAGTGCGATCACAAAAGCGATCAATGCACCTGTAGCACCGGCAAGCAAATAGCCCATACCCATGAAAAATGCGGTTAGTGCCGCGAGTAGGAGAGCAGTTTTAGTAAAGTTCATTTCGGTGAATAAACCTTTCAGGTCCCTTCTTTAAATTCTTTGGTTACTCTGCCATATATGGGGAATGAATGAAAAATTTAAATCCCATACTGCCCCGACACCAACCGGTGCTCGCCTAAAAGCCAGACCAAAGCCTGGAGATAAGCCCATATCGAGAGCAGATATGGAACGTGCGCTCGCCGAAGCAAAACTGGCGAAAGGCGGCTCTTCCTCAGACAAACCCAAAGAAATCGGCGGGCGAGGGGGCTTGGAACCTACCCGTTACGGTGACTGGGAAGTTGGCGGACGCTGTACTGACTTTTAGTTCGGATCCGTTTCTGCCATTTCGCAGATGATTTGCCACTCTTCGGCAGTGACCGCTACCACTGACAAACGAGACTGTTTGACGAGCGCCAAGTTTGAAAGGCTTTCAGTGGCTTTGATTTCTGCCAAGGTGACGGGCCGCTTAACAGGCTTGACGGCTTTGAAATCAACCATGCCAAACCGTCCTTTGGGATCGGTGTGGTCCGGGTAGTACTCTGTGACCACTTCGACGATGCCGACGATCTGCTTTTCTTTAATTGAGTGATAGAAGAAGGCGCGGTCGCCAATTTTCATGGCCTTCATGTTGTTGGCGGCCTGGTAGTTACGAACGCCGTCCCAATGTTCTTTTTCCACCGACATCTGATCGTCCCACGACCAGCTTTCAGGTTCAGATTTGATCAGCCAATAATTCATGATGGTATATTTATCTCCAATCCTGGAGGAGCAAGGCGACGAAGGATCTTTTCGAAGATTAGAACTCGCTTGTCTCCGCAAGGTCCTTCGGTCGCTTGCACTCCCTCGAGGACAAGGGGGCTAAAGGATTACTCAGGCAATTCAATCTTATTCCACGGCTGAACAGTTACAGCCTCAAACAAACCGGCGGCCTTGTAAGGGTCGCCGTCAGCCAAAGCTTGGGCTTCGGCAATATCGTCATATTCAACGATAATTAGGCTGCCGTTAGGTTTGCCATTACTGTCCAGGGTAGGACCAGCGGCAAAAATGCGATCTCTCACGGCTTTCAGATGGTCCAGATGAGCGGTACGAGTATCCATGCGAACTTGCAAATGGTCGGCTTTGTCGAAACAGTGAATGGCAAAAAGCACAGATTTTCCTTTTATTGAGTTTCTTTTTTGTAGGGTCGGGCCAAGAGGAGGTCAATGGTGTCTTCCAGAGGCTTGTTGTCGTGAACAACGGCGTAGACTGCCGCGGTGATTGGCATTTCTAGGCCGAGTTTTTGTGCCAGTTCATGGACAGCCTTTGTTGTCATCACGCCCTCGGTGACGGCGGAGCGGCTGTTTAGGATATCTTGGACGGTTTTGCCCTGGCCGAGTTCGTTACCAAACGACATGTTACGTGATTGAAGAGAATTACAAGACAGTGACAGATCGCCTATTCCCGAAAGGCCCATCAGGGTTTTGGGATCGCCGCCGAGGGCCGCTGTCAATCTTGCGAGTTCTGCTAAACCCCTAGTCATCAATGCTGTGCGCGCACTTTCGCCGAGCCCTTTACCATGGACAATACCACAAGCGATGGCGATCACATTTTTCAAGGCCCCTCCAACCTGGGTGCCAATGATGTCCTCGCTCCAGTAGGGACGAAGTGTCCGACTGCCGATTGAGAGGCAAATCTTTTCACCAAGAGCTCCGTCAACACAAGCAAGTGTGAGGGCGGTTGGAAGACCTGCAGCGATGTCTTTGGCGAAACTCGGGCCAGATAGGATAGCAACAGGACGATTAGGAGCGTGATTGACGGCAATGGTCGTGAGGAGTTCGCCGCTGGCTTGGTCAATGCCTTTAGCAGAAATCACCATAGGGGTGTCGGAGGCTAAGATAGCGTCCCAGTCTCTGAAGGATTGTGCAAATTGTTGAGCTGGCCCCACGTAAAGCACAAGGTCGCAATCGGATAAACGTTCCTGGTTAGATGTGACGTCGATGGCGCCAGGAATGGCGGCACCGGGCAACCGCTCAACATTTTCGCGACGTTCTTTCATGGCCATGGCTGCCGCAGGTTTGTGCGCCCACAGCACAATGTTCCGGCCTTGCTGGTGGATAGCAATTGCGAGTGCAGTGCCAAAAGCTCCAGCGCCAATTACACCAATCTTAGAGAAGAGTTCCATGTTCAAGCCTTTGCTGCTCCTGCATAGATGGATTTTGGCGCAGAAGAATCAAGAGGCCACCGCGGTCTTGGGGCGAAATCCAGCCCGTCTGTTTGACCTAACTTTAGACGCTCAATCCCAGCCCAGGCGATCATTGCGCCGTTATCTGTGCAGAGTTCCAGCGGTGCAGTAATTAAAGGAGAACCCGCTTCTTTTGCTTGAATACGGAGGACTTCGGCGATCCGTTTGTTAGCCGCCACACCACCAGCAACGACCAAAGGCCTACCTGACCCAAACTGTTCCGTCATGACTTCAAAGGCGCGGCTGGTACGGTCGGCCAGACTATCGGCTACTGATTCTTGGAATGAGGCGGCTAGATCGGCTCGGTCTCGGTTGCTTAGCGGGCGTTCCTGTTCCAACAAGTCTTTTTGCCGCCTGACGGCTGTCTTCAAACCAGAGAAGGAGAAGTCACAATGTTTCTTGCGACGCATTGGCCGGGGAAGTGCGAAGCGGTCCTTGTCACCGGACTGCGCAGCGCGCTCAACGGCCGGACCGCCTGGGAAACCTAAATCTAACATCTTTGCTGTTTTATCGAAGGCTTCGCCTGAGGCATCGTCAAGGGTGGTGCCGATCCTCTGATAATCACCAACTCCTCTAACGATCAACAGCTGGCAGTGCCCGCCTGAAATCAGCAAGAGGAGGTAGGGGAATGCCACGTCATCGGTGAGCCTCGCGGTCAAGGCATGGCCTTCGAGATGATTAACAGCCAAGTAGGGCAAGGCGTGAGCAGCGGCGATAGCTTTGCCCGCCATGGTGCCAATGATCAAGCCACCGATTAGCCCTGGGCCCCCGGTTGCGGCCACGCCGTCCAGGTCTTCGAATCCGACCCCGGCGCGTTGTAAAGCTTCATCGATGATGGCCTCGATCTTAACAAGGTGTGCTCTGGCAGCTATCTCTGGCACAACACCACCATAGAGACGGTGATCATCCAGCTGAGAATGAATCACATTCGAAAGAATATCCCTTTCGGACGTCACTACGGCAGCGGAAGTCTCGTCGCAGGAAGTTTCGATCCCTAAAACAATCATTTACAAAAGGTTCTTTCGGTCGCGGGGCTCTTGTCAGGTCAGTTGATAGCTTTTAAACGTCTTACCCATGAGTGCAAAGACCCTTTCTATTGGTACCCGTGGCAGCCCGCTTGCTTTAGCGCAGGCCCATGAGGTTCGTGATCTTCTGTTGGCTGAGGCTGCGAAGGAATCTGTCGATCTGATAGTCGACGTTGTGATCTTGAAAACAACGGGTGACAAGATACAAGACCGGCCCTTGTCAGAAGTTGGCGGCAAGGGGCTTTTCACGAAAGAGCTTGAGCGAGCCTTGTTCGATGGTGATATCGACTTGGCTGTACATTCGATGAAAGATGTGGCTACGGTCTTGCCTGAAGGCTTGGAAATAGCCACTATCTTGGAGCGTGAAGATCCACGCGACGCTCTGATCTCAGAGAAATACGGCTCTTTGGATGAAATGCCAGCGGGCGCAGTGATCGGCTCGGCCTCACTTCGGCGTCAGGCGATGATCCTTTCCAAACGCCCTGATCTGAAAGTGACACTGTTCCGCGGAAACGTTCAAACCAGACTTGGCAAACTTCGCGATGGTCTCGCTGATGCGACTTTGTTGGCATTGGCCGGGCTCAATCGTCTGGGACAGCCAGAGATTGCTACACAAGTGTTAGCTCCGGAAGCTATGTTGCCTGCGGTTGCGCAGGGTGCGGTCGGCATTGAAATCAGAAGTGATGACGAAGAAGCCAGAGCTTGGTCTCAAAAGCTGAACCATCCTGAGACTGCTATCGTCGTGAAAGCAGAGCGTGCTTTGTTGAAAGGCCTGGATGGTTCTTGCCGTACGCCGATCGCTGGATACGCCGTGCTGGATGGCGGCGAATTGATTTTGAGCGCCTGGGCGGCTCTGCCGGACGGAACGCAAGCGCAATCAAGTAGAATTGTTGGGGCTCCAGAAGAAGCTGAAGAACTCGGTCTTAATTTGGCCCGGTCTATGCGCGATCAATTAGGGCAAGATTTCTTTGACCAGATAGAGGCCATAGGCGCTTGAAGAAAGTTTTGGTCACGAGACCAGAGGGTCCGGCTAAGGACAAAATTGCGGAGATGATCCGAGCCAAAGGGGCTGAGCCGGTCTTCTGCCCCATGAGCAGAATTGAGTTTCTTCCTTTTACTCTGCCCAGCCTCAACGTCTTTCAGGCTATCGTGTTCACAAGTGGCAATGCTGTGGGTACGATTGACAGTGACGATCGACTGCTGAAATCGCTACCCTGTTTTACCGTTGGTGATGCGACGGCTGAACTTGCAAGGGAAGCAGGGTTTGTTTCGGTGACGAGTGCAAACGGTGACGTCTTGGCATTGACAGACAGGATTATTGAACGATTAGATCCACTGGCTGGGCCTTTGCTCTATCTGAAGGGGGCAGAGACAGCTGGTGATTTGGATTCGAAGCTGAGCGCCGCAGGTTTTTCAGTTGAAAGCGCTGTGGTCTACAGAGCGGTTTGGCTTGAAAAAATTCCAGAAAACATTAAATTCGAAATAAATCACACAAGACTTGATTCGGCGACTTTCTTGTCGCCTCTGGCTGCTCGAAATTTTACAAAACTGATTGATGGCAGCGACACACCGATTGATCTATCATTAACAAAGGCCATATGCATGAGTGAAGCTGTGGCCAGAGAGATAAATGAAGAGGCTTGGGAGGGTGTTTTGACTTCCCCTAAACCTAACCTCAATGATTTTGTGAAACTTATTTGATTGCCGCTGTGAGAAAGGCGAAACTGCAAAGTGACTGAAGATAAAAAGGCCCAATCCGAACCCAATGACCCGCATGGCAAGGAAGAGATAGTCATCGATAACCCCGAAGTCATTGAAGAATTTCAGAGCGAAGATCAGACCTTGCAAAAAGGCAGCTTAATGCCAAGCGTACTCGTTGCGCTGGTTGTTTCTATTGTTGTTGTCGCCGCTGCTTACTTCCTGCGCGAGCCACTTGGTTGGAATGAGGGTCGTAGCCAGGCGCAATCGGTTGCAGCCTTGAGCGAGAACCTGCAAGGCAGACTTGCGACTCTTGAAAAAGAAGTTCGCGAAAAACCGGCAGACACAGCCGTGGCGGATCTGAAGCAGCAATTAGAATCTCTCAAAGGCGAGTTAAGCAAATTACGCACGGATGCTGCAGCTGCCTCGGCAAAGGGCGTAAGTTCTGACGATCTTGCAGCGCTCAGCCAGCAAGTGTCAGCTATGAAAGCCGCCCTAAGTCAAAACGCAGGCACAATCAAACAATTGAACAGTAAAATTCAGTCGCTGGTCGCAGAAAACGACAAGCTTGGGTCAGCTTTGGCAACAGTGAATTCCGGGTTGGCTACGGTCGAGCAAAAGCAGTCTGAACCAAGCGGTAATTCTGGACAAGCCTCGGCTTTCTTGGTGGCGGCTACTCAGGTTAAAATACTTGCAACGTCTGGGCAGAATTTTGAATCAGAACTCAATGCATTGCGAAAGTTAGCGGGTTCTGATACCGCTTCTAAAAAGGCAATCGAGGAACTCGCACCTGTCGCAAAATCTGGTATTGCGACCGTTGAGGCTCTGAAAGCACAGATGCCGGCTCTCATCAAAGAGATCAAAGCCATCGAGGCAACCGAAAATGATGCTTCTTTGTTGGACGCTGTCTTGGGACAAATGACGTCCGTGGTCACGGTTCGTCGGACCGATGGTGCGGAAACGTTGCCGGGCGTTGACGGTGTCATAGCGCGTGTTTCTTTGGCGTTGGATAACAGTGATCTCAGCAAAGCCATTCAAGAATTGCAGAGTTTGGGTGAAAACTATCAATCTGCAACCTCGGATTGGCTGGCCAAAGCCATCGAAAGTGAGAAAACGATTTCATTGTCCTCCGAACTTCAACTGACCGCTCTTCAAGCGATCAGTCAATAGGATAACACATTATGCTTCGTATCCTTTGGTTCTTTTTGCTCATTGCAATCGTTGTTTTTGCATCGCTTTGGATTGCGCAACACCCTGGGACCGTTGAAATTAATTGGTTCGGGCGAGAGGTCTCGCTTTCCACCGGTATTGCTTTGCTGGTTCTGTTGATTTTTACGATTCTAGTCATCTTTACTTTCTCTGTCCTAAGGGGGCTATGGCGCTCGCCCGGCAGTTTGATGAGGGTTTACAAAAACAACAAACGCTCTCGGGGCTACAAAGCTCTGACGTTGGGCATGGTAGCCGTTGCTGCTGGGGACCCTGACGAGGCCCGTAAGCAATCCAAAAAGGCCGATGTTTTACTCAATGAGCCGCCGCTAACTATGTTGTTGCAAGCTCAGGCAGCGCAGCTGAATGGTGATGAGAACGCAGCACGAAAATACTTCATTCAGATGCTGGACAATGAAGAAACAGCATTTCTCGGTTTGAGAGGGCTGACCAATCAAGCCATCAAAAAAGGCGACAGGGATGAAGCGTTAAAACTTGCCTACAAAGCAAAGAAATTGCGCCCTGATTCCAAATGGGTTTTTGAGCAGTTGCACTTGCTGGAAGCCAATGAAGGGCACTACAGCGAGGCACTGGAAGCCCTGCAAGAAGCGCAGTCGCGCAAGCTGTTACCAAAGGAAGAAAGCAAACATAAGCAAGCGGTGGTCCTAACCCAAATAGCCCTTGAAAAAGAAAAGGCTGGTGACCTCGAGTTTGCGTTGAACCGCGCTATCAAGGCTGTAAACCGTGATCCAAGTCTCGTTGCAGCACAGGAAGCACAGGCTCGGCTCTATGTTGCAACAAACCGCCATCGCAAAGCCGCCGCCGCAATTGAAAAAGCCTGGAAGAAACAACCTCATCCTGATTTGGTGCCAATCTATTTTGACGCTAAAAAAGTTTCAGAGGCTATGGACAAATACAAGGCGGGCGAGAAACTCTTTGCCATCAACGAGAATGATCCAGTGTCATTGATTGCCAAGGCGGAAACAGCATTAGCGGCTGATCTTTGGGGTGAGGCTAAGCATTGCTTAGAAGAGGCAATTGCCAAAAAGCCTAGTGAAAAGGCCTATAAGTTGCTGGCCAAGGTCGAGCGCGCTGAAGGTGGAAGCCCGGCTGCTATCACCGCTTATTTGGAGAAGGCGGCCTCAATCCCCCAAGAATCAATCTGGCTCTGTCAGTCCTGTTCGGAGCCGCACAAAGATTGGCAAATGCTGTGCTCATCTTGTGGCACTGTTGATAGCCTAAAGTGGCGTGCCGAGACGTTAATACAGAACAGACCTAAGCTGCTTTCTGCTGTAGAGGCAGAAGTAATTGAGACCGCACCTGATCAGACAAAGGACGACCCGTCATAAGTTTTTCGACTTCTGGCAGGACATCCAAACTTGGCCACAAGCCGTTTGAAAGCGCCTGAGCGTAGGGTTCTGGATAGCCCTTTTTCCGCATGGTGGCTGCTGCGGTGTTGAAATCGTATGACAATTTGTGATGACTGAATTCGATTGAACCGTCAGATTGTTCTTTGATCAGTGAGAACCAACAGTGTGGCTGCCCTTCGTTCGCAGGCATGCCGATAACACCGGCGTTGTGCCAGACTTTTGAGCCGAGGCACTTGGTGTAGGGAATGCCGTTGTGTCCGGCTAGTGTCACATCGACCGCTCTGTTTGCCATGTCTTCAAGAAGTGGTGCGTGATCTTGGGAAGCAAAGACAAAGCGACTGACTTCTGTCCTGGCGCCGTGAACGACCTCAAATCGCTGACCTGCAAAATTGAACTGTAGACTGTCTGGTAGGGCGGCTTTCCATTCGATTTGATCCGCTGAAACTTCTTTTACAGCCTGGTTGAACCACTGGACGGAAAGCAGATCACAAGCGGAGTCTTCCTCAAAGCCACAGCCGCAATCGCCAGCTCCTTCGGCCAGTGAAATTTCGACATTTCCCTTAATCACATGAATGCCGCTCTTTTGGATGAGGTCAGTCGTGCCACCGGGATCGCCACAATAGGCGACCACATCGCCCGTGCAGATGATGTTCGTGGCCGGAATGTTAAGTTGTTCCGCCTTGGCAAAGAGCGCTTCGGTCGCTTGGAGATTGGAATACGGCCCGCCAAACACTAATAGTGCGCCGGTCAACTCTCCGAGGTCTTTGACGATTGGTGGCATTAAGGCTCTGCTTCAAGTTTTTGCTGGTCTATCGCTTCTTAAAACGATCCTAAGGCCTATGAAATAAACCCTTTGTCACAAGGCGGTGAAGCCTCTCCTTCTAAAGCAAAATTTAGCTCTCACGGTTCTCGATTGCCTGAGTGGAGAACTGAACAAGCTCGCCGCGCCAGATTTGACGAACGAAGCAGAATGCTTTGCCGGATCTATCCTTGACGATCTGCTCTTGTTCAATGCCGACTTGCCAGGGCGTCACGTTTAAACGCGCAGCATCGGTTGGCTTGATCGAACCCATGCGGACGACGATATCAGCGGTATGCCCTAGTGTGCCGTAGCGTTCGGTTAACAACTCGTCAGAACCGTGTTTTCTAAGATCTGGGCAGAGATCAGGCGCGATGAATTCCGTTTCAAAGAAAATCGTGTGATCGTTTGAATGAAACAAGCGTGTGCGTTCAATTATGCTGGCCCCTTCAACGATTGTCAGTAATTCCGCTAATCGGGTGTCCGCGGTAACCTCTTTGCTTTCAATCAACTCAACCTCAACATCGATATTCTGCTGCTTTGCATCAGCGACGAAGTTAGACATGGAGTTGACGTTGTAGGTTAGCCGTCTGGGCGACACAAAGCGCCCACGTCTTTCTTCGCTGTAGGCCAAACCTTCGGCCTCAATCGCTTCCAGGGCTCTGCGGGCAGTCATGCGGCTGACGCCGTGATCCTCGGCGAGGGCACGTTCGGAAGGCAGGGCGGAATGGGCGTTCAAACGGCCATCATTGATCTGTGATCTTATGTGTTCGACGATCTGCCGGAACAAGGGAAGGTCGGGTGTCGTCTTTTGAGAGGAATCGGGCAAGGTGCCTAAATTTTCTTTGGCTGTGATTTTCTATTGCCTAGGGCAGAATTTTCTATATAGCAAATTACTGGTATATACCAGATTTTTGTCCCGGAGTGAAATCATGACTGAGCTTACACAAGAACAAAAGGATCGATTTTGGCGCGACGGTTTTTTGGTTGTCGAGGATGCAGTGACCCCTGAGCAGCTCGCCGGTTTACGGTCGGTTTTTGAAGGTTGGGTTGAAGAAAGCCGCCAACATGACGATGACTATGGTGATACCTTGGATGGTCGCAAACGCTTTGATTTGGAACCGGGGCATTCTGCTGAAAAGCCAGCTTTGCGCCGCGTACAGTCTCCCGAGGAAGTTTCAGAAGTCTATGAAGACATCATGCGCAATGCCCGCACGGTGGACATTGTTGCTGAACTGCTTGGACCAAACCTCCGTTTCCATCACGGGAAGGTTAATTCAAAACTCCCCGGAGCCGCGACTAAGGTTAAGTTCCACCAGGATTTCCCTTTCCAGGTTATGACCAATACCGACTTGATCACCTGTTTGCTTTGCGTAGACGAAGTCACTCTTGAGAACGGCCCTTTAGAGGTCGTGCCTGGCACCCACTCAGGGCCACTTTACAGCCATTGGCATAACGGTGTCTTCACTGGGACAGTCGCTGACGAGGTCTACGAAGAGCATAAAGACAACATCGTCAAATGCATCGGCAAACCCGGCTCAGTCTGCCTCATGCATTCCTCTCTGCTCCATGGATCAGCCCCCAACCTGTCAGACAAATCACGCACGCTCTACATCACGACCTACTACGCCGAAGACGCCATTGAGCTGAATGAGAACCACCTGCCGAGTAGATTCACTTATGAGCTCATCCGCGGTGAAGAAACTGGCCGCGTGCGTTGCATGGAAATTGATGTCCAGTTGCCAGAGAAGCCAAAGGACACCTCCTTCTTCGCGCAGCAAGCGATGGGGTAGGCAACGGCATCGTGTCTTTATCCTGTCTATAAATTTTTAGTCGTCAACTACAGTGGGAGGTTTCGAGTATAGAGCTTGACCATTGTTCCTGTAAGTGTGACGGTGTGCTGGAGCCAAACAGGGATCCCTGGTCCGAGTTGATTATCCTGGTTGGCGTGATGCTAAATGGATTGGCCGACGGTTGTGAGGAGGATCGCGCTGTTAGCTTCCTAATCAAAAGGAACAACTATGAAACTCTCTCGTTCAATGACTCTCGCCGCTGGCCTTGTTGCTGCGGTCGTTTTCTCTGGTCCGGCCTCGGCGGATTTCTGGTGGGAGACCGAAACAGAGGCCCTTTACTGGGACGGTGCAGTCGATAGCTACGGCGTTTTCCGCTACCTGCTGCGGGACCAAAATTACACAATGGACAAAACAATAACTTACTTCATTGATGATCTGGGCCCACTATACTCGTCAGGTGGTAGTATCGCCGGAACCCACGGTGGCCTTTGGTTCAGATACGGCGATGCATCCAAAAAATGCGGTTTTGAGATGGAAGACCCTTACGGTGTCGCGTCAAACAATTGGGGCAGTTTTGAAATCCAAATTGCACGCGACGAAAATTCTTTCACCATGAACGGAACGTCTTGCGAAGACGACCGCGATGCCTTTGTCCTCAAAGGGACAGAAGGTCTTGTGAAATAGTACGGAGGCCTTTGAGCTGCGCGGGAAGGGGTCGCTACTGAGTGCCAAATGTCTAGTCTAAGGTGTATTGCACGGATTTATTTTCCATTGATTGCGACGTACAACTCAATCTTTGGGTCAGTTTAATAATTCTGGTGTAAACATCAGTATTAGTCCCACAACACCAAACAACGTAACAAAGCTTAAAGCAACATATGCAATGGCTTTCAGCCACTTGAGTCGCAACTCAGGGAAAATTTCGCCTGCTAAAAATCGCCCAAACCTACCTTGCGGACTATTCTGCTTGCCGGGAGCCTTCCAAGGAACATAAGCGTTTTCCCAGTCTGAAACTCCTAAAAGCATGAAGATTACTTTTACTTGCCAAAAAAAAGCTATGAAAAACGATATAAACGCATTGGCAAAAAGCACAGGCACGAGCCAGTTAACAAGAATGGTCATAATTATTGTCTACCAATCGACTAAGAACATTCCAACGGTATAACAAACACTGGTCAAATGCACAGCATCGGTCATAGGGTATTTCTCAAAGGCTCGTTTGTAAAACAGGTTCAATCCAAGGCAAAAAAACCTCTGATTTTCATATCATAACCCGTATCATAATCTGAAATTCACAAACGGTCACCTGTCGGCGGCGCTTAGGGTGAAATTTGGCACTCAGCCGCTACCGAGCCCAGGAACAGTCCGTCGTGCAAGCTTAGCTGTCGGTTTAACCTCAAGGAGACGCCGGCTGACTATTTGGCGGCCGCTGACGAAATCTGGTTTTCAACGGGACCCGAGACGAGCCACAGAGAGGTTAGGCGACGAGGATCAATTGAATCATCGCAAATTCAATTAGGAGGGCGTTAGCTTGGCGTAGGCCTTACCATCCTTGGCTATCACAAACCCGCCAGGGGTACTGGGGTCGCTGGTCAACGTGAAGCAGCCACCTGCTGTCCACCCACTGGGTACCCCAGCTGAGTGACAGAATGAACTCCCTTGTGAAACTAGAGTGAAGCGCGCGTTGCCGCCGGAAGATATGACGTTTGTAGCACTGCGAGGGAAGTCAAATCGCCATGTCCCGGTCCAGGCTTCCCTGACAGGTCTTACGTTGAAGGTCTTTTGATCAAGTGTCGAAACAACATCCTGAACTCGGAGGTCTTTCTCAACTACCGTCGTGCCTGACGACGTAACAGTTGTTGTCGTCGTATGAGTAGCAACTGAATCACTGTTCCGGGCAACCTGACCTGAAGAGCAGCCTAGCAGGCTCATCGCACTGACCAGCAGCAGCGCATTAATACTAAGAGGTTTGAAACGGTCTCGTTTGGTCATTTCAAAATCGCCTTTACATTTTTATCCATTTTTAAATCTCTCTTTAGTAGAAATTGAGCTGAGATAAAAGCCCTTTCGCTGCCCCTGTTTGCAGGAGCGAATCAACGGTCGTAGCAAAGCAGGGCTTTCCTAGAGCAACGCCTGCTCCAAATCTGCCTTCAAATCCCCAATATCTTCAATGCCGACAGACAATCTCACAAGACCATCATCAATGCCCAAGCTGGCACGGATGTCGGCGGGGATGGAGGCGTGGGTCATGATGGCGGGGTGTTCGACGAGGCTTTCGACACCGCCGAGGCTTTCGGCGAGGGAGAAAATCTGACAGCGTTCCAGGAATTTGCGCGCAGGGTCGAGGCCGCCTTTGATCACCGCGGTTACCATGCCGCCGTAGCCATCCATCTGTTTGGTGGCCACATCGTGGTTGGGATGAGATTTCAAGCCGGGGTAGTAGACTTTCTCGATTTTCGGGTGAGCCTCTAGCCAGCTGGCGATTTCAGCCGCTGACTCACAGTGGGCTTTCATGCGGACCGGCAAAGTCTTGAGAGCACGCAGCACGAGGAATGAGTCGAAGGGTCCGAGGATCGAACCGACGGCGTTGGCCAAATAGGCCAGTTGATCGGCCAGTTCGTCACTCTTCGTTACGACGATACCAGCAACCACGTCTGAGTGGCCGTTCAGGTATTTGGTCATAGAGTGCATGACCATGTCGACGCCAAAGTCGAGCGGGCGCTGGACATAGGGACTGCAGAAGGTGTTATCACACACAGACAGCAACTTGTGTTTCTTGGCGATGTTCGCCACTGCTTCGATATCGATAATCTTCAACAAAGGATTGGTCGGTGTTTCGATCCAGATCATCTTGGTGTTCGGTTTGAAGGCCGCTTCGACCGCAGACAAATCGCTGAAATCAACAAAGGAAAATTCAAGGTTGGATGAGCGCGTGCGGACGTTCTCAAACAGACGGTAAGAACCACCATAAAGATCGTCGGCTGCAATGATGTGTGACCCACTATCCAGCATTTCCAGGATTGTCCCAGTGGTTGCGAGGCCTGAGGCAAAGGCAAAACCGCGCGTGCCGTTTTCCAGGCTGGCAACACAGTCCTCGAGTGCGCGGCGTGTTGGATTGCTCGTGCGGCTGTATTCATAGCCCTTATGGATGCCAGGGCTTTCCTGGACATAAGTTGAGGTCGCGTAGATCGGTGTCATGATGGCGCCCGTGACGGGATCTGGTCCTTGACCAGCATGAATGGCACGTGTGGCAAAGCCTAAACGATTGGATTTCATGGTCTTGTTCCTGTTATTTTGTCGTGCGTCTAACGCTGGTTAAGCTGTAGGTGATTAAGCAAGTCGATCTTGGTCACCAGGCCCTCGAATTTGCCCTCGTGGGTGATCAGAGCTGTCATGCCGCCCTTGAACACCTGCATCAAGCGTTCAATGGGCTCTCCGGCGTCGATGGTAATCGGGTCGGTGGTCATGATGTCGGCGATTGAGCCGTCGAACGAACCTTTGTTTTTGAAGACATGGATGAGCAGGTCTTCCTCGTCTACCAAGCCGATGACCCGGTCATCTTCCATTACTGGCAACTGAGAAATGTCATAGAGTTTCATCTTGCCGTAAGCGGCGGAAAGGCTCTCTGTTTCAGGCATAGTGACGATTTGTTGTTCTGCAAACTTACGCGTAACAAGATCTCTGAGGTCGCCTTGTTTAGACCGTTCGATATGGCCGTTGTCCAGCATCCAAAAGTCGTTGTACATTTTGGAGAGGTATTTGTTGCCGCTGTCACAGACAAAAGTCACAACGTTCTTTTCTTCGGTCTGCTCGCGACAGTATTGCAGTGCTGCCGCAATCAAAGTACCGGATGACGAACCCGCCAAGATGCCTTCTTTCAACAGCAATTCTCTGGCGGTTTCAAAAGCCAGTTTGTCGGGAATGGTATAGGCATGTTTGACACGCGTGAAGTCAGAGATTGGTGGTAGGAAATCTTCACCAATGCCCTCGACTTGCCAGGAGCCTACTTCGTTCGAAACTTGGCCGGTCTTGATGTAGTGCGTTAGGATTGATCCTTGCGGATCAGCCAGAACCATGTCGGCGTCGGGGGAGGCGGTTTTGAAATAGTTAGCTAAGCCGGTGATAGTACCGGCTGAACCAACACCACAAACCATCGCGTCCACGCTCAAGTCCAATCCGTCGAGCTGAGCCGTGATTTCCGGGCCTGTTGTGGTCTCATGCGCGAAGGGGTTGGCGTCGTTACCAAACTGATTGACGTAGAAATAGCCGTTTTCTTCGGCGAGACGTTCAGCCATATCCTGGTAGTATTCGGGGTGGCCCTTGCCGACATCAGAGCGGGTCAGCAGCACAGCGGCACCCAGTGCACGAAGGTGGAAGATTTTCTCCTGAGCCATCTTGTCAGGCAGGACGATGATCAGCTTGTAACCTTTTTGCGCTGCGGTCAAAGCAAGACCCAGCCCAGTGTTACCGGCTGTCGCTTCAATGATCGTACCACCGGGTTTGAGGTCGCCAGATTTTTCGGCAGCTTCAATCATGGTTTTGCCGATGCGGTCTTTGATCGACCCGCCTGGGTTTTGATTCTCAAGCTTGAGAAACAAGCGGCACTTGCCGGTATCTATGCGGGTGACTTCGTGCATCGGCGTATTGCCGATGGCATCCATAACGGTGTGGAATACTGGTGCGGTCATTATGAAATTTTGAGCCCATGAATTGCTTGGTAAGAATTTACTACTCGAAAAGATGGGAGCTCACAAATAGAATCCAAGGCCTAGTTGGGTCGCCGTTTAGCCAATTCCCGGTAGAGCGCTTCTTTTGAGACACCTAATTCTTGGGCCAAATTCTGCCAGCGACCTTTGGGCGGCAAGGCTTCTCTTGAATCGAGCCATGCTTCAAGCCTTTCCGCGACCGTCTTAAGAGTTCTGATTTCGGCCCGTATTCTTGCTGATTGAACAGCCAAGGCTAGACGCTGTGCCCAGGCCTCGGCGAGAAGTGGTTCGTGACTGACGCGGCGTAGATAATCAGACTTTAGAAGTGCTTTTAATGTCGACGGTGCGGCTGCCTTTGCATCGCAGTGATAACGCAGAGAGTGCAGAGAGGCCTCGGCTAGCACGTCATTGGCTTCCGCGGTTTGAAGGATGAGACAGACACCGTCTTTGGTGTAGCGGATCAACTCAACCTGACCTGAAGTGACCAAGTAAATTGATGTGACATCGTCACCAGTGTGGAACAAGGTTTCATTCCGTTCCAGCGAAATGTTGGGTGCTTCGGAGAAGATGTTTGTAATTAATTCAGACATGATAATTATCATATACAGCGAAGTGGCAAAATGTCATGTCATAGCTTTCTGTACTTAGTGAGGATGCTCCAATGAAATCAAATGCCTTTTCCCTAGTCCGCTTCGTGGGTTTGTGTGCTGTTTTTATCTTGGTGCAAAATTCAGCCGCCTTCGCTTCTGGCACAAAGAACCACTACGCCGACTTCACGAAGCGAAATATCAAAAGCCTATCGAACGAAGACATAGCCGCCCTTCAGGCGGGTTCGGGCTGGGGGTTGGCGCTACCGGCAGAGCTCAATGGCTGGCCAGGCCCTAAGCACGTCCTTGAACTGAAGAGCGAGCTGGATCTATCCGAGGAACAGATTGACGAAATCACTGCGATTTTTCAAGCGATGCAAAAGCAGGCTATCGCCGCTGGAGAGACTTATATTGAAGCAGAAGAAGCTCTCAGCCGAGCTTTTGAGCATGGCCATATTGATGAGGCACGATTGTCGACATTGTTGTCAGATGCGGCGACGGCGAGGGGTGCGCTACGCAACATACATTTGTCTGCGCACCTGACAACACCGGCCATCCTCACGCCGGAACAAATTCAAAAATATAACCAGCTTCGTGGTTATACAGATGATCCTTGCGCTTCGGTGCCCGAAGGTCACGACCCAACCATGTGGCGCAAGCATAACGGTTGTGACTAAATCTTAGCCTTTTGCCATGATCGAAGCGTGCTTCTTCATGTCGATGTTGTTGCCGGAAATGATGAAGGCGGTCGCTTTGCCCTGAAGGTCGAGCTTACCAGCTAAGACAGCAGCAATACCGACGGAGGACCCGCCTTCAGCGACGACTTTTTCCTCGAAGTAGAGATGGCGGAGACCAGCTTCGATCTCTTCTTCAGAAACACGAATGGTCTCGTCGACATACTTTTGTACAGCTTTGAATGTGTATTCGTTATCCAGACCAATGCCACCGCCCAAGGAGTCCGCCAGAGTAGGAAGCTCTTCGACTTCGATCGGTTTACCGGCTTCCAAACTTTCGATCATGACGGCGCCGCGTTGCATGGAAACGCCAATGGTGCGGATGGAGGGTTTGATTGCTTTCAGCGCCATAGAGATGCCGCCGAGCAACCCTGCGCCTGACAAAGGCACAACAACCTGTTCGATCTCGGGCATGTCTTCAATAAGCTCGAGGCCAATGGTACCCTGGCCACACATGACGAAAGGATCATCGAAAGGGTGTACCATGATCAGGCCTTCGTCGCGGACCAGTTCGTTAGCGAGAATTTCGGCCTCATCCTGGGTCTTGCCGTGGATCTTGATTTCTGCACCTAGGCGAGCGATGGCTTGCTTTTTGTTTTGAGGCACCAGGGTCGACATGCAAATGACCGCGCGAACACCATGCATTTTAGCGGCATAAGCAACCGCTCGGCCGTGGTTGCCGGTTGATACAGTAACCACACCACGGGCGCGCTCTGCCTCTGACATGGACGCCAGCTTGTTCGCAGCACCTCTGATTTTGAAAGCGCCAATGGGTTGCTGCATCTCCAGCTTCAGCCTGACGTCTGCGCCGAATTTCTCAGAGAGGGACGGTGAAGGCATCAGCTGCGTATGCACAGCGGTACCACGAATGCGTTCTCTTGCTTGATAGATGTCTGACAGACCGAGATTTTCGAGCGACATGGACTTCCCCTTTGCTTGAATTGCGTGAGTGTTATACACAAAGGATAAATGGTGTACTAAGCTTTAAAGGATAAAGGATGCCGATTGATCTTGATACGATAATTTCTTCAATTTCTATTTTGGTTGCCGCTGTTGGGGTGATGTTTGCTCTGAATGGGGTTAAGCAACGTGTATGGTTGTCGGTCTTTACGGAATACACTAAGCGGTACTCTGATATATTGGCCGAGTTTCCGGAGGAAGTTATCGATAACAATTTCAAAGACAGGCTTTCGGGCTTGGAAAAAAATCACGATTAAAGGTTATGATTGCCTTCAGGAAGTACGTTAATCTGTGTTCGGAAGAGTACTTCCTTTTCAGATCCAAAAAAATTGATTCAGAAACTTGGGGAATCTGGAAGAGCGGCATGGATATATCTTTTCAGAGCCCTTTGTTTAGAGACTGTTGGGGGAAAATTAGCGGAGAATATCACAATTTTCCAGAATTCACGTCCCTAATTGAAAAACTCCAGATAAACGACACTGCGGTTTAAATGAGTTTTTGTGATGCCGAAAGGCAGTTACTGTATTATTGTGGAAAGGCTAGGTCAAGATGGTAGAAAATTCAATTCAATTGTTAAGAGCAGAAGCCAAAAGAATAAGATTAGACATGCGCTCTGGTGCCTATGACGGCCAAACATCTGGTATGACACCTGGGCTGGCTCAAGCGAACCTGGCCATTATGCCGAAGGAATATGCCGGTGATTTCCTGCGCTTTTGTAATTCAAACCGCAAGCCTTGTCCGATTCTAGGTGTTAGCGATGTGGGCGATCCTATGTTGCCAATGTGTGGTGACGACATTGATATTCGCACAGATGTTTCGCGCTATTGGCTCTATGAAAATGGTGAGCCCGTGGGCGAGGTAACTGACCTTAAAGATCATTGGCGCGACGACCTCGTGACTTTTGCTGTTGGTTGTTCCTATTCTTTTGAAGAGGCGCTGATCAATGCTGAAATTCCAATCCGTAATATCGAGATGGGCGTCACGGTTTCCATGTGGAACACCAACATTCAATGCGAGGGTGCCGGTCCTTTTCAGACTCCGATGGTGGTATCTATGCGGCCAATGACACCGGCGCAGGCAATCCGCGCAATCCAGATCTGTTCGCGCTTCCCGGATGTTCACGGCGCACCAATCCACTTTGGTGATCCAGCAGCCATCGGTATTGAAGACATCACCAAACCTGACTATGGCGATGCAGTTGAAATCTATCCAGGCGAAGTGCCGGTCTTCTGGGCTTGTGGTGTGACGGCTCAACGCGCTGTAGCGGGTGCAAAGATCCCCTTTGGCATTGGGCATAAACCCGGACACATGCTGATCACGGACCAGCTCAACAGCCAGCTCGCCGTTCTCTAATTCGATGAGCCTGTAATTCAATGAGCCTTTCGCGCGGGATGCAGTTCATCCTCTTTTTTGTGCTGGCCCTGGTTTTGACTAGAGTGCCTTACATCAATGCTGTGTTGGAATGGTACAACACCTTCTTTCACGAACTGAGCCACGGCCTTGGGGCCTACATTACAGGCGGTAATGCGTTTTCGATGGAATTGAGATTCGATGGTTCCGGGAGGTTGATGTCGGGCAATTCGGTTTTGCCGTCTATCGTAACGTTCTCGGGTTACTTCGGAGCAATTCTTTGGGGGGCGGGGATTTACCTAATTGCATCCAAAGCTCCGACCGTTTCCAACAAGTGGGCCTTGGTTCTGGCGGCCATTGTCTTTTTGTCCGTCTTGCTGTGGATGCGGGACTGGGTTTCCTGGGTGATAGCTGCCGTGCTGATCCTATCTTTCCTGGCCATTTGGCGCTTTGCTCAACTGGGTATCGCGCGTTTCTGCCTCCAGCTCATAGGGCTTTATCTGATCGCTTCAGGCATTGCTTCCGCTTGGTTGTTGTTCGGACACGACGGTCACAACGATGCTGTGTCTATGGCCAATAAAACCTGGATCCCAGCGTCAATCTGGATCATCGTCTGGGTGCTATGTGGATTGGCAGCACTTTGGGCGATCTGGAAGGTCGAAAATAGGCCGAGCCGATGAAGACGATAGCCTTAGTCGAATAACTAGAGGCCAACTAAGTTGCGATCAACGTAGCACCTTTGGTGAGAAATATGTTTTGGGAAAATGTGCCGTCATTGATGCTCCGAGTTTAATCCCTACCCAATGTAGATATTTGGGCAATCAGGAAAGTTCGTCTGCGGAGTTCTCGCTTGTATTCTCTGAATATAAGCGGTTGAAGAGCAGCAAACATGTTTTAGCTCAAAGAGAGCATAAGAGGCTTCGTAGCTAGAATTTAATAACCTCAGTTCCGAGTGCTGCAAATGGCGCTTCCCACAAAAAGAGCTTTGGTCAAGCTTCATTCCACATTTGCCTCAAGCCTCAGCTGATTTTCCTCCTCATTGGCAATCTCTAAAGCCTTGACCAAATTGACATAGTCGCTGTTTACATTGACCGACCATGCGCCTTCGAAAGGGAACCTGAGATCATTGATCGTAACGTTCATGAGCGTGATTGGCATGGCGACAATGGTGACCGCAAAGACAAAGACCAAGTCACTGGCCGCCGCTGGCATTGTATCCATAATCGGCATCGCCTGAAGAACGGATAACAGCGCCAAAGAGGCAAGCAGGATCGTCACGCTGGCGACGACCCAAAGCATGAGAACCAGCATTGAGGGCGACTTAATACTGCGGGCATCACGTTGACGGAGTAGAACTTGTAGTCGGCAATACTGTTGGATCAAAGCATTGAGCGCTTCTTTATCGTTGGCGTCTACGACCTCCAACCTGAGTATGTCACGATAGACAAGTTTGAGAATCTGAGGAGGACTGTCTTCTGGCTTTTCAGCATTTATATCGAGTTTGAGAATGTTCTGGATACAGTTCTTCGCTGCCGCATCATTCTTCACTTCGGCTTCTTCCAGCTCATCGGGCTGTTTGTCGGGGTTGGCTAAGAAAAAGCGCAACAGGTCAGAGATAGAATGCCAGGAATCAATCTCATGTTTGAAGTCTGTTTGGATGGAAGAAAATTCCTGCTGTGTGCGGCGGTGCAAAATTAGTCCACGGTAGCGGCGGCATTGTGTTGTCGCGGGCGGCGTAAAAGTCGTCCACTTTATCCCTTTCGTTTTGTCGGGAGGGTTTGAGGATATACACCGTGGACATCTATTTGAAAGTTC
>CAJQQZ010000163.1 GCA_905480575.1 uncultured Alphaproteobacteria bacterium | reverse complement strand
CTGAGAAGAATTGGAGCAAGAACTTTTACCGAAGTCTTCAAGGCAATTGGAGATATCTGCTACATGTTCGAACCAGATGAATGTTTCAACTATTTCAAAGCCGCTGGATATCAATCAAATTAAAACCGAAATGCTTTAGTTTCTCGTTTCCAAAGTTTCTTGCTTTTCAATGATTGTGGCCAGTTTACTGAGATCACGGGCAACATCCGTCGAATAGGCCTTGAGAAAGACCATCAGGCCGTTGTTGATGTAGCGTTCCAGCGTAGCTCGATCAGGCAAAGCATCAGGCTGGTGAAGGGCCTGGTTTCTGGGTCCCGAAAGAATGAGCCCCCATAGGTCTTGGGCAGCTAGTTCACTATCACAAAACTCTAATCGGCCCATTGAACGTTGGGTCTCTAAGTAGGCGATGATGCCCTTTAGAACTTGATCTGGACCTGACGCTTGATAGGCCCGTCCAACGGAAGGGAATCGTTGAGCTTCACCAATAATGAGGCGCGCCAGGGATAACAAATCTCGCCGCATTATTGTGTCCGCATACTCCCAAGCGAAGGAGTGCAACTGCTTGACTAAAGCTTCGGCGCGGGGATGCTCAAAAGCGACAAGCATGTCACCTTTCTTCGCCGCCATCATAGCGGTGAAGAGTATCTCTTTGCTCTCAAAATACTGATATAGGGTGGGCTTGGAAAGATTAGCAGCTTCGGCGATTGCGTCCATTGTTGCGCCTGAGTATCCCAAATCTGCAAAGATTTTTAGCGCCGCCTCCAAGATACGTTTTTCCTTAGCTTGCTTGTTGCGCTGCCTTTTGGGAAGTTCCGTCATTTTGGCAATCGCGCTAAGAACTCTGAAAGAACTCGGTTGTATTGCTCGGGCTGCTCAACATTACAAACATGCCCCGCTCCCGTAATGATTTCAAATCGAACATCTGGCGTCTTAGCTTGCTCACAAATTCGTTGAGCAACTGATTTGATTTCAGATGGCGGAGCCAACTTATCAAACTCTCCCGTCATCAACAGAACCGGCATTGTCAACTTTGAAAAATCAAACCGTTCTTGAGGGTTAGTAAAGCAATTCAGAGCGTCGCGATAAGTGCCAACTGAGATCTGTCTCATGGAGTTGGATAGATGTTCTTTGGTTTCGCCATCGCAATGAGGCCCGGCAATGACCTTCAAAACATCCAGCGTAAAATCAGCAGGTGTAAGACCTGAGGCAAGTGGCGTGTCACGGCTATCTCTAAAGGCTTCTCTTTCTTCGACGGATGCTTCAGACATCCCCGTACAACCACCAGAAAGCACAAGACCTGCTAAGAGATCGGGGTAACGTATCGCGAAAGACGTGGCGATCCAAGCGCCATAGGACAAACCGCAGAGAACAAGCCTTTCCGCATCAAAGGTCTCCTTTACCCGCAGAATATCATGGCAATAATCGCTGATGGTCGATTGCGCGTGCCCCAGATCACTGCCGCCATAACCTCGTAAGTCTAAGGCTGCCACAGACATTTCAGGATCGGCGCAAGACAGCTGTTGGGTCCAATTCTCTTTTCTGCCGCCAATGCCATGAAGGAACAAACAAAGCGTTCTTCCCTTTTTAGTTTTCGCAAGCAGGCTCAAAGAAGGGGCGCCTTGAATCACAACGGAGCTCTCAGAATTCCCCGGATTACCCGTAGGTTTCTGGTCAACCACCTCTACCCTCTCAGCTAATTTAGCAAGGGCTTCGATTCCCTTATCAAAGATCGCTTTTGTGCCTACTGCTGCTTCAACCGCTCTGTCTTCATTAGCCGTGACCGTGGCTTTCATTGTGATGGTCGGCCCGCCATCGTTGTTATCGGTTACGTCAAGGCTTGCTCGATAGTCTTCGATGCCTTCAATGCCCGAAAGATGGACATAGGAATAGGTTCGTTCGCTATCACTGAAGTAGCACAGCTGCTCCCGATAAACTGTCCCCTCTCCCATCACAGTAAAAGCTCTAACCATGCTTCCTCGCTTATTCCATTCTGGCTGCATAGTCTCGATGGCTGGATGCCAAGGATTACAAAAGTCACGCGCAATCGACCATACCTGATTCGCGCTGGCATTCGAGTGTCCGGTGGCTATGACTTCTTTCTTAGCCAAAGGGTTAAGCTTCTTCAGCTGGCAAATCATTCCCACGCCAAAGCGAGGTTCTCGCTCCGTCTTGATCACCAGGAAGATCATCCATTTCATCGGTGTCATAGAGGGTCAAAACCGATAAATAGTCTTCCATGATTTCTGTTGTGTATGGCAACATCAACGCGCCGCAACGACTGTCTCGGTAAATGCGTTCCAGCGGTAGCGTCTTCAGCATGGATTGCCCGCCGCAAGTCCGGATAGCCAAGGCAGCAATTTCTTGCACGCCTTCCATCACGTTGTATTGAGCGGAGTACATCCGAAGGACTTGGGCCCGGGAAGGCATACCCTGAGCCTCCATGAACACCTGCCACCACAGAGCCCGCATAGCCGACAACCTGGAATACATCTGTGCCACTGCTAGCCTCTTCGTTGCGAAGATCCGGCGGTCGACAGCAGGCTGCCCTGCGACCTCCCCCCTCAGATAAGCAACAGTGAAATCGTAGGCGCTTTGAGCGACCCCCATGTAGGTCGGCGACAAGGTTGCCATCATATGCGGCCAATAAGGTAGAGTCTTAATGAACACCCCTGGAGGCATCATCATGTCTTCTTCGGTAACCATGACGTCCTTGAGGATAAGGTCACGGCTGTTGGTTCCGCGCATACCCAAGGGATCCCAGCTTCCCTGAATGGATAAACCTGGCGTGTCTTTGTGAACCACGAAATTCATCGTGTCTTCGTGTCGTGGTTCAACCCCGTCGAAATGCTCCGTGCAGACGATGGAGTAGTAGTCACAGTATCCGGCAAGCGAGGCAAACTTCTTGAAACCATTAATGACCCAACCGCCCTCAACTTTTCGGCAATTGGTTTGAATAGGCTTCGATGTCCAATTGGCACCCGCCTCTGATATTGGCTGAGAATAGATCCCCTGTTCTTTAACGGCTCTGCGAAACTGCCTTGCCCTCAATGGTGCGAACGCGGCGCGATCTTCACTTGTTAAATGAGGCATGTCGAACATAAAACGCGACCACATCATTGACGAGTTGTGCATGTTAAAAGTCAGCGCTGTTGCGCCGCAATACTTACCAATTTCTGCACCCACCATGGCATATTCGCCTAGGCTGAAACCATGGCCTCCAAACTCCGTTGGGACAGTCAATGTCAGAAATCCTTCTGCCGCCAAGTCCTTGTAGTTTTCAACGGGGAATGAGGCGTCAATATCAATGCTAACAGCTCTTTCTGCAAAGCTTTCTTGGCCCATTTCATTGATGCGATTGAGCACATCAATGACTTCTGGGCGGATGCGAGAAAGGTCGTAATAATCTGCAATCGTGCTCATATTCTATTCCTCAGCCCTAGAGGGCCAACTCCCCTTGTAGAATACCTTCTTTAACAACCACCGTACCATCGAGTGCGATAGTGCATCGACGCATCGGCAAGTCAAAATGTCCTTCTGTGAATCGATTGGCGTACTGGTTCGCGCCTGTAGACCAAAGGAAGTTTCCAGCCCAAGCTCTGAACTCAACAGCCTGCATATCACGCTTGTCGTAGAGAGCGCCGGAAACCCAACGCGCGTCAGGATTCATCCCCCAACCGACGTGAGAAAAGCCATAGGCTTTAGGATCATCCCAGGCTGCCATGTATTCGCGAAACAGTTCCGCATCCAAACCATCGCCTTTGATCTCCGTGACGAAGTCGTTCTCAACGGTAAAGTCAATTTGGCTAGCCAGGTAAGATTTGAAGGTTAGGTTCATATCCCCGACATCCATCACGATCCGACCGTTGACAGTGTTTGGTCCAGGAAAAGCCAAACATAGTCCGCCTGGCCAATGGGCTACATGGCCTGGATTTGTACCGAACCCCGGAGTGCCGCCACAAGGTGCATCACGGATATCAATGACAAGGTCTGTTCCGGCTTTCGAAGTGACCCGCATCTCTGAGGCTTCACTCAGCATCTTCACGCCAAGATCGACCTTTGGGCCAAGTTCTGCTTTTGGTTCGGTTCGCTCAAGAATTTCAGGGTGCTCGTTCGTCACTACCAGAATACGACAGCCAGCCTCTTCTATCTCCGGCCATTCAGGCGAATGGATCATGCCCTCAACAGTGCAATCCACGACGATTTCACTCTGCTTCATCGCCTCGATGGCTGAACGATTGTGCTGGATGGCGAGCGATGTTCCGGTCCCTTTCACTGGAACCGGTGCCGTCTGCCGAGGTGTCGGCATGGACACCATGCAAAAGTCGGCCCCCAAATCGCATAGCGCCAGTTCAGATAAATGAACAAGAACTGGCCTAGATTGAGTTTCGGAGATTACCGTAACTTTGGTGCCTTTACCTATGCCATTCAGTGTAAAAACTCTGCGGAAACAGGCTATCCACTTCCCTTCAACACGCTCTTGCAACACAACTCTGCCTCTTTTAGGAAACTCATCGAAAATATCTTTACTACAGAGTTAAGTTTTTACTCCTGGGACGATCTTGTCAAGACTAATGTGATTAGAGCCTAGTAGGAACGAGGCATATCCAAGACATGCTCGGCCAAATAGGAGAGGATGAGATTGGTTGAAATTGGCGCGACCTGATACAATCTGGCTTCTCGGTATTTGCGCTCAATATCGAACTCTTCAGCAAAACCGAATCCGCCGTGGGTTTGCAAACAGGCTTCGCCAGCAGCCCAGGAAGCATCCGCTGACAACATCTTTGCCATATTGGCTTCCTCACCTGGATTTTGCCCAGCTTCGTAGAGACGTATGGCTTCATTCAGCATAAGCTCCGCAGCGCGCATTTGGGAGTAGGCTTTGGCAATAGGAAACTGTACTCCTTGATTTTGCCCAATGGCCCGCCCAAAAACCGTGCGCTCTGAGGCATAGGCCGATGCTTTCTCGATAAACCACTTGGCATCACCAATGCATTCAGCAGATATGAGAATTCGCTCGGCATTCATACCAGACAGGATGTAGCGGAACCCCTGGCCTTCTTCGCCAATCAAGTTGGCTTTTGGCACCGGCATTTCATCGAAAAAGACTTCTGTTGTTGCGTGGTTCATCATAGTGCGGATGGGACGAATGGTCAGCGATTTCCCTCGGACTTCCCTCATATCCACCAGAAAGACTGACAAACCGTCCGTCTTCTTCTTCACTTGATCGCGCGGTGTCGTTCGGGCTAACAAGAGCATCAGATCAGAATACTCCGCGCGCGACGTCCAGATTTTCTGGCCGTTAACGATATAGTTGTCGCCGTCTAACCGAGCTGTCGTTCGCAGTGCCGTTGTGTCCGTGCCACTTGTTGGTTCTGTCACCCCAAAAGCCTGAAGCCTGAGTGAACCCTCCGCAATCCCAGGCAAATACCGGGCTTTCTGCTCGTTGGAACCATGCCGTAGCAAAGTACCCATAGTATACATCTGCGCATGACAAGCCGCAGCATTGCAACCCGACCGATGAACCTCCTCCAAGATCGCTGCACCAGCGGAGAGTGGCAGTTCAGATCCACCATAAGCCTCCGGGATCAGCGCACCCAGATAACCCTCCTTCGTCAAAGCATTCACAAAATCAGTGGGGTAATCTCGTTTTGAATCGCATTCTCGCCAATACTCCCCTGGGAATCCTTCACAGAGTTTAGAAACTGCTTCACGAATTTCGAGATGGCTTACTTCATACTTCATTGATTTCTGTCCTTGGCGAATTCTTGGCGCAACGCGGGGCCATGTTGATCAAGAGTTGGGACAACCGTTAGCCGCCCTCCATCGGATGGGATCGGCAAATCAGCGACTGAAACAACCGATCCATCAAAGGTCACATCCAGGTTCTTTAACAAAGGATGGTCGGACAGCTCTTCTACAGAGTTGAGTTGAGCACAGGCTATTTTGTTGTCGTCCAAAAGCTGGACCAGTTCCTGGCGAGGATAGCGCGAAAAGGATTTGTTTATCACCTCGTCCATTTGCACTCGGTTTGCCGTTCTAACAGTATTATCGGCAAACCGTGGATCCGTCGCCATCCATGGCTCTTCTAAAACCTTCTCGCAAAAGCTAACCCATTCACGGTTACTTTGGATCGCGATCAAAATCTGACGGCCATCGCCTGCTGAATAGGCCCCGTAAGGGGCAATCAATGAATGGGTCAGTCCAATCGGCTTTGGTGCGCCTCCCATGTAGCGATGCCCCATGAGCGGCATGTTCATCCAATCACCCATCACATCAAACATAGAGATTGAAAGATCGATACCCTCGCCTGTGCGACCTCGTTGAATGAGAGCTCTCAGAATAGCCGAGAAAGCTGTCAAACCGGAGGAAATATCAACAAGAGAAACACCGACCCGAGCGAGCTCAGTCCCCGTGCCGGTTGTCGCGACGACCCCGCTTTCAGCTTGTATCAAGAAGTCGTAGGCTTTCTTATGTGCTGCTTCACCTTCTTTACCGTAACCATTGATCTGGCAAGTGATCAACCCCGGATTAATCGCTCGCAACACATCACCGCTAAAACCAGCCCGTTCAATGGCACCTGGTGAAAGGTTGGAAAGAAACACATCGGCCTTATCTAGAATTCGTCGAAGAAGGTCTTGGTCCTCAGCGTTTTTCAGATTGATGCAGATGGACTCTTTTCCGCGATTAAGCCAAGCAAAGAAGGTTGATTGGCCATCAGCGCCCTTGTCATAGCCACGCGCGAGGTCTCCCTCTTCACGCTCAACCTTTATCACTCTGGCACCCGCATCCGCGAGCAGTAAACCGCAATAGGGCGCAGCGACCGCCTGTTCAACCGCAACAACGGTGATTCCTTCAAGCTCGCGGTTCAATCCCATTGAATGCACTCTCAATAGACTTTGTTTAATTGTCTATTGGATTTAACCTTGTTAGTTCTTTGAGGGAAGAGATTAGTCAACGGCTGGACAAACAGAGGAACAAGATGGGTTTGCGCGAGTTTGAAACACTGAAATTAGAGCAAATCACGGATGAGGTTCTGCTGGTGCTACTGAACAGACCAGAAGTATCAAACGCCTTCAACACTCAAATGGCAAAAGATCTGGTTGAGTGTTTTGAAAACCTATCGCTCAATTCTGAGGGAAACCGAGCGATTGTCTTGTCCGGTGCTGGCGATAAAGCCTTTTGCGCTGGCGGTGATTTAAAAGAACGTAAAAGCATGTCAGACGAAGATTGGGGTCTTCAACATCTTATCTTCGAGCGCATGATCAGAGCGGTAATGGATTGCCCTATCCCCATTATTGCTGCCGTCAACGGAGCCGCCTACGCCGGTGGATGTGAACTGGCAGCTGCGACTGACTTCATATACGCGTCTGACTCGTCTCGCTTTGCACAAACTGAGGCCAGAATTGGTATAATTCCCGGTGCTGGCGGAACACAAAACCTTGCCAGAGCCATGGGCGAACGCAGAGCCAAGGAAATCATTCTCTCTGCCAAACCGTTCTCAGCCCAGCAAGCGAAGGATTGGAGATTGGTCAACGAGATTTATCCCCAAAACGAGGTCTTGTCTGCTGCTTTAGAGATGGCGCAAATCATTGCCAACAATGCACCAATCGCTGTTAGACAAGCCAAACAAGCGATCCACAAAGGAATGCAAATGTCAGTTTCAGACGGGCTTTCTTTTGAGATTGAGGCCTACAACAGAACAGTGCCCACGGAGGATCGCCGCGAGGGCGTTTTGGCGTTTAACGAAAAACGCCAGCCGGTTTTCAAAGGTCAGTAAAACGAGACTCACATGAGCCGAAACCATCTCATCAATCACCCCGGTCGGCAAGAAAGAGAACGCAGCCAAGTCGTGCGGGGCCAGGCAACGCGAGTTGAGGTTCAACTGCAAGCCGGAACAATCCTAATGGATGCTGTTGCAACGGCAATGGACGATCTAGGCTGTGACAGTGCATTGCTGATGCTTGATGGCCTAAAGATGGGGCCGTACAATTTCGTTAAGCCGACGATGAACTCGCCAGATGGCAAGCTTGTCGCCTGGTACAGCGAAACCTTCCACGGCCAGTCGGCAACCTTAGAACACGCTATGGCTTCTGTCGGTAGAAAAGATGGCGAATGGTTCCTGCATTGCCATGCTGTTTGGGACAGTGAAACTGACAACCCAAAATCTGGTCATCTCCTTCCATTCGAAGTCACTGTTGAGCAAGAATCCACAATCATTTGCTACGCGTTCAAAGGAGGTGAATTCGACGTAACCTACAGCGAGGAAACCTTCTTCAGTACCTTTCGCGCAAAACCTAAAACCGGCTCTATTGAGATTAATAACGCTGCTCTTATCACATTGTCTCCTCATGAAGATCTAGGCAAAGCCTTGCCCCAGATAGCAAACGCCCTCGAATTTAAAGATTGTCGGGTCTTAGGACTTGGCAGTTTGATAGGCGCGGATTTCGAAAGCGGCCCCTCAATGGAAGCAGCTGCGTCGGAGGTACTATTGTTACCAAGCGCAACACCGACACACCTTCCCTTGCATTGCATCGGATCAGATTGGAAACAGTACCGAGGGCTTATCGTGCCTGGCACCGTACCGGTTTGCATTACGTTTGAACTGTTGCTGATCGATATCAGTGTTTAATTCTCAGCCGATCAGGCCACTTCTGCCAACTTGTCTCCCGGAGAAGATACAGCCACCGAGAAAAGTTCCCTCCAAAGCGTTGTAGCCGTGGTAGCCGCCTCCGCCAAAGCCGGAGACCTCACCTGCCGCGAACAGGCCTTGCACCGGTTCCCCATCTGCATTCAAAACCTGACCATCCAGATTGGTGTGTAAACCGCCTAGGCTTTTGCGCGTTAGAATATGGAGTTTTACAGCAATCAGCGGGCCGTTTTTGGGATCAAGAAACTTGTGAGGCTTGGCAGTACGCATGAGCTTGTCACCAATAAAGTTGCGCATGGCGTGGATCGCCATAACCTGAGCGTCCTTGCTGAACTTGTTTGTGATCTGACCGTCTCTCATTGAAATATGTTGGTGCAAACTGTCATAATCCAACAGACCGTCACCGAGCTTATTCATACCCGCGACCAGATCGCGTAGATTGTCGGCAACAACAAAATCTTCCCCTTTCTCTTTGAAAGCCTCAACTGCCGGTGGTGCTTTTTTGTTCAAGAGACGTTCCTGCAACACTCTCTTCCAACTCTTGGCTTCAAAGTCTCGGTTCTGTTCTGAGCCCGAAAGCGCGACCTCCTTTTTCAAGATATTCTGTGTCATCACAAACCAAGAATAATCGTGCCCACTTTTCAGGATTTCCTTGAGCGTAGAAAGGCTGTCAAAGCCTGGCAGGCAAGGTGGCGGCAGTCGTTTCCCCTTCGCGTCAAACCACATTGAGGAAGGTCCAGGCAGCACGCGGATACCGTGATTTGGCCAAATAGGATCCCAGTTTTTCAATCCCTCTGTGTAGTGCCACATGCGATCCATGTTAATCGTCTGACCACCCGCTTTCTCAGTTATTGAGAGCATCCGCCCATCAACGTGATCTGGAACGCCCGCGATCATGTTTGCTGGCGGCTCACCAAGCCTATCTTTTGGCCAAGCCTTTCTCACAAGACCGAAATCACCACCGATCCCGCCGGAAGTTACGACTATTGCGGGAGCATAGAGCTCAAAATCGCCGACAACGTCGCGGTTGGTTTTGCAACCTCGACCAGCAATGTCTTCTGCCAAAATTTCACCTGAAACACCTTTAACGATGCGGTTTTCGGTTAAGATTTCAGAGCAACGATGGCGAAACCGCAATTCTATAAGGCCGTTCTTCACATGCTCCGACAGCTTTTTAACAAACGGTTCCGTAACGCCCGGTCCAACTCCCCAGGTAATATGGAATCTCGGAACTGAGTTGCCGTGCCCATTGGCATAAGAACCACCGCGCTCAGCCCAGCCAACTATCGGAAACCACTTGAAACCTAAACTCTTTAGCCAAGACCTCATGTCTCCGGCGGCAAATTCAAGATAGTTTTCCGCCCATTTTTTGGGCCAATAATCTTCAGTGCGATCAAACTGAGCGGACCCCATCCAATCACTGTAAGCCAGTTCAAGGCTGTCTTTGATGCCAAGGCGTCTTTGCTCTGGTGTATCGATCATAAACAATCCACCGAGCGACCAAAATGCCTGCCCACCAAGGGAAGCTTCTGGTTCTTGGTCAAGAATAATGACTGATTTGCCTCGGTCAGCCAGCTCTGTAGCCGTAACCAGACCGGCAAGACCTGCTCCGACAACAATTGCATCGCTAGAGTTCATATCTTTGTCTGCGCATAGTTGAAGATGAAAATCGTTTCGCTTGCAGACTAGCGAGTGTGTTGCAACAATTCAAACAGGATGAGGATCGCTATATAGCGAGATAGGCTGTAGCCAGCTTCCTAGCAGCTGCGATGTTGTTAGTATTTCTTTCCAGCGCGCCAGGTTCGTCCAGTCGATCCGCGATCCAACCCACGTAGGTTACACAACGTAGCGCCACAAAGAGATCAAAAGCAGAGAGGTCGATTGCTCGAGCGCTTTGATAACCGTCGAGAAGTGCGCCCTTCAAGAGATCATAGTCTGCTCGGCCGAGCAATTTCACTAACGTAGTGGCTAAGTCAAACAGTCTGAAGCCAAAGCCTCCATCATCGAAGTCAATGAACTGAACAACGTCACCATCAATCATAACGTTGTCAGAAAGGAGATCGGCATGGATCAAACCATAGTCCAATCCAGCTTCGCGAGATTTCAGTTCCCTATCGGCTTCAATCCTGAACTGATAAAGAAGTTCGCGGTCAGGGGCCTCTAACGTTGGGTTCTCCCAGAACCGGCCCCAAACTGGTGTTTCTCCCAACAATCCTTCTCTATCCCAGGACCAACGCGTGAAATCTTTTGGGACCTGCCACCTGTCCAGCCCTGTGTGAAACTTAGCCATTTCTTGCCCCAGCGAAAAATAGACCGGGATGAGTTTGTCTGTCGGCCAAGTGTCAACTGCTTGGCGGAAGGTCGAACCATTAAGCCAAGAAAGCACAGAGACTTGGAAACCGCCGACTTCATGGAGATAAAGATCGTTTTTGGAGAGACGCGGCTCAGGTACTTTCGTCCCGTTCTTAGCGACGGCAGCCATCCATACAAGTTCTGAGCGGAGTTCATCGTCGTTGCGATAACCTGGTCGATGAAGCCGCAGTGCATAGCTCTGAGCCCCGCAATCAACGCGGTAAACTTGATTTTCCCGAGCCGCCGCCAATTTAACTTGACTGCCGTCCAGGCCCCAAAGTGGTAAAGCAGCTCTTGCGACGTCGATCACGACTGTAGCGGCAGTTCGGTTAGAACCGCCTCCAGAGTACCGAACAAAAGATCAGCGTTTTCCTCCGTGAAAGTCATAGGCGGCCGGATCTTGAGCGTGTTCTTATGTTTGCCGAGAGAACTGAGGATAACGCCTCTACGCTTCATTTCATTAATCACGCATGATGTAAACTCTGTTGCTGGTTCCTTGGTTGCTCGGTCGAGAACAAGCTCTGCTCCAAAGAGCATTCCTGATCCCCGTCTATCTCCGATAAACTCAAACTTTTGTGCAAGATCTGCCAGTTTTTCTTGAGCGTAATCACCAACCTTTTTTGCATGTGCAACCAGCTGTTTTTCTTCAATCTCATCCAAGACTGCTAAGGCAGCGGCGCAAGAGACCGGGTTACCGCCAAATGTGTTGAAATAACGAAAGGCTTGTCGGAATGCCGTCATCGTCTCCATTGACGTCACCACAGCACCGACGGGGTGTCCATTGGCCATGGGCTTGCCGAGTGTTACGATATCAGGCACGAACCCTTGTTTTTGATGTCCCCACATATGAGTTCCAACCCGACCAAATCCGGGTTGGACTTCATCGGCTACGATAATACCTCCCGCATTGCGCACAGCATCAACAGTGGGCTTCAACCATCCTTGCTCTAAAGTCGGAAAGCCTTCATTAACAAAGAACGGGCAAAGAATAATGCCCGCAAAACCATGGCCACTCGCCTCAAGCTCCGCAATTTTTTTCTCAACTTCTTTCGCAAAAGCATGAGCATGAGCTAGCCCTGCTACCCCTCCCAACGGACGGTAGGAATCTGGCGCAGGCACAAACCGGATGAGATCAACAAGCGATCCGCCTACCGCCGGAACATTGCTTCGAGACAGTTGCGACACGAGGGCTGTGTTGCCGTGATAGGTCGCATCAGTTGCTATAAAACCACGTTTACCAGTAACGGCTTCTGCCATACGCAAGGCGATATCATTGGCTTCTGATCCAGTACAGGTCATGATCGCTGTGGAGAGGCCGTCGTCGAAGGTTGCCGTTAATCTTTCAACATAGTCAAGGATGGTTTCATGCAAGTAACGCGTATGCGTGTTCAGCGTGCTCGCCTGCTTCTTTATCGCTTCCACAACACGCGGGTTACAATGCCCAACGTGAGGAACGTTGTTATAACAATCGAGATACTTTTTACCGTCAGCATCCCAGAGCCAAACACCCTCACCTTTCACCAGGTGCAGCGGTTCTTCATAAAAAGTCGGAAGATTTGGGCCGAGCAACTGCTTTCGTTTTTCTAGAAGATTTTGGGTTTTTGATTTCATTTTTTCTCCTGACAAAACAGACGTCACTGACGAGATCGACCTTACATATCTTCTCTCTTCTTATCCAGCCTGGCCACTTCCATCTTTTTCGTTCTATAGTTCAAAATGAACTTCATAAGGTCGAATGAAATGACAAAAAAAGTCTACGCTATCACTGGAGTAGCAACCGGTATCGGCGCTGAAGCAGCTAAGATACTGACGACTAGAGGCCATGAAGTGGTAGGTTTTGACATCGCAGAACCTGACACTAGTCACGTCGAACATTTTATTCAACTAGACCTCACCAAACCCGAAGAGATTGATCACGCAATCGCAAAAGTGAGCGGTTCTTTAGACGGATTGTTGAACAATGCTGGCCTGCCTCCTCGCGAAGGTCTGGAAGAGAAAATTCTACAAGTCAATTTCCTTAGCCAGCGCATCTTTACCGAAGCTCTATTGCCTCGCTTAAACAAAGGTAGTTCAATCGTGAATATGGCTTCGCGCGCAGGGCATCGTTGGCAAGCTTCACTCGAGCAGGTCAAACGGTTCTCCAAGATCAGCTCATTCGACGAAGTTCCGGATTTCCTTGCACAAGAGGGTATCGATCCTTTGCGCGCCTATGATTTGTCCAAAGAAGCCATGATCCTTTGGACATTGGCTGAGACGGAACCGATGATCGCCCGTGGCCTTCGCATCAACTCGATCAGTCCTGGTGCGATTGCCACACGGATCTTGGATGATTTCGCCGCTGCCTTCGGTGATCGCATGTCCAAGAACGTCGCCAGGGCCGGTAGAGCCGGTACGCCAAAAGAAGTTGCTGAATTGGCTGTCTTTTTACTAAGCCCTGAAAGCTCTTGGATCAACGGCACTGATATCGCAATTGACGGGGGCATGGGCGGTTTCAACATGTGTGATCAACTCGGCCTTGAAACGTTCCAAGTATAGACAGTAACAATGCGGCTTCCAGAATACGACATCGATTTCTATTCCGACGAGTTCATCCTCGATCCGATCCCTCATTACGCCAAAATGCGTGAACTCGGCCCTGTTGTGTGGTTACCGCAAAACCAAGTCTATGCTTTGCCCCAATACAAGGAATGCACGGAAGCCTTAAGACAGCCGTTGAAGTTCATTTCGTCACAAGGTGTCTCACTCAACCCCAAAGTTAACGACATCCTAAAGGGCAGCACGCTAAATTCTGATCCTCCCGCACACGACAAAACAAGATCTGTAACCGCGGCCCCTCTTTTGCCGGGAGCCCTAAAAGAAGTTGAACCTCGTATTCGCCAAGCAGCTGAAGGTCTGATCGACCGCCTTTGTGAACGACGTCAATTCGACGCCATTTCAGATTTTGCAACCTACCTCCCACTTACGACTGTCGCTGAGCTCGTTGGGTTACCAGAAAAGGGCCAAGCCAGCCTGCTCAAATGGGCGTCTGCAACCTTCAATCTTTTTGCAAATGAGAATGAGCGAGCAAAAGAAGCATTTGATGATCTTAAAGACCTAAGAGATTTCCTAGACGAATACGGCAAACCCGAAATGCTGAAGCCGGGCGGCTGGGCGAAGCGTATTTTTGAAGTGGGTCCAGAACGAGGCATCTCTCTTGAAACCTGCGCTCAGTTGATGCGTGATTATATCAACCCCAGCCTCGACACGACCATCTCTGCGACAGGGCAAATCATAAAAATGTTTGCCGATAATCCTGACCAATGGGCAATGCTGCGCGCTAAGCCAGAGCTAGTCCGCAACGCGATCGAAGAGGCTGTACGCCTGGCAACTCCAATCAGGGCCTTCTCACGCTATGTCGCCGAAGACTGCCAAATTGCCGGTGTCCCGATAGCAGAAGGCAGTCGCATTCTAGCGATTTATGCTTCGGCCAACCGCGACGAACGGAAATACGAGAACCCCGACAAATTTGACATCACTCGCGACGTCCACGATCACGTTGGTTTTGGCCATGGCGTTCACATGTGCATGGGGATGCATTTGGCCAGATTGGAGATGGTCTCTTTGTTAGAAGCTTTGATGGAAAGGGTTGAAACCTTCGAGGTTATCAGCGAACCGACGATCGCTATGAACAACACGATCAGGGCCTATGCTTCCCTTCCCGTTCGGGTGAAACTGTTGGATAAGCTGGCCAAGAAGAAGGTCCAAACAGTTTCTGAACAATCACCTTGGTTGGATGTTACAATCAGCTCCTGCGAACAAGTCGGCAAAAACATTTTGTCCCTATCTTTGAGTGCAACGGACGGAACGAAACTACCTTCATCTGAAGCCGGATCACACGTTGATGTCCACATCAAAAGCGGACTTATCCGGCAGTACTCTCTTTCCAACAACCCGAACCAATCTTCATCATATCGATTGGGTATCCTCAAAGACGACAACTCCAGAGGTGGATCCGCATGGGTCCATGACAATTTCAAAGCTGGAAGCCAAATTCGAATAGGCCGCCCGAGAAACAACTTCCCGCTCGCTGAACAGGCCAAGCACTCCATACTTTTTGCAGGTGGCATTGGCATAACTCCCATGCTTTCAATGGCTCATCATTTAACGAATATCGGAGCACGTTTCGAATTGCACTATTGTGCCAGAAGCCGTGAAAATCTGGCCTTCTTTGAGGAGTTGTTAGGTTTCGGCGCCTCCATTCATTTTCATCTAGATGATGGACCAGAAGACCAGAAGCTCAACATTGACACTGTTTTGCAAAAACCCGGCCCCGACAGGCATCTTTATGTTTGTGGCCCCAATGGCTTTATGGATTTTGTCGTTGACGCGGCAGCTCGAAACAACTGGGTGAAAGAAACTGTTCACCTAGAACGCTTCGGTGCAGAAGTTGACACAGATGGTGCACCATTCACATTAGTTGCTCACAGAAGCGGCAAAACTTTCGAAATACAACCTGGCGAAACAATCTCAAGCAGACTGATAGAAGCCAGCATTGATGTTCAAATGTCCTGCCAATCTGGTGTCTGCGGAACCTGCCTTACAAAGGTAATCGAGGGCACACCAGATCATCGAGATTTTTTTCAAACTGATCTAGAAAAAGCCTCCAACGCCCGCATTACGCTTTGTTGCAGTCGGTCAAAAACCAAACGCTTGGTGGTCGATATCTAGAAATCACAATCAAATGAAGGAATGGCTATGAGACTAGAAAACAAGACGGCGGTCATCACTGGTGCTGGAGGGTTGCTCGGTCGCACAACAGCGGAGGTTTACGCACGCGAAGGAGCTAACCTGGTCCTGACCGACCGCGACCCGGAGGCTTTAGAGGAAGCCACAAAGAACTTTCCTAACGAGCGCACTCTGCGATTAGGGGCAGATGTTACCAGCGTCACAGATACTGAAAGGGTTACCTCCCAAGCCCTTCAAAAATTCGGCGCCATTGACATCTTCTTCGCCAACGCTGGTATCGAAGGTTTCTCCAATGAGATCTCGGACTACTCCCTCGACGTTTACAACGATGTGATGGACATCAATGTCAAGGGTATCATCATTGGATTACAGATCATTTTACCCAAAATGAGCGACGGTGGTTCGATCATCATGACTTCTTCAATTGCTGGTCTAATGGGAGCTCCCGTTAACATTGCCTATGCTGCCTCGAAGCATGCCGTTATCGGCCTAAGACGCTCGACCGCCATTCCAGCAGGCAAACGCGGTATTCGCGTCAACTCCTTGCATCCGGGCTTTGTAGAAAGTCCCATGCTGACACGGCTCATGTCTCAGCGTGGCGACCTTGATGAAGTTCGCAAGGAAATGACGGCACGAATAAAACTCGGCCGCTTTACCGACGCGGAAGAAATAGCCAACGCCGCGCTCTTCCTTGGGTCAGATGAGAGCAAAGGCATGACTGACCAGATGCTCGTCATTGATGGTGGTGTTGTCTAACGCTCGAACTAAGCCTCAAGTTCTTTAGCATAGAGCAAGTAATAGTTCCGAGCTGTTGCGTTAATTTCCAGATCGGCCATTTTACGCATAGCCCCAATTTTAACCGCGGTGGCTTCAGCCGCTAACTCACCAAGAACGAGCAAACGGTCTGCAAGCTCCATTGCCCATTGGCTATCATCATTAGACAAAGCAGTTTTAGCAGTCTGAAGAACTTGCTCGACCCCACCGGCGACATCGACAAAGCGTCTAGCCTCTTCTTTTGGCGGGAGCCTGTTCAGGTTCGTTGGGTTGCCATCGAACCAACCCAATGTCCCGACAGCATAAGCTTTCACGGACCAGGAAACCTTGCCGTAATGTTCTTGTAGATAGATCTTAGAAGCGAGATGTTCTGGCAGTTTGATCTCACCCGCTAGTTCTTCGATGCCTTTGCCCGCGTTCATGCCCGCCGCTGTTTCGGCAATGATATACCGGATAGCATCACGATAATCTGTCAAAACGGCTTTGATGTTGTCTTTGCCAAAAAACGGCCGCCCATGGCCTGAAACCAGCACTTCAGGCTCCAAGCCAATCATGACATCAAGACTGTCCACCCAAGCGTCGAAATCGCGGTATCCTGTACCACGAATGGCGTACAGGTTTGGAAAGATTGGGTAAAAATTATCAGCACAAAAGAGAATGCCTTTTTCTTCCAACCAAACCATCATATGATCCGGCGTTTCTCCCGGAGCATGAACAAGTTCGAAGCTGACACCGCTTCGGCTTGTCTTCAGACGGTCTTCACTAATCAGTTTATTGGGAGGGATATGTCCCGCGCCAATACCTTCCGTCGGTCGGTCGCCGGGTCCCAGTCCCATGTTGACACGTTCATCGGGGAACGAAAGCCCAATACCAAACTGGCGCTTTGTTCGCGCCATGATCGCTGCGTTCGGGGCGGGTCTCGTATTATCAACATTGACGATGTCAGAAGAGAATTTCTCATGGGCAAGGATCTCTACGTCCCGCCCCTCTGACATAATCGTTGCACCAGAGATATGGTCACGATGTGAATGGGTGTAGATGATCGTCTCGACGGGCTTGTCCGTCTTCTCCCGAAACAAAGCCAGGATGTTCTCTGCTGCCTTGGTGGAATCAGTGGTGTCAATAACGGTAACCCCTTCCTCGCCCACCAGCATATGAGCATTAGAAGCACCGTATCCAACAGCCGAGAAGACACCTGGCGCTAGCTCAAAGAGTTCTTTTCTGAACTCTTCAGAATGTTTCACCAATTTAGGGTTTGGAGCCACGAAAACCTCCTTAAGCGATTTCTCGATTTTTCACATAATGGAACGCCAGCAGCAATCCTGTACCAACGATAGCCGGCACAAAAATATAAGGACTGCTGATCATCACCAGTACCGCCAAAACCAAACGGGTCGCCCATTCCCAGGGTGCCAAGGCCGCACGATCAAACCCTGCCAAAGCACTGGCAATCAGATAGAGACCAAGGATCAAGCGAGCGATTAAGAACAACAATGGCCCCCAATGAATGTTACCATCATAGCCAGGCAGATACTGGATACCATTTGTAGAATTTCCAGGTTGGATCACCGCTTGTTCGATCAACAAGAGCTCTGGATAGAACGCAAAAACAAATGGAATGACAAACATCACAATACCTGATCGCACAGCGCTAAATCCTGTCGCCATCGGATCGGCTTTAGTGATGGTTGAGGCTGCAAAAGCAGCCAGGGCCACCGGTGGTGTAATCGCTGAAGCGACCGCAAAATAGAAGATAAACATGTGTGCGGTGAAGGTTGCAATGCCGAGCCCAATCAACAGCGGCCCCATCAACAAAGCGACGTTAATGTAAGCTGGTACTGCTGGCATTCCCATGCCCAACAACACGGCCAAAAGCATGGTGACTAAAAGTGCGATGAACAAGAACAACCCAGATCCAGCACCTAAATCAAGCGACAATAGGAAAGTCAAAATGTCGACGGCGACAAAGGTTGAAAGCCCTGTGAAGTTCAAACAAACGTCAATCACCGTCACCGCGAGAAGCATAAGATAGAGCGTTGAAATGGTGATCCCTGCCTCTGCCAATCCGTCTAGAAGTAAGCGTGGCTTTGCGCGGAAATCCTTATCCAAAAACAGCAAGACAATCACGAAAGCTGCTGCCCACCATCCCGTGGCTCCTGCGTCACCAGCCGCATTTTGGAAGATCTGGAAAACCCAAGGCAAATTAACACCACGGCACTGGTCACCAGTGATCACTGTTTCGACACCAAACAGCCACCCTAAAGGTCCGCATCCGATAGAATCTTTTGGTGTCAAAAGCAGAACAAGAATGAGTAGAATGGGCAAGAAAATCTGGCAAAGATGTAGCCAGTCTTCCCGAGTAATACGCATCTCATCCGTCAATTCTCCGAAAGCACCAATGCGTTGCTTGCGAGATTGAAAGACAGCGGAGAGGAATAAGCAAAAGAAATAGGCTACTGCCGGCAATGTTGCCGCAATGATAATGTCGCGGTAAGGCACGCCCGTCAGTGCCGCTAGAATGAACGCCGCTACGCCCATGACTGGCGGCATGATCGAGCCACCTGACGAGGCAGCGGCTTCAACACCTCCAGCGAAAACCCTGGAAAATCCACGCTTCACCATCATGGGGATTGTCAAAACGCCGGTGGAAAGCACATTTACAACCGGCCCGCCGGTAATTGTACCAAACATGGCGGATGAGACGATAGCCGCATGAGCCGGGCCGCCTCTTAGTTTGCGCGTCCAACGGAAGGCCAGTTTGATCAATGCTTGCCCACCTGCGGACTTACCAAACATGGCACCCAAAATGATGTAAGGGAAAACAGTGTTCATGATGACACTGATGAAGCGTCCAAGCATACCAGCAGCGTTGTTTACTAAGGCGTCGTGAACATTGGGACGGCCATCAATAAAGGCCCTGGGTTCTCCGCCCAGTTTGGTCATAAAGTATTTGTTGATGTCTTCTGGTCCATGGAAGTACCAAACAAAAACAGTGATGATGGTGTAAAGTGCAATAAGCAAAGCCACGAGCACCAACGGCAAGCCCCAGACCTTGATATTGTAGGCCAGGAAGATCAGTATTGACGCCCCCATGATGGCGACCAACCAAACCCCTGTGGTCGACACACAACTGGGGTCATCGACAGAACTGGGGATTGGAAGGCCCATGTCTTCGGCAAATTCTATTTCGGCTTTAAGAGTTTCGGCAATGAGACGAGCTCTTTCACCGGTCAGAGTATCAATTAAGCAAACGGAATCGATTTCAATCAGATAGGTGAGCGAGATCGCCCCAGCCGCCAAAACCAGCGCTAAATCCATGAACAGACCAAACCACGCGCGTCCGGTGCCACGCCACTCGATCCACATAGAGTGCTTCAATGCTACAACCAGCATCATTATGAAAAAGATGATTGGGTAGAACCACTCGGTGGCAAAACTGCGTACCTTCAGTTCTTTCACACCGGTCAGATAACGCCAAAAGTCATCCCACCCAGGAATAGTGGGCATAGAGTTCAGTACTCCTAGAAACACAAAAACCAGCGCCAACACATAAACGGAGCGATTTGGGAAAACTGATTTGAACGATTCTGAAGCGGCTTTTTCTGACATCGAATGCCTTCTCCTGGCCTTTGGACTCTAATATCTTAGATGTTATGATCGTAATTTTGGCTTGTAAACAAAATCACCCCCTCTTCACTTGAAAAGGGGGTGATTTCAATTAGTCGTTTAAACTTGGCTTAATTGTCTTTAGCACA
>CAJQQZ010000162.1 GCA_905480575.1 uncultured Alphaproteobacteria bacterium | reverse complement strand
AGCAGCTTCTTTAACTCTTCAATATCCAGATCATCAATAGGAGCAAGCAATTGTGTCATCAACGAAGAGACTCGCACAATTCGTGCCCCTTGTGAATCTCTCTACGGAAAAAAATTACCCGGACTTTTGCCGATGTTACATTTTCACTATTGTCTCTATTCATACCCACCGCTTTCGCTGCTGATTACACCGAAGTCTCTGATAACGATGAAATCTCTGCCTACTTTTCCGGTCATACTTTGAAGGGAATAGAGATTGAATCTGGTACAGACTGGACAGAGTACTATGATCCAACAGGCAAAGTTTGTTATCGAATAGACGATACCTACGCTGCCGGGCGCTGGATGGTAAGAGATGGGCAGGCTTGTTTCCAATACAAAGATACAGATGGCTTGCTCTGTTACAAAGTTCTGGAACGCAAGGGCTTTAAATACATGAGCTACACATCTGGCCCTAACGCCGGTGTCGTCGGATTTGTCGTTACACAGAGAATTGAGGGTAATAGTGACTTCCTAGGCCTGGATGCAGCTTGCAGTGGCGGCGGGACGTAACTACATAGGGGTCAAATCTCGTAAACTGTTGAACGAAAAGCCGTGCCACAACATCAAGAAACCCGGTTTCTACCTTATACACCTGAACAACTGTTCAACTTGGTTTATGACGTAAAATCTTATCCTGAATTTCTCCCCTGGTGCATCGGAGCACGGATCGGTAAAACCGGCGAGGATTGGCAACTCGCCGACCTGATCATTGGCTTCAAGGCCATCCGTCAGCGCTTCACTTCTAAGGTGGAGCGGAACACAAAAACCTTAGAAATTCATGCACGAATGATTGAAGGTCCATTTCATCATCTAACTAACTATTGGCATTTCCAACAGGAAGAAAGAGATGGAAAAACAGTTACACTTGTTTCATTCGAAGTGGATTTTGCGTTTAATTCCAGGCTCTTATCGAAAATAATCGAACCCTTGTTCGGCGAAGCACAGAAAAAACTCGTCGCTGCTTTTGAAAAGAGAGCAGGGGAGTTGTATGGAACTAGCTCGCTGGATTTTCGACCATCTTGATCAATTCTGTGAGGGCTGTTTCGACAGTTTGAGTTCGAACAGCATTCCTATCACCAGAGAAATTTTGCTGAACAGACCTTCCTGAAGCACCGCGAGCGCATAGCCCAATATAGACCAACCCAACAGGTTTATCCGTTGTCGCACCGCCGGGTCCGGCAATCCCTGTCACAGCAACCGCAAACATTGCGTTGCTATTTTTCACGGCACCTTCCGCCATTGCAACAGCAACCTGTTCGCTGACTGCTCCAAAGTTTTGGATGCTTTCAGCTGGAACATCCAACATTTCGCTTTTGGCTTCATTGGAATAGGTGACGAAACCGCGCTCAAAAAACTCTGATGATCCGGGTGCGTCGGTCAATAATGCAGCGATCAAACCACCAGTACAGCTTTCGGCGGTGGCGACGCTGGCATTCAACGCTTTTAAAGCACTGAATAGCTGTGCAACTAATACTTTCTGACGGCTAGAAAAGTTCATGATATCAAAGGACTAGAGTGAAAAGAAGGAATAGAGCGAAAGCGATAGACGCTGCATACCCTGCAGCGACAACATCGTCGACCATGATGCCTACCCCCCCTTTGACATGCCTGTCTAGTAGGTTGATCGGAAAGGGCTTTAGAATATCAAACAAACGGAACAACGCGAAGGCTATCAAGTACCAAAAAAGCGTGAAAGGAACGAAGGCCAAGGTGATAAACACGCCAACAACTTCGTCAATGACCACTTCGCCTGGGTCCTCTTTGCCATAAACGGACACGTAAACATTTGAGCACCAAATCCCAACAGCAAACAAAACAATCGCCGCAATGAGTAGTCCGGTTGATCCTGCGTAAAACTGGATCAAGGCTCCAGCGGGGAGTGCCGCCAGACTGCCCCAAGTACCGGGAGCTTTAGGTAAGAAACCACTAAATCCCCAGGTTGCGAGAAATATTGCTAGTTTTTCGCGTGCGCTACTTTCTGAAAATATGCTGAAGTTACTCACAGAGAACGCTCCAAAGGCAAAGCAACGGTAACTGAAGCCTGGGCTGCAATTCCTTCTCCACGGCCTGCAAAACCAAGTTTTTCGGTGGTCGTACCTTTGACGGACACCCTGTTTATGTTGAGTTTCATGATCTCAGCTAACCTTTCGCGCATTTCTTGCCGTCGAGGTGTGACTTTTGGGCTTTCACAAATCACTGTCAGATCCACTGATGTTATTTTTCCATGCCGCTCGTTCACTAACGTAACAGCATGCTCTAAGAATACCGCGGAATCCATACCTTTCCACTTTGCCTCACTTGGTGGAAAGTGGGTGCCAATGTCACCTTCAGCGATTGCGCCGAGGAGGGCATCTGTAATCGTATGTAAAGCGACATCAGCATCGGAATGGCCCTTAAGAGGCCTGTGGTTCTCGAACTTCACCCCACAAAGAACCAGTGGCCGGTCTGTCTGTTCATCAAACGCATGAACATCAAAGCCAATGCCGGAACGATATTCGTAGTTAGGGCTATCTTTCTGTATAAGGGCGCTCAATATTTCTAAATCTTCCTTTACTGTAACTTTGATGAGTGCCTCAGAACAAGCAACCAAAGTGACATCTAACCCTGCCTTAAGCAGTAACTCCGCATCATCGGGTAAGTTTTCACCCTCCATCTGCTCGTGCAACCCAATAATTGTTTCAAAATCAAAGGCTTGCGGCGTTCTAACCCGCCCGATTTCCGCTCGAGGCAACGTGCTAACCAAGCGTTCGTTTGCCCAATCGATCATCTTCAGGCTGTCTACCGGAGGCAGGATAGGCACTGCTCCAGGAGCTTTCTTTAGGCCGCCTGAAAGATCGTCAATCAGTTTATCCGTTACCAGAGGTCGTGCTGCGTCGTGGATCAAAACCTGATCAATGCCAGTGTCCTTGAGCGCTAATAAACCTTGCTTTACTGAAGCCTGACGAGTTGCGGCACCCAGTACTGGCTTGAGCATTTTGGGATGAGCAACAACATCAATGGATTTCAACGTAGTTTCGTAAAAATCACAGTGCCCCTCAGCGATCACAACAACAATGTGAGCGACCATAGGATGCTGCAGGAACCGCGCGAGGCTGTGAGATAGGACTGATTGACCACAAAGTTCTTGATATTGTTTGGGAATCTCTCCCCCAAACCTTTGACCAGAACCAGCAGCAGTAATCACGACACCCAGCACGGACGACCTCTCAGTTAGCAGACTTGAACCCCGTCATTAGGGAGACTCGATACCCAAGTCCAGAAAAAGTGCAGCAAATTGACCTCGGGCTTCTAATCCGCGGAGAAAGGAAGTACAAGATGCCTAATTATTGTGCACTTTACAGTTTGGTCATTTTGTGAACACCAAGAAACTCAAACCCATTCAACTTGGAAAAGTTAAGATAGACTGTCCTGTTATCTTAGCACCCATGTCGGGCGTTACTGACAGACCCTTTAGGGACGTGGTCCGCAGCTTAGGTGCTGGGCTTGTTGTGTCTGAAATGATTGCCTCTGAAGCTGTCCTACGTGAAATCAAAGATTCTCGTAAGCTGAACAATGATTTTCAAAGCGAACAACCAATGGCTATTCAGTTAGCTGGTTATGAAGCAGATGTTATTGCGGAAGCTGCGAAAGTTCTTGAAGATAGAGGCGCCCAACTTCTTGATTTGAATTTCGGTTGTCCTGCAAAAAAAGTGACCGGCAAGGCATCCGGATCGGCTCTCATGAGAGATGAATGTCGTTCTGCTGAAATTTTTGAGAAAGCTGCTAAAGCTGTATCCATTCCAGTTACTGTCAAGATGCGGTTAGGGTGGGATGACGACAGCCTCAATGCTCCAAAACTGGCTCGAATCGCTGAAGAATCAGGTTTACAGATGGTTACAGTCCACGGCCGAACAAGGTGCCAATTCTACAAAGGAACTGCCGATTGGAAGAAAATCAGATCAGTTAAAGAGGCTGTCTCCATTCCCGTTATTGCCAATGGAGATATCAACACACTAAGCGACGTTGATTTGGCGTTAGAGCAATCAGGTGCTGATGGTGTCATGATCGGGCGAGCAGCGGTAGGTCACCCCTGGTTTTTACGGCAAGTTTGCGATCATCTGAGCGGGCGGCAAATTTCGCCGGCACTGGAGCGGTCTCATTTGGGGCAGCTTGTACTCGATCACTACAAGCACATGCTAGAACACTATGGTGTCCACGGGGTCAAAATCGCTCGCAAGCATCTTTGTGGTTACCTCACCGGTGAACCCAACATCGCTGAATTTCGTGCAAAGGTAGCCCAAGAGAACGACCCCAACCGAGTTATCAGCCTACTAGAACATCACTTCGAGGGTTTTTCGCTAAATCAGGAACGCAGAGCAGCAGCGTGAACGAAGTTCAATCAAAAACCACCGACTTTTCCATTGAAAGCAACGTCTTGCAGTCAATGGAAACACCTGTGTTTTTGGTAAACGATAGGTTCGACTTTGTCTTTTGTAATCCATCATGTGAGATTTTCTTCGAACGAAGCCTGCGGCAACTGACAGCTTCCAATCTTGTTGAAATCTTGACCGAAGATTCGGCTTTGGTCTCGCTTGTTCAAAACGCTCTCAGTCACGGCACGTCTCTTTCGGAACATGATTTGATTGTAGAATCCAGAAAATTTTCATCTCGTAAAAACGTTTCTGCTTACGTTTCCCTCTATGGAAATGAAAACAATCAGTGCGTAGTAAACCTATTCGAACGGAAAATTGGCAGAGAAATTGACGATAAAATCAGCAATCGTTTTGCTGCCAAATCTATAACACATTTGGGGGCTAGTTTGGCCCATGAGATCAAGAACCCTTTGTCCGGAATCAAAGGAGCTGCTCAACTGATGGAGGCCGATGCTTCAGAGGACGAACAGGAACTTTTGTCTTTGATCCAGAATGAATCAGATCGGATCGTACAGCTTGTTGATGAGTTTGATTTTCTCTCAGACACCCATTTACTTCACCGGGAGAATGTTAATCTCCATGAGGTCTTGGAACATGTGAAGAAGCTCGCACAAGTAGGCTTTGGCAAATCTATAGTTTTCTCGGAAAACTATGACCCGTCTCTTCCTGATACTTTTGGTGATCGTAACATGCTCGTACAAGCGCTACTCAATTTGATGAAAAATGCTTGCGAGGCTGCACCAGCTGACATGGGTCACGTTTATCTTTCAACCTCGTTTCAGCATAGCATCAAACGATCGTTACCAGGCGGAACTAAACGTGTTGAGCTTCCTCTTGTGATTGGCATCAAAGACAATGGAAGCGGTATTTCAGAAAAATTGATCTCTAATTTGTTTGAGCCATTTGCAACCTCAAAACCTGATGGGAAGGGGTTGGGTCTGTCGATAGTCGCAAAAATTATTGATGACCTAGGTGGACTGATCGAATTCTCTTCAAGTTCGGAAGGGACAGAATTCCGGCTCTTGCTACCTCAAGCCAGTGAGAAACACTAAATGTCAGATAAGACTATTTTAGTGGCAGAAGACGACCAAGCGATTAGAACCGTGCTTTCTCAAGCACTTAAGAGGTCAGGGTACGCGGTTCAGACTACAGAGAGCATCACCGAACTTTGGCATTGGGTCAAGCAAGGCAAAGGGGATCTTATCATTACCGATGTGGCTCTTCCTGATGGAAATGGCTTAGAAATTCTTCCTCAGATCAAGTCTTTAAGAAATGATCTCGATGTTATCGTCATGAGTGCGCAAAACACGCTATTGACTGCTGTTAAAGCAAATGAAGGCGGCGCTTTTGAGTACCTCCCTAAACCTTTTGACCTGCAAGATTTGTTGAAAACTGTCGAAAAATCATTTTTGAATAAAGTTCACTCTTTAGATCAATTGAAGATTCGCAGTAGCCAACCGGCACCCAGTGAAAAATCGCCTTTGATTGGCCGCTCGTCAAGTATGCAGGAAATCTATCGACTAATCGCAAGATTAACGAGTACCGATCTAACTGTCCTCATAACAGGTGAATCAGGAACCGGAAAAGAGCTGGTGGCTCGAGCACTGCATAGCTATAGCCGCCGAAAGAACAATGCCTTTGTCGCCGTTAACATGGCCGCAATTCCCAAAGACTTGATTGAGTCAGAGTTGTTTGGGCACGAAAAGGGCGCTTTCACAGGCGCGATAAAGGCAAGCCCAGGGCGATTTGAACAAGCAAGAGGTGGGACTTTGTTCCTCGATGAAATAGGCGATATGCCAATCGAGGCACAGACCAGGCTATTGCGTGTACTTCAGGGCGGGGAATACATGGCGGTAGGCAGCCAAAAGTCTCAAAAGAGTGACGTCCGTATTGTCTCCGCCACCCATCACGATTTAAAGAATCTAGTTTCACAAGGTCGGTTTAGGGAAGATTTGTACTATCGCTTGAATGTCGTTCCGATAACTGTTCCTCCTTTAAGAGAAAGGCCAGAAGACATTCCTGATCTTGTGCAGCACTTTCTCCTCAGTTCCGAAGACGAACTCACTAAGCAAAAGTCATTTACTGCCGAAGCTCTTACTCTTTTAAAATCTTACCATTGGCCTGGAAATGTCCGGGAATTGGAGAACACAGTACTGCGGCTTTCGGTTCTGAACATTGAAGAGGTCGTTGGTGTCGATTCAGTAGCAAAAGAAATTCAAAGCTCAAAAAGCGCAACAGACACAACACTGCAAGGCCATGAAACTTTGTCGTCCTCAATCCGACTTCATCTACAAAACTATTTTGATGCGCACGAAGATCAGATGCCTGCCCCAGGACTATATTCTCGTGTGTTGCACGAATTGGAAAGACCTCTCATTGAGTTGTGTCTGGCTGCAACAAAAGGGAATCAAATAAAAACAGCAGAACTACTCGGTCTCAATCGAAACACCTTGAGAAAAAAAATAAAGGAGTTAGAAATTGAAGTTCTTCGTAGAAATTGATTATGACCGTTCTCGTTAGAACTTCTTTACGCTTAGTGAAAACAATCACATCCAGGACCCTTCTTTAGATGACAAACCCTCAGGCCAACAGCACTTCGCCTAACAGCGTCAATGGTACTGGCAGTTTGTTGAGAAACTGGAGGGGGTGGGCACGTCGGCTCCGCGTAGAATTCGTCATTCTGGCTGCCCTCACAATTATCGGCGTCTTCGCAGGTTACAGAACCTACGAATATCTCACGATTGATGATCCACTCACTGTAAACGATGGACTCGTTCTCATTTTGTGGTTGGACTTTGCTGTTCTTTTTTGCTTTGGCCTCCTGCTCGCTAGGCGTGTGGCAATCATCTGGATTCACCGACAACGAAGTAAAGCAGGGTCAACGCTGCTAATCCGAAGTATCATGCTTTTTACTATTGTTGGCGTGACACCAACGATTTTGGTCTCGGTTTTCTCCGTTTTCATCTTTAACTTAAGTCTAAAAACCTGGTTTGATGAACCAGTTTCAACCGCGATTGAAGAATCACTTGCTATTGCCGACAAATATTTGGAAGAGCACGAGCGTTCAATCGAGACCGATGCGCTGTATATCGCGAATGCGATCAACAAAAACCAACCCTATTTCGTGGTAAATCGGGCGGAATTTAACTTCTTTCTCAACGATCAAAGATTTGATCGAGGTCTTTCCGAGGTGGTCGTCATCACAGACGACAAACGCCATGTCGCAGGCGGAGCCGTGCTTCAAAGCCTCATTGAAAACTATGTGCCTGTTATACCAGAGGTGGCCTTTGACAATGCAACCGCCGGAAATGTCGCCGTTTGGTCCCCTGAAAATGACGACGGTCGGATCGCGGCCTTTGTCAGGCTTCAAAGTGTCGCCAATGCCTATCTGTATGTGAGTAAACGGATTGACCTCGATGTCATCGCGAGAGTCGAAAAAACCCGGGATGCGTCATCGAATTATAGAACGCTCGAAGGACAGCTCTATCAGTATCAATTTACCTTCTTTTCCATTTTTGGAATTGTCGGGCTGCTATTGCTTGTAGGCTCCGTTGGCATCGGGATTATTTTTGCTACGAACCTTACAAGACCCATCGGTTACTTGATCGAAGCAGCAGAACGTGTAGGCCAGGGCGACCTACATGCTCGTGTCTCAGAACAAAACGATCGTGATGACGGCGTAAGCAAATTGTCATCTGCTTTCAATCGTATGACGACACAGCTTGGCGAGCAACAGCAGGCACTGCTAGAGGCCAATCGTCAAACCGAGACAAGATGGCGTTTCACACAGGCCGTTCTATCCGGTGTCAGTGCGGGTGTTATCGGTTTGGACTCCGAAGGCCGTATTAACCTGCCAAATAGATCCGCTTCTGAACTAATCGGAATGAACCTTGATCAGGAGGTCGGTAAGTTCCTGAGTGCTGTGCTCCCCGATTTTGCTGACGGAGTAGCTCAGCTGCAGGAAAAAGGCGGGGCTATTTCATCTGAGGAAGTCCGACTTCCGGTGAGGGGACGAGTTCCTAAAACCTTCAACGTAACCACTATCGCAGAATTGAAGGACAAAGAAGTAATTGGTTATGTTGTGACTTTCGACGACATTACGGAGTTACTGTCTGCTCAACGAAACGCAGCGTGGTCCGATGTCGCCAGAAGGATCGCACACGAAATCAAAAATCCACTTACACCAATCCAGCTATCGGCGGAGCGGATTAAAAGGCGTTACTCCAAGCAAATTACCGAGGATTTAGAAACCTTTGAGACCTGTACTGATACTATCATCCGCCAAGTCGGTGATATCGGTAGAATGGTCGACGAGTTCTCCAACTTTGCACGCAGTCCGGCCCCTAAAATTGAAGCCACTAATGTCACCGAAATCTGCCGTCAGGTAATATTCATGCAATCCAATGCATTTGATGAAATCCAGTACGAGTCCAGGATCCCTGATGAACGCTACATCCAACAATGTGATGGCAGATTGATTAGCCAAGCTTTGATTAATCTAGCTCAAAACGCCGCCGATGCTATTGAAACACGAAGAGAATCGGAACCCGGGCATAGTGGCAAAATTCGTATTACGTTAGGGCAGGGCGATTTTGATTCGGAATGGACCAATGCGCCATTGAATTCTGAAGTCTACATAATGGTTGAAGACAACGGATTTGGTATCCCAGGTCATCTAAAAGAAAAATTAACAGAGCCGTACGTCACAACAAGAACAAAAGGCACGGGTCTTGGACTTGCGATTGTGAAAAAGATCATGGAAGATCACAGTGGCGACCTCATAATTGCTGACGCTGCTGCGAATTCCGGTTATCATGGGGCTAGAATAATTTTGTCGTTTTCTGGTAAAGAATAAATCTAGTTAAAGAAGTCTACACTTTCTCGGAAACTACGACTTACCCTTTTAAACAACGAAAGTTGGTTTTGAATGAGTTCTAAGATTCTTGTCGTCGACGACGAGTCTGACATCTGTCTCTTACTTGCTGGAGTACTGGAAGACGAAGGCTTCCAAGTTACAACGGCATCCAGTGACAGTCAGGCTATGGAACTCTTCAAGTCAATTGAACCGGACCTCGTGCTGCTCGACATTTGGTTGGAAGGCAGTAAGAAAGACGGATTAGCGCTTCTCGAGTACTTCAAAAGCAAGTCATTGCTCACTCCTGTTTTAATGATGAGTGGTCACGGTACGATTGAAACCGCTGTGAAGGCCATCCAGGTCGGTGCTTACGATTTCATTGAGAAGCCTTTTAAAACTGACCGATTGTTCCTCCTTGTCCACCGAGCATTGGAATCATCCGCTCTCAAGAAAGAAAACCAAGAGCTAAAACTCCAAATGGGTGCCGAACCAGAATTGAATGGTAACTCCCCATCAATTAATCAATTACGCCAATCCATAGAAAAAGTTGCCCCAACGGGTAGTCGTGTACTGATCACAGGTCCTGCAGGGTCAGGAAAAGAGATTGCGGCTCGTCTTATTCATGCCAGATCCAGACGGAATGAATCGCCATTCGTACTCATCAATTGCGCAACCATTCACCCAGAACGATTTGAAACCGAACTGTTTGGTGAGGAATTCGATAATGGCCTGGACCCTAAACGGGGCTACTTAGAACAGGCCGACGGAGGCACTTTGTTGCTCGATGAGATTGCCGACATGCCGATCGAGACCCAAGGTAAGATTGTCCGCATTCTACAAGACCAGAGTTTCTATCGCATCAATGGCTCGCAATCCATTCAAGTGGATGTTCGAGTGTTGGCTTCGACCAACAAGAACCTTGAAGAAGAAATCACGGCCAACAACTTCAGACAAGATCTTTATTATCGATTGAGTGTGGTGCCCATAAAGGTCCCAAGCTTGAAAGAGCGCCGTGAAGACATAGCAGAACTGGTCAATACTTTTGTTGATAGGTTCGCCAGTTCTTCTGGCAGGCCAGCACGGCCAATTGGCGATGACGCAATGGCCGTGTTACAATCGTACCATTGGCCGGGTAACGTCAGACAATTACGCAATGCGGTTGAATGGCTCATTATCATGGCACCAGGTGATCCTGGCGAAACCATACGACCAGATATGCTTCCTCCTGAAATCGCCTCTGAAGCTCCAGCAGCATTGATGGCATCAAAAACCGAAGAGCTCATGGCTCTGCCGCTGAGAGACGCACGGGAACAATTTGAGCGCCATTATCTGGAATCCCAAGTTTTGAGATTCAGTGGAAACATTACTAAAACTGCTTCCTTTATTGGAATGGAACGCTCTGCGTTGCACAGAAAACTAAGAGCCCTCAACATAAGCCAACTCTAGGCTAACGAAAGCTAGCGGGGCAAACATGTTAGAAAGTACTGAACTTTGCAGGTCCTAATTTGTGGAGCGGGGCAGGTAGGCTATTCGATAGCCCGCTATCTCAGCAATGAATCGACTGACGTAACGTTGGTTGATCTTTCTGAAGAACTAATTGCAAAAGCGCTGGATTCACTTGATGTGCGCGGTGTTGTTGGTCATGCGTCCTATCCAACTGTGCTCGCTCAAGCTGGTGCTGCCGATGCTGACATGATCATTGCTGTGACGCAGAGTGATGAAGTCAACATGGTGGCCTGCCAAGTTGCGCATTCACTTTTTAATATTACAACTAAAATCGCGCGCATCAGACAGTCTGCTTATTCGGACCCGAAATGGTCCAATATGTTCACAAGAGATCACATGCCTATTGATCTCATTATTTCGCCTGAACAGGAAGTGGCAAGGGCTATCCGTCGCCGATTGGAAGTACCTGGTGCTTTTGATATCATCCCAATGGGCGGTGGTGCTGTGAGTATCGTGGGGGTGCGCTGTGTTGAAGATACTCCGATTTTAGACACACCTCTCAACAAACTAGACCCTTTGTTTCCAGACCTTGCCATTACGGTTCTCTTTATTGAACGCAACGGCGAGAAAATCGTGCCTAAAGGTGATGAAATCCTTCTTGTGGGCGATGAAGTCTACCTCGCACTGGCGACAGAACACTTGAAACGAGGTCTTGCTGTATTCGGTCATGAAGAGACCGAAGGTCGACGTGTCTTGATTGTAGGTGGCGGAAACATCGGAAGTCACCTTGGGCAACTTTTGGAAGAAGAACGCCCAGACGTTCGGGTCAAGCTCATTGAGCTCGATAAAAACCAAGCCAAACGCGCGGCGCAAAACCTATCCAAAACAGTAGTCCTTCATGGTGACGCCTTAGACCCAGACATCCTCACCGAAGCCTCGGTTAGTCAAACAGAGACGATCGTTGCGGTTTCTAACGATGACGAAGTTAATATTCTTGTTTCACTGCTCGCGAAAAGACATGGCTGTCAACGGGCTGTCACATTGGTCAACAAACGCGGATACGGAAATCTGATCAGTCAACTAGGGATCGAAGCCATTGTTAACCCTAGAGCAATTACAGTTTCTCATATCCTTCAATTTGTGAGGCAGGGGTTGGTTCGATCTGTTCACACCCTTGCTGAAGGAGTTGGCGAGGTCATCGAAGTTGAAGCGATGGAAACCTCCGGTATAGTAGGTAAAACATTAAGCGCCGCTAAGATCTCCAAAGGAATTCGATTGGGCATGATTGTGAGGGGCGACTCACTTATTTCGCCTCGAGGAGATACAGTTATTGAACCACACGATAGAGTGGTTCTCTTTGCGACAGCTGATACGGTGAAAAAGGTTGAAAAACTGTTCACCGTCAGCTTGGAGTTCTTTTAGAGTTCTAAATTTCTTAAGAACACTAGTAAAAACCATAAAAGTTTATCAAATTGTCCCTCAATCAAAAGGATCGCTTGATAAGTACTTCGGAAAGTACAATAATAGACTCGTTATCTACCTGCCGAGGTTGGAGCGAGGCGGGCGGAGACCAATAGGATAATAATAACTGCCTGAGGGACTGCAATGGCAGCAGATAAGTCACAGAATGTGCAGGATGTATTTCTTAATCACATCCGCAAAAACAAAATGCCCGTCACTGTATTTTTGGTGAATGGCGTTAAATTGCAGGGAATCGTTTCCTGGTTTGATAACTTTTCGCTTCTGCTTAGACGCGATGCCCATGCGCAGCTCGTTTATAAGCATGCTATTTCTACTATCATGCCGTCTGGACCGATTAATCTCTTTGAAGAAAGCGGCGAAACCGCTTAAGTTCTGTTGTTGTCGAAGATCATAAATCGGCCACACAGGCACAACTGAAAACAAAGTAAAAAGCTATCGGTTCTCATCGTCGTGTTGCAGTCGTACTGCATCCGGAAATCAAACGTCTGGCCAATCAACGTAATGAAAACCAGACCAAAAAGCTTACAAGAAGTTCTGAAGCTCAACTTGCAGAAGCAGTTAGCTTGGGCGAAGCAATCGACTTAGAAATTGTTCTTGCCCAAGCTGTTACTGTTTCAAAACCCAAACCGGCTACTCTTATTGGTGCTGGTTTGATCGAAGAACTTCATGACTTTGTTGAAATCAATTCTGTAGAACTAGTCATTATCAACGCTAGTCTAACGCCCATACAGCAACGCAATCTTGAGAGAGCGCTTGATACCAAGGTTATTGACCGCACGGGACTCATACTTGAGATATTTGGCGCTAGAGCAGCGACCAAAGAGGGTACGCTGCAGGTAGAGCTGGCCGCCTTGACATATCAACGATCGCGTCTCGTACGTTCCTGGACACACCTTGAAAGACAAAGAGGTGGCTTAGGGTTTATCGGTGGCCCCGGCGAAAGTCAGCTGGAAATAGACCGACGCCTCATTAACGAACGGATTGATCGCCTAAAGCGCGACCTCGGCAAGGTCCGAACGACACGAGAATTGCAAAGAAGTGCTCGCAAACGTGTGCCTTATCCTATCGTTTCACTCGTCGGTTATACAAACGCCGGAAAGTCGAGTCTTTTCAATCGGTTAACTGGAGCAGGGGTCTTTGTTAAAGATATGCTCTTCGCCACTCTGGATCCATCAATGAAGCTCCTGCAGCTTCCTGGTGGAAAGAAAGTCATTCTCTCAGATACCGTTGGGTTTGTTTCTGACCTGCCCCACGAATTGGTCGATGCGTTCAGAGCGACTTTAGAAGAAGTTCTTCAGGCCGATGTCTTGGTTCATGTCAGCGACATTTCTTCTGAGTTTCACCAAGAAGAATTGGCAGACGTTGAAGCAGTTATTTCAGACCTGTGGGAACTTGAGGAAGACTCAACTTTGGCTGAGAGTGAAAAAGTTCCACCTATTGTTTCAGTCTGGAATAAGTCGGACCTTCTTTCTGGTGATGAAAGAGAAGAACTGAAGGATCGTAGTGATCGTCAGGATAACACCTCGCTAGTTTCTGCGGTTGCAGGCGAAGGAATTGACGACCTCATTGAACAGGTTGAAAAAATCCTCTCCAGTAGAGATCAGGTTCTGTCTGTCGATTTACCATATTCTGACGGACGTAGTCTTTCGTGGTTTTATGACCATGGAACCGTTCTTGAGCGGAACGACAACACGGATACGGATACAATAGAGATTACTGTCCAGCTTGATCCTATAGCGCATCAAAGGGCTATTATTTTGGCTGAAAAAGAGTCCTTGAGACTGTATTAGAACTACACTTCATTGCATTTTCCATAATATATATTATGCGCCAAATTTGAGCAGAGAACGAGATGTTACTTCTCTCATCCCTAAGTCTGAAAGAATTGGACTTTTCTTATTCTAACCCTCTTAAAACCCGATTTTGCATTACGCCTCATCCATTAGCAGCTATAAAGCCTTTGTATATCAAGTCTTTATAGAGTTTTCTTCAATGGATCTTCTTTTACAAGTAATGGCCGCCCTTCGTAATCCAGATGGCGGATGTCCCTGGGATCTTGAACAAACCTTCGAAACGATTGCTCCTTACACTATTGAAGAAGCCTACGAGGTCGAGGAAGCAATTCAAAACAAAGACTATGCCTCTCTGAAAGAAGAACTTGGTGATCTTTTGCTGCAAGTCGCCTATCACAGCCAGATTGCCCAAGAGAGAAATCTCTTTTCTTTTCAAGATGTTGTTGAAGCTATCTCACAGAAAATGGTGGATCGGCACCCACACGTATTTGGTAACGCAAATGAACGTGATGCAGACACACAGACTGCTGCATGGGAGAAACAAAAGGCAACCGAAAGGCTAAAAAAGGCTAAAGCCCACGGAAACGACTCCGTTTCACGACTCGATGGAGTCGCTGTGAACTTACCGGCGTTGATGCGTGCCGAAAAGCTAAGCAAACGAGCGGCTCGTGCCGGTTTTGACTGGCCGGATACTAATGGTGTGTTTGATAAGATCGACGAAGAACTCCTTGAAATAAAAGAGGAAATAGCAAAAAGCTCAAGTGATTTCTTAGATCGTACTGAGGATGAAGTTGGGGACCTTTTGTTCACCGTTGTAAATCTAGCGCGAAAGCTTGGCGTTGATCCTGAAGTGGCACTGCGCACTGGAAATCGAAAGTTTGAGAAACGCTTCAGGCACTTAGAACAAACCATTACCGAGGTCGAAAAAGCGACTCCAGAAGAGTTACAGGCGGCCTGGGTGAAAGCCAAAACAGAAACAGCGGGTTCTTAATAAATGAAAGCATCCGTTTTCGTTTCGGCCTTTGTCGCCTCCATCGTTGGGTTCGGAAGCAGCTTGGCTGTCATTCTTGCTGCTGCTGATGCCTTGAACGCCACGATGGATGAAACATCTTCCTGGGTAACGGCACTGTGCCTCGCTGTGGCGCTTTCGTCGATTTATTTGTCAGCGCGGCACCGCATGCCTTTACTAACCGCTTGGTCGACGCCCGGAGCGGTTCTAATCGCGTCAGCAGGACTAACAATTTCACTCAACGTCGCCGTCGGCGCATTCATCTTTGCCGCCGTTTTGATATTCGTCACAGGATTGATTAAACCCATTGAACGTTTAATCGCCGCTATTCCCGGACCGATAGCATCGGCTATGTTGGCCGGCGTTCTTATGCAGCTCATTCTCGGCATATTCCCGGCTCTCGTCAGTAACCCGACATTGGTTGCTTCGATGATCTTTTTCTTTTTCCTCATCCGGCTCTATAGCCCATCCCTTGCTGTCATTGGTTCTCTGGTTCTCGGGTTTGTAATGTCGATTATTTCTGGTTCCGCGGAATTGCAAAACGTACAGCTGGGCGTTTCCAGTTTAACCTGGATTACGCCAGAGTTTGAATTCTCTGCGACGATCGGTCTTGGACTACCATTATATCTGGTCACAATGACTTCGCAGAACATCGCTGGTTTCGCCGTCATGAAATCGGATGGATACCAACCACCAACCCGATCAATATTGACCTGCACATCACTCTTGTCAGCCATGACCGCTTTTTTCGGCGCGCATACATCTAATCTGGCAGCTATCACAGCCTCGATCTGCACAGGAAAAGACACCCATCCTGATCCCAACAAACGTTGGGTCGCGGGTGTCGTCGTTGGCATATTTTATCTTTTCTTTGCGTTGTTCGGCGCGTCCTTAGTGTCACTGTTCACCGCCGTGCCGAAGGAACTGATTGCCACTCTCGCAGGTTTAGCCTTGTTGGCACCTCTAGTAGGAGCCGCTGGAAATGCTCTCAGCCAAGAAAACACAAGATTAGCAGCTACGGTCACATTGCTCGTAACCTTGTCAGGACTGAACGTCCTTGGTATTTCGGCCGCCTTTTGGGGCCTCTTAGTAGGGATTGCTGTTTATTCGTCAGAACGGTTCGTTCTAACTAGATTAAAGAAATAGCTCAAACGAAAGAATGCCCGGTACTAAGGAGTAATTTTTTTACTTTGCTCAACTCCACAGATTGAACCAAAAGATAGTCTCTATAGAACGTTGAAAACACGAAAACGCCTAATCCAGATTCTGAGACGGGTTTCACCACCGAAAGAATGACTCCAGGTTCATCGAAGTCAAATTTTGTGGCTAATTTTATGGCTGTCCATCCAGCTGACCCTTCAATCTCTTCAGGTACTCTCTGCGACAAGCAAACAACAGAAATCTCGTCTGCCGCGTACGTAATGTTCACAATTCCATCGCCAGCCACCCAACCAGGGATTGGGCTACAGGGAGCTAACTTCGAAACGGTGTACTTTCCTGGCAACACCTCTAACTCTAAAGAGACAGCGATAGATAAATCATCCTTTTTGACACCAGAAAAAGGCCGTCAAGCTGTTCGCTATAGCGGCCCCATTCCAAACTATCCTATTTGTTCTATCGTGTGAGAAGCTTCATCAAGCTGGAAGTGTCCCAGCGTCCGCCACCGAGGTCTTGCACTTGACCATAAAACTGATCGACCATGGCTGTCATAGGCAAACGCGCATTGTTTTTGTTGCCCTCCGCCAGGCAGATAGACAGGTCCTTGCGCATCCAATCAACGGCAAACCCGAAGTCAAATTTGTCTTGGCACATGGTGGAGCCACGATTTTCCATCTGCCAGGAACCAGCGGCACCTTTGGAGATGACTTCCAGAACCAAATCCATATCCAAACCAGCTTTCTGGCCGAAGTTCATCGCTTCTGATAACCCTTGCAACAAACCAGCAATAGCAATCTGATTCACCATTTTTGTTTGTTGGCCGGCACCAGAACCACCCATCAGCTTGCAAGAACGAGCAAATGCGTCGATGACAGGTTCGGCACGGTCATAGGGCGCCTGAGCACCGCCACACATAACAGTTAACACACCGTTTTCAGCGCCTGCCTGGCCGCCAGAAACAGGAGCGTCAATGAAATCAACACCCTTCCCTTTGGCTACTTCAAAAAGTTCACGCGCAACTTCTGCTGATGCGGTTGTGTGATCAACAAACAACCCACCTGAAACCATTCCAGCTAATGCTCCAGTTTCGCCCAGAACAACAGACCTCAGGTCGTCGTCATTGCCTACACAGCAAAAGACGATTTCCGATCCCGCGACTGTTTCCTTTGGTGTAGCGCCGAACGAGCCACCATGCTCCTTTGCCCAGGCTTCTGCCTTAGCAGTCGTGCGATTGTAAACAGTGACTTCGTGGCCAGCTTTGACCAAATGACCTGCCATAGGGTAGCCCATGACACCAAGACCGAGAAATGATACTTTCACAGCGTAATCCTTTTGAGATGTGTTGTTTGGACGCGAAACTATATAATTCTGTTTCCAAACGAAAGTGCTATTTCTTTATGGAAACCCACGCGGGATAAGTAATCCCACTATTCGCCCAACTTCTGAAAGCTATCAGCAGGTTGACATGTCAATAACTCGGTCAAATTCTAAGCGTACACCAAAAACGAGATCCGTGAAAATCAACGTAATCTATATCCAAATTAATGAGCGAATGAACCTTACTTGACTGGTTGGGTAAAGAGCCTTAAGCGATTAGCGGTAGTATGATTGGAGATCGTCGGTTGGATCAGGACACAACATCGAAGCAGGTTTCGACACTGGTTGGCCTGAAAATAAAATCCAAGCGTCTGCCAACATGGTTTACAAACTTCTTGCAAACCCATTTCAATCGCTTCCTGGGCTTTACTCAGTTCAACGATACTTATTCCCAGCTACCAGAGCAAGAGAACCAGAGGCTTTCCAAGGTGGCTCTTGATAGAATGAACATCAAACTAATTCATTCAGGTGAACCGTTGAGTTCCATACCTCTGTCTGGCCCGCAGATCTTCGTCGCAAATCATCCACATGGTCTGGTCGACGGCTTCGCACTTGATCACCTAATTGCCTCCCAAAGGCCAGATACAAAAATCATGGCAATGTATGCCCTGGGCAACATTCCAGAATACGAAGAAACATTGATCCTAGTGGATCCAATGAAGAAGCGTTCCAGACAGTCTCTGAACGTTGGAAGTTGGCGTAAGGTCTACAAGCAAGTTTCAAGTGGCGGTGCATTAGTTGTGTTTCCCGCCGGTGCCGTATCGCGTTATCAACCGAGCCATAATAGGGTCAAGGATTCAGATTGGAGTCCACATATTGCTGCAATCGCTAGACGCACGGGTGCCACAGTAATCCCTCTATTCATCCATGGACGCAACGACTTGGCTGTCAACGGCGGAGTAAAAGTCTGCCATTGGGGCGGAGCAAAAGTAGGCCAGTTTGTTTGATTTTTGGGTATGTCTTCTGGCCTCTGCAGGGGCCAGAAGACATTGTCCGTCATTGAGACCTATGATGGGTGTTGTTTGG
>CAJQQZ010000161.1 GCA_905480575.1 uncultured Alphaproteobacteria bacterium | reverse complement strand
AAGTGATATCCCTGTGCTCGAGCAAGTGAATAAACAGATGGAAGGGGCTACTGTGAAACAGCAAAACCCACATCCCAAGGGCACACTCGCTCGAGCTGCTTGGATCATCGCAAGACTAGGGGGATGGGATCCCTACTATGGGAAACCTGGGCCGATTGTTATGTACGATGGTCTAAAACGATTCAACGCCATCAGATATGGATATGCAATCAGAAATGTGTGAATCCAGTAGGCTCAAGGCGGGGATGACAAGTGGAGTGTGCGATAAACGACTGCTAAACTTGCTTTTCCCATTTAGTCGCGTCATTTTGCCACCAGAGGGAGAATGTCGTGGTTGAGATTACCAGCAGAAAAGAATTTGCAGATTGGTTGAAGATCAAGCCGCGAGCTTGGGCGGAAGTTCTGGCGGTGCGTTCCGCTCTACGCGTTTTGCCCTCTATTGTCGCGGAAAGAGAAACAGAAAAATTTTGGCAAAGAAATGAAAGAAACCTGGGCCTCGCTGTGTTCAGAGCCTGTCATTTAGTCTGGCTCAAGCCCTCTGTTCCCTCTATAAAAAAAGAGTATATAGTAGCAGCAGCCAACGATGCCTTTAAAGCTGCTTTTTTAGGTAACGTTTTCACAGAAAATATCGGGTACGCTACGGCATGCGCTGCGGCCAATACTGCAACCTACGCTGCCACTCTTGCCACCGACGTCGACGCCAACACTTACGCCGCTTACGTGGAGGCCAATACTGACACTGGGTCATGGGAAGCTCTATCTAATGACTGCAAATTTCTGATGGTACGAGAAAAAGCTGTTGACCTAGCCTATCGTCCACTTTGGTCGGGCGAAAAAGGGATTGAAGTGCGGATGAACCATTGGACCCGGCTCAAAAAGACCCTTCATGGCCAAGCGCAAGACTGGCAAGTCTGGATTGAATGGTACGAAGACCGCGTGCAAGGTCGACCTTTCAACCAAGGGTTAGAAGAAGCGATAGCTAACTTTGACCCCGATTTCTGGAAAAAGGGACCAGCGGTTGTTAATGCACGGATTGTTGAATTGAGAGCGGAGTTTCTCACGCCTCTTCAACAGCCAGAATTTGGCCCCGGCGACACTAGAAATTTTACCGACAACGATTGGCAGAGCCTTGATCAGAAATTGGCAGCTGATCAGCGGGTCGATGAGTACTTTCCGGTTGTTTATCGCAATCCTAGTATGTTGACAATCAATGCAGGTTTTGAAAATAAGCGCTCAGTTCCAGATGAACTAATTACCGATCATTTGCAAAGTCTGTCTGAGCTTCTTGATGATTTGCTCGATTCTTGGTCTAATCATAGTTTCGAAAATACTATACCTGAAAGGATCGTGAAAACGGCTCGCAGGCTGTTTAGCCATTCAAAGAATGTACCCAAAGATCTAAATTCTATCGCCTTGGCTCGTTGCGCTCGGCTTTTGAAGGAATTCATGAAACGCCAAATGGCTTCGATGGATTGTTGTCTGAATGATGACGAGATTGCCTACATCAAAAACATCGTCGCTGAAGCTGAAGAAATTCAAAAGGCCTACCCCTCAATCACCAAATTCAAGCGCGAGGAGGCCGAGCGAGCGGCGGCGTTCTCTCAAGAGCTGGTTGATTCAGCTGAGACTGGTATGGAGCTAGCCCAGGTTGATCAAGCCATCGCTGAGGCCCCAAATCTGGATGATCAGCTAAGAGAGCCTTTGTTTGCTGACGATAGGCCCTACGCGAGTCTGAATGATGAAGAGAAGCGTTCACTTTTAGTCAAAGCTGCTAACAAACTTTGGAACCTGACCGTTGCCATTAAAAATTCAATTGCCAATGTAATTATCAAAGAAGAGATCAAAATCGGTTGGCTCTTGCTGAGGGATCAGCTGGCGAGTTTGTTGTCAAAACTGACTGGCGTATGACATTGGCGGAGTGTGGCATCTTTTTTTACAAACAGAAATCAATTGCAGTGTAGGGACTTGCTTGATATTCAAACAAAAATAGAACAATATAAATAGTGTGAGATTGGGCAATGCACCAAGAAAACCTACCATCAGATTTGTCTATCATTGATTTAGCCTTCCAACCTTTCATCACTGTTTTGCTCAGTCTGATAAAGTTTCTAAAAATCGCTCTATTGCCCAGCCTCATCATCGCTGTTTTGAGCGGTCTTGTGGGGTTTATTTTTTTACCCTTCTTGTCGTCTCTGCCGATGATTTTTTTGTGGATAGTGGCTTTCCTAGCGCTAGGGGTTCCATCAACCGCTGTCGCTTGCTCCTATCACCGTCATTTACTATTGGGCGAGAATGCTGATCGCACCGGTATAGGCTTTTATTTCGGAGGAAGTGAAATCACCTATTTGATGCGAACATTTTTAATAGGGATGATCATCTTTTTCGGTGCTAGCATTTCCGGCCTATTTGTTGTCGGCGGCGTAATAACAAGCGTTCTATCGATTGGCATTTTGGCCGTTACCGTGGCCATTGCTGTGCGATTTTCCTTAGCACCGCCGGCAGCTGCCATCGGGCAGGATCACATCACTCTTGGTCATTCTTGGCGCAAGACGCAGCCTGTCAAATGGCCTCTCTTTTATGGGGCACTGATTTATTCCCTTATTTCAGGATTGATTTTTTGGGCGATTCAATCAGCATCAATGTTTGTTTTTGTCTTCGTGATCTTCAGTGCGATTTCTACGGATTCGTCTTTGCAAGGCGCGTTGATGTTGATTGCTTCAGTTTTTCTATTGGTTTTGGTTTTTATGGTCTCTGTGGCCTGTCATGTCGCGTTCATGACAAAAGTTTATACCGACCTTGAAGGGTGGCCGAGTTCTAGGGCTGAAGCTTAGTTAGAGGGTGGCTGTTAATAACTAAGCGTTTCAATCTCTAGGATTGAGTCAGCTTTAGCTCACCGTTTCAATGATCAAGAAATTCCTCACGTTCGTTCGGAATGACACAAATTATTATCAAATTACTTACGGAATTAGGTTGTCATTCCGAGTGAGCGAAGCGGCGAGGAATCTGTTAGAAGTTGTTTCTCTGTTTTCGGAAGAGGCTAACAATGGAAGATAAAGTCTACGTTGTTTATATCCTTACAAACAAACCTCATGGATCTATTTACACCGGCGTGACAGGTAGACTTTTGGAACGCTTTTGGGAGCATAAGGCAAAAACGAAAAAGGGGTTCGCCGCTAAGTACAATTTGGACAAGCTGGTTCACTATGAGCCTTATGGTGATTCCGAATTGGCGATCTTGCGCGAAAAGGAAATCAAAGGTTGGCGGCGAAAGAAGAAGGTTCGGTTGATTGAGGCAGATAACCCTGAGTGGAGGGATCTTTCTGTGGGATTGTTGGACAGGCAATAGTCCAGTGTCATTCCGACAGAGCCATGAAACGGCGACGAGGGATCTCTGTCTGGTTTGGATCCTAATTTGCGTTAGGATTGCTAAGAGATTCCTCACCTTCGTTCGGAATGACAGTTTGAATTTATTGTCATTCCGAGTGAGCGAAGCGACGAGGAATCCGTATAAATGAGGCACCGTGCTAAAGAGGCAGTTAATGGAAGACAAAATCTACACTGTTTATGTTCTCACGAACAAACCCATGGTTCCATCTACACTGGTGTAACTGGCAGACTACTCGAACGGTTTTGGGAGCATAAGACAAAAGCTAAGAAAGGCTTCGCCGCCAAGTACAATTTAGATAAGCTTGTTTACTATGAATCGTTCGGTGATCCCGAGTTCGCGATCTTGCGGGAGAAGGAAATCAAAGGTTGGCGCAGAGAGAAGAAAGTTCGCTTGATTGAGAAAACTAATCCAAAGTGGAAGGACTTGCCTGTCGGCTTGTTGGATAGACAATGATAACTGGATGTCATTCCGACAGAGCCAGGTAATGTCGACGAGGAATCTCTCTTCGGCAAGTCACTAATATTGGTGTTATTTTGGTTAAGAGATTCCTCTCGTTCGTTCGGAATGACAGTTTAGAATGGATCAAAAAGGCCGCCGAAAGCTGGGTTTTGGATGCGTGAATCATTCCCAATCCGACAAATCTATTCAGTTTTCTAAGCTTTCGGACAAAAAAGGATGCATTGGCCATAGTCGGTTCACCATCTGACTGTTTCAGGGGCCCTGTAACCGAAACAGTCGCCACTGTTTCAAAAGCTAAAAAGGCCTCGCCTTTGAAACAGAGATGAAACAGTGAAACATCATCGCCAAGCACCCAAATCCAGTATAATCTCCTGAAAAAACCAGAGGGAGCGCCAAAACCCATGAAACCCAGCAATATGATCTTCTTTATTTCGGATGAACATGCCCGTCGGTGCATGGGGGCTTATGGTCATGAGATTGTCAAAACGCCAAATCTGGACCGAATGGCGGAGGAGGGGGTGCTCTTTACGAATGCCTATACGCCGTCGCCGATTTGTGTGCCGACGCGGGCTGCCATTCATACTGGTAGGTGGGTGCATCAGACTGGGAACTGGTCGAGCGCTGAGCCTTATACGGGCTCAGTGAAAAGCTGGGCTCATCGATTGCGGCAGGCGGGTTACCACACGGCTTCTATCGGTAAACTGCACTTCCAATCAGCGGATAACGACCATGGTTTCAGTGAGGAAATCATCCCACTGCATATCCTCAATGGCGTGGGGTGGGTGCAGGGTTTACCACGTAAGGAGCCGCTGCCTTTTGACGACGCGGCTGACTATGCTGAGCAGGTTGGTATGGGCACCTCCAGCTACTCAGACTACGATATCAGGATCACGGAAACGGCGGTCAAGTGGATTGAAGAAAAGTCGCCAGATGACAAGCCCTGGGTGCTTTTTGCATCGCTGGTAGCGCCTCATTTCCCTTTGCTTTGCCCGGAAGAATTCTACGCGCCCTATGCCGATCTGGATATACCTGGGCCGGAGATTATGCCGGACAAACCGGTCGCTCATCCGGGGCAGAATTTCATGTCTGACTACTGGAACTACCAGGACTATTTTGATGAGGAAACAACCATTGAAGCTCGTCGTTGTTACTTCGGTTTGTGCTCATTTTTGGACCACAACGTCGGGCAGGTTCTAGGGGCTTTGAAGGCCTCGCCTCATGCTCAGAACACTCGGACGATTTATACTTCAGATCACGGTGATATGCTTGGCAATCATGGCTATTGGGCCAAGTGCTTTATGTACGAAGACTCCGCCGCTGTGCCTTTGATTATGTCTGGCCCCGATGTCCCCAAGGGGCAGGTGGTGGATAGTGCCGTTAATCTGATCGATATCTATCCGACGCTGTTGGACGGGGTGGGTGAAGCGATGGATGCAGAGGACCTGGAGCGGCCAGGAAAATCTCTATTCGAGGTCATGCAAGGCAAGCACGCTGACCGTGTTGGCTTCAGTGAGTATCATGATGGCGGCTCTGATTGCGGTTCCTTTATGCTGCGCGATGGGCCATGGAAACTGGTCTGGTGGGCAGAGCACAGACCGCAACTCTTCAATCTGGATGAAGATCCCAATGAACTCAATGACTTAGCCGAGAATTCGGCTTATGTGGACCGTCTGAAGGCCTGTGAAGAGAAACTGCGAGCCATCGTGGACCCTGAGGAAGCCAATCGTCAGGCCTTTGAAGATCAGGCGAAGATGATTGAACACTATGGTGGACGAGACAAAATAGCAGCTTTTGAAACCTTTAACTACACGCCGATCAAGGTTTAGGCCGTTGTTCGTCCGGTTTTAGTGTTGCTCACCCGCTATCAAATCTTTTGCCATTTGGTCTCTTAAGCGACGATTGGGGAAGCCTGCGTTGTTCAGAGCGGCCCTTATGTCATTGATTGCATTAGAGTTTGGCGTCTCAATCGTGATGTCCAGTTCGGCGTTTTTGGCTGGAATGTCACTGAGGTAACGCTGGTGTGCTACGTCTATAATGTTGCCTCGGTTCTCGCCGATGATGGCTGCCATTTTTGATAATACGCCCGGAATATCCAAAATAGAGACTCGCAGGCGAACAATGCGCTGGTCAGCGATCAGGCCTCTGCGCAAGACGTTGGCATAGAGCTGAGTGTCGATGTTGCCACCACAAATGACGACCACAACTTTGCGGCCTTTAAAGGGGGCGGGGTCTTTCAACATGGCGGCCAGGCCAGAGGCGCCAGCACCTTCAGAGATAACGCGGGCTTCTTCGGCTAGGCGCAGAATAGCCAGTTCGATCAAATGCTCTTCAACGATCTCGATATGATCGACCAATCTAGAGACGATTTCCTTCGTGATGCCGCCAGGGTTCTTGACCGCGATACCGTCAGCGAGCGTCTGCCCACCCATCGGACCGTCGAGGCCCGACATGGCTTGATACATGGAGGGGAAGAATGAGCATTGCGCACCGGTCATTCTCACGTCGGGCTTGAGCGCCTTCATCGCCGTGGCGATCCCAGAGATAATGCCGCCGCCGCCGATTGGCACAACAACATCCTCAACGTCCGGCATATCTTCCAAGATTTCGAGGCCAATTGTGCCCTGGCCCGCCACGACTTTCTCGTCGTCGAAGGGATGTACAAAAGTTAACCCGCCCTCGACCTGAAGCCTATCCGCGACTTCCTTCGATTCATCAAGGGTAACGCCATATTGTTCAACGCGAGCACCAAAGGCTTTAGTGCGCTCGACCTTGGTGAAGGGAGCCGTGATTGGCATAACAATAGTAGCCGGCACGCCCATGCGCTGTGCATGGAAAGCCACCCCTTGCGCGTGGTTGCCCGCAGACATAGCGATCACACCAGCTTTTCGCTCTTTCTCAGTGAGGGAGCTCAACTTGACGAAAGAGCCCCTGTCTTTGAACGACCCGGTGAATTGCATGTTCTCAAGTTTGAGGTAAACCTCAGCTCCCAAGAGCACAGATAATCTTGATGCAGGCACCAAGGGTGTGCGGACAATATTGCCATTGAGCAATTCGGAGGCTTGTTGAATATCGTGTAGAGAAACTGGCATGGTGTGGGCTTTCAAAATCTAGCCCTAACCATCAGCTTTTTCTCGGAGACGCACAGCGCTTAAAACGACACTAATTGGTCAAAAGAAAACAAGGATCAATCCCCTTGTTTTATACAGGCATAAATCAGTAGAACAGTTTATGGCAAAACTTCATCTGAAAAAAGTAGCGGCAGGGATTTCATCTTTAGAAGAGTTGAAAACCGTCCATGCGCAACGTGCGGCTATTCTCCAAGCGGAGGAGGGGGCATATATGTCTTACTCCTACACCCGAACACGACCGGTACACTATGAGGAACTTTTGGAGGGAGGCTCACTCTATTGGGTGCTTCAGAAGCAACTGGTTGCCCGACAGGCGCTGTTGGGGTTCGATTCTTGGATTCTATCCGACGGAAAACCCTGTTGGCGCATAAATTTATCGCCTAAAGTGGTTGATTTAATCCCAATTCAGCATAACTATTTTCAAGGTTGGCGTTATCTCAAACAGGATAACTGCCCAGATGATCTAAAATCACCAGAAGACTCGGCAAAAATGCCTGCTGAGATGAGGCTTGAATTGAGGAATTTGGGCCTTCTGTAAAAAAGTTCAATTTCTTTGATTTTTTTTATAGACATTGGTGATTGTAAGGTACTATACACCGCTCACCGACGCGGCGGGGGCTTTCGAGGCTCTGGAGCGGCGGCGGTAATAAGAGATAAAGTCAGGCATTGTCGGCCACTGTTACT
>CAJQQZ010000160.1 GCA_905480575.1 uncultured Alphaproteobacteria bacterium | reverse complement strand
AAACAACACCCATCATAGGTCTCAATGACGGACAATGTCTTCTGGCCCCTGCAGAGGCCAGAAGACATACCCAAAAATCAAACAAACTGGCCTACTTTTGCTCCGCCCCAATGGCAGACTTTTACTCCGCCGTTGACAGGTTAAACCAACAATTTTGCTGCCAATAATATAACTCACGCCGCCTTGGTTTTGATACTGCCAAACATGTGCCATTTCATGGATCAAATGAGCTCGGTAATAACCAGTTACATTCGGTGCGGAAAAATCGTCCCGGTATTGAGGTGCCTCAGGTGGTATATACATATTTCCATCCGGAGTGACCGTTGTATTTTTAGGTTGGCCAGGCAGAGCTTTGCCGCGAATTATTCGAACTTTCTTATAGTCTCTGATTTGACCTAGAGCCGGATCAGTGTTTTGAGATCCAAAAACTTCAGACAAAAGCGAAATTTCGCCAACTGTCAAAGTTCTCGAATCTTTCTTCTGAGATTTTTTCTTTGACGAGTTTTGCTTGGGCTTTTGGTTGTATCGAGAGCCGCGCTCGCTCATTCAACTTCCAGATCCACGGGGTTTCTTGGGTCATTCTGCCGGATTACAGCCGCCTCAATATTGTGGACTTGCTCAGTAGACGTGACTTGGGCGTTGAACATTACGGTTAAAGACGATTGCTCTTCCCAAGCTTCTTGCATGATAACAACCTCGTCGGAGGAGGCTTCACAATAAACAAAACCCAGATTTAATGTGTTTAAGTATTCAATCACTGGCGACGCAAGCATCTTGCCTTTAAAATGACTGGACCGCGCAAGAGCATTGTCCCGCAAGAACACGACAGACAGAGTAATCTCGCGATGTCCGGTTGTGGTTTCCGTTAAGCAATATTCACTGCCCGCCGGGTTGTTCTCATAAGTCACAGTGTCCCAACCGCGATTGGCAATTTCTTTAACTTGAACACAGACAAAAGGACCTTCGGGTGCGGGGGCCGCAATCTGATGAGATTTGATCACCAGCGCTTCGTCACACCAGGTGATCAGCACATGGCGAACAGCCAAGTAAATGTCGTGGGTTGAGATCATGATAATCGCCCGCAAATGAGGAAAAAAGGAAAACTGTGTTAAGCGAGGCGACCGGCCATGACTTTGTAGTAACCATGGGCGTTCCAACGCCAAACCTTGGTCACTTTCCAACGCTCACCCTGGTAGAGAATAACGTCTGCTTCGCCAGGAACCTGTGCATTGGAGGAGCGAAGATCGCTCGTCGTATAAAGCTTTATCCCCCCATCGATACGCTCACCGTGGGCGGTGTGGTCCATGTCTTCGGAAGTGGTTGGTTGGACCGCAGCCTGGATCGTGAAACTGTCGAGTGAAACCTCATGCCAAAGCCCCTCGTCATCGTAGGCCCCTTCCCGTCTTTCAACGGTGAGAGGACAGGCAAAACATGGGTCGACCACAATGGCGGAAACGTCGATGAGTGCTGACATAAGCTTAAACCGTCACTGCCCCCAGACCTGCTTTGGCCTGGAGAATGAGGAACTGCTCGCCGTAGTAGGTTTTGCCAAATGAAGTGGCAAAGCTATCACGCGAAGAGCCTGAGTTTGAAGACGAAGATGATCCGGTGGCAAAAGTCACCTCCACATCACCGACCTTCTTTTCCTTGATGCCGTAGCCTGAAGTGGCGGCACCAGCGGCAGAAGTTGCCCCCGCTGGTGTTGCCGCCGCTGCTGCATCGGCCAATGACATTGCATGAGCCGCATGAAACATCACGCCGCGCTCGTACCAACAATCCCAAGCCTGCGGATCAAGGTCACTGATGGCGTCATTCAAAAACAATTGAATACGGCTCTCCGCAATCGCTGCAAATTCGGGAAAGCGAACCTGGAAGTCTGTACTTGTTGGTGCTGGCATGACGGGCATTCTTCTAAAATCATTCAGATGAAGGAAGCGCATCGAGGCAACCCGCCCCATAGGGAGTGAAGTACCTCGATTTTGCTCGGAGTGTTTTTCGGCTTAGATACCGTCAACGTAGCGCATGGCGCCTGGGCGACGAACCTCAAGACCACCCAGTCTAAAGAGACCCGGCACCTTGAAGGCAAAACCGTTTTGCTGTGGAGCCTCAAAGCGTAAAGGCATCGGCACATGCAGTTTCACGACGGCTGGATCGCGTTTGTACACGATCATGCGTCGCTCGCCCGATGCGCCTGCCATGTCCAGACCGTTCACCGCGCGAACAGTTGGCTTTTGACCGGTTCTTGCCGTGTAAACGTTTGCTTCCATGAAAGCATCAAGGACAGACTTGCCGCTTTCAGGAGACAGCAACAGAGTTGCGATATAGTTGTAGCTATCAACCGGCAGCAGAACCGTATCCGCCATTTCAACCGTGTTGGAATCTTGATGAACTGTAGCCATGGCATCGTTCATGTCGAACAAGATTTCCATCGGTGTCTTTGTTGGCCAATCCGCTGTGCCGCCGCTGCCATCGGCAGCATCTGCAACCATCACGTCAGCATTGTTCAGCAAACCGCCGAAACCAACAGCGCTATCGCCGTAGAAAGCTGTTCGTTCAACGAATTGCTCATAGGCAAGACGCGCGGCTTCTGCACGTTCGGTTGTCAGACCACGACCCAACATCTGAGCCTGGCCAAGCTCTTCGATTGTGTATTCATAACCAATACCGGCCATGAGAACAGGCGCGGTATGTTGAGCTCTTGAGACATCAACGTAAGGCACATCTTGCGCCGAACCGTTCATGAACTTGGCCGCTCCCACCTGCTCCATAGAGTAGTAAGAGACAGAAGTTGCCCAAGGGTTAGCGGACGTGTCCACTGGGATGAGAGATGGATATTGAATTTCTGGGTAAGTCTTCGCCCAGACATCCGTTTCGATAGAAGCAGTCTGGCTCGTCAAGAAACCAAGTGCTGCTTGTACGTCAAAAGTTGGCAATGTCATATGTCTATGTCCTAATCTAGCGCAAACGGACAAGGCCGAGTTCGCCTGCCGCTGTTGTGGTTTCCCAGGTTGCGTTTTGAACAAGATCGCCGACGGCAACGCCGAGACCGCCTGAAGCGGAATCAAACGACACAGCGTCACCGGCCAGTGCGCCGTCCAGGCAAAGTGCCCAAATCGCGCCCTCGATGAGGACCGCCATTGGTTTCATGTCTGCAAACTGTGCTGTGTCAGACCCCGCGCCTTCGATGGCTGAGTCGCGAATTGTCAGGCCGACGAAGTCCTGACCGCCAGCCGTTGGTGTCATGGCTTGTTCATCGCCAGTGCCACGCACAACCGCCGTGCCAAAGGGAATGTCGCCGCCTTCAGCGATTTTAGTAAGGATCGTACAAGGTGTACCCTCAGCGATCATGCCCTCAAAAGCGGGAGCCATGAAACACGGATAGGTAGATTGGGTAATAGCGCTCATGGCGATCTATCTTCCTTTCCAAGATGAAGTCAAAGAGTTGAGATAAGTGTGACGGGCATCTGCCCGGTATTCTGGAACGGCAAATGCAGTTCCAAATTTGTCGGTCGTCAGCAAAAAGTCAGGTTGAGCTTTCAATGCATCGAGCCGCGCGTTTTGATAGTCTTCGGACTTGGAGGAGAAATCTTCATCCTCGAACAGTCCCTGGAGAACCGCCGAACGCAGAGCCTTGTTATCCAATCCATTGCGGTCGAGCGTAGGCAAGCGTGATCTGGCGATCTCAACAAGAGTCAGGCGTTCTTCCACAAGTGCATCAACGTCAATCGTCGACAGCGCTGCTATTTCGCTTTCCAATGTGGCTTTGCGATCCAACAAGTCCTGAACCACGTGAGCCGCTTCGTCGGCCAATTCGATTGACTGACCATCAATTGTCAGGACTGTCATGTCTTGATCCTTTGTTGTGTTAATCTCTTCGGGAGCAGTTTCAGCAGGCGGGATTGGTTCCGAATGCGTGCCTGGCGCTTCCACCCGGCAAGAGCCACCGCAACGCCCGGCATCAACCAGCGCAATGTGATTGCCTTTGATGTTGCGTTGAACGGCGTCATAGTCTTCACCCTCCGGTGTGACGCCTGGCTCAAACTCATAATCTGCGAAATAGCCGATGGAGAGTTCAACCTTTCCCGCTTCGATAGCCGTGATTGCTTCTTCGTCCATCACCACCAATTCCGTGCAGAGATGGTCGTCTTTGCGCTCAACCTTCTGCGCCGAGAAACCGACCGCATAATCCTTAAATGAAGCTGGGTCGACCATGGTGGGCGGGTGATCCAATGTGACTGGCTTTGTGCCGAAACTTGCCATTGAAGCCTCGTCAAAGACTTCCTCTTCAGGCCGGTAAACGCGGATGATTTCTTCCGCGTTGTCCTGCAGCCCGAGTTCACTGGCGCGGTAGCTTTGCAGGCCAGATCTGGCGATGCGCGCCGGAAGCATCAAATAGCCTTCAACACTGGTCTGTTGTTGAGTGCTATCGGTGAGTTCAAGTCTAGCGCAGTCCGCCACAAAACAGTGTTGACGTTTAGTCATGTAGAACTACTCGATTGTGAATGAATTGGATGTATTGCAAGCTAAATACTTGCCGATTTGCCGGACTTACTTGGTCCGACGGCTCGAAATCAGCCTGGTAGGTTATATTTTCATCAAATTTTGCGAGAAAACTTGAGAATGACTGTTCAAAAACTGGATTCTATTTCAAAAAGCGCTTAGACTGCCCGCTGAATATTTCGCGAGGTTTCAGTGTCAGAATCAAGGCAGAGCCCCTTTTTCAGTCGTCCCGCTCCGGGATCGCCAGAGAACGACCCACAACAGGTTGGCTATGACGACGGGCAACCCGCTAGTACTTTTCCAGATCCACCGGAATGGCGTACCAACAGTCCGCTGTCAGGTGCCGATGATGGCATGACTCAAACCAGAGCTGCTATCCCCGAAGGTGCGCCAACGCCGAAGCCCGGTGTTGCTGCGCCCGTAGGTCAAACTGACAGTTCAGGAAATAAGAAGAGAATAAAAAACCCCACGGGTTCTGTCGGCACTAAGCTGTTCGGCTTTATCGAACTGGTCGTTGCCGTAATCATCTTGGCTTCGATTGGCGTGCTGTTCGCTGCCCTCGTATACGGCCGGTATGAAGAGTTCTTATCTCTTGCTTTCTGGTCTTTGGGTGGTGGATTAACACTATCCTTGGTTCTCAACCTGCTTGGGCTGTTTCGACAGTAACTTAACTCTTACAGCTACACTTCTAACTATCGGCTGCATGAATCTGGCTTTGTTTTAATGCAAGGTCGGCTTTCTCCAGCTCGGTCATTTGCCATAAAGGATTGAAAGCGAAATCAATCCTCTTGCTCTTGTGTCCCCAAAGCGATACCTGCAGCACCTCATCAATCCTGGACAGCTGTGGCCGGAGTTGGCTTTCCTGTCTGGCAGAGATCATGTCATAGAAATTGCGTAGATCGCTTTCACCTGTGGAATTCAGACCCGCTGGAGATTGCCCAAGTAGCCGGGTGACAGGCATATCAGCCGCCGCGACCAGCGCCATGAATTCACAAAGCACGTCTTTAATACCGGAAAAGGCAACAGACTTTTGGCTGTAATCTTCGCCCTGCCCCAACAACAAAGTGTTGTTCAATGATTTGAGCTGCATCGCCAGACCAAATCGACGATGAAGTTTTTGCTCTCCGTCTTTCTGACTGAGCATCTGTTCCAAGCCCGGAACCTTCACAACGTCAACCACAGCTTCGTGCAACAGAGAGGCAATCACAGCGGAAGCTGTTTCCGCGTTCTGAATAACAGAGTAGAGACTGACCAAAACTGAATCCGACCAACAGTCATTTGCTTGAAGTAAATCGGAGGGCAACGCTGCACCATCAAAGCGAACGAGCCTTGAGTGATGAATTTTGACAGAGTTGTCGCCGTTCCTCACCTCATAGAACAGCGGCAAGCCAAAATTACTTGAGTCTAGGGAACAATCGCGGTCCCCAAAACCAACCAGTCGGTGGCGGTCAAGGACCTGAAGGTAGGAAAGTGACGAACGCTTGATATCGGTGAGTTTCAGAGGCTGAGAAGGGTCTTGCCCCTTGATACCAAGATAGAGTGCCGACCCACCGTAAAGCCGAGCCCACCTAATGGCTGCTGCGACTTTTGCTTTCAATTGTATGCGTTGTTCTTCTGCCGCTAACTCAGATTGCCTGATATCGGTCGTATCAAACTGGCGCCAGGCTCTCGTCATCTCCTCAGTTGGGACATCGATCACTTTGCGCGCCAACCAAGAGTCCCGATACATGGAATCAAGCTCGTGGCGACCAAGGGCCCGATTTCTCGAGAAACAGCTTTGGCTGGCTGTGTCTTTAACGGAACCAAGGTTTGAGACGAAGTTGGTCAATCCGTCGATAGTGGGATTTGTCGTGTCGGCCACCTTCCCATCTTTTGTAGGAGATGTCTTAAACATAGAAAACATAGGGAACTATTCCGAAAGAAATTTGGCTCAGCAAAAAAGTAGCGACCTAGATCGCGAACACACGCACATTACCAACGATCGCGCCATGAGGAGCGGTAAACACAACCCTAACCTCATAGGTTCCTGCAGCTGGGGTTGTACCAAGGAAGGTATCAGTGTCTACGGACAGGTTTTGAGCGGGATGATTGACCGTCGTTGTGTCCTCCCCGCCTCCGATTGTTTCAGTATAGGGAGCTGTTCCAGTTGGATTTGCAACCAGCACATTATCGAAGTACATCGCAACCCCAACCAACGTATTGCTGGCAGTTTGTGGACCAGAAAAAGTGTAGTCGAATTGGACACCTTGGGTGCCTGACAAGGTAACATCCGCTGTCTTGGTGTATGTACCAGTTGTGTTGTCTGCCGCTATCGTTGCTAACAACCCACCGTTTGCTCCGCTGTCTTCACCACCTGCGGCTAAAGCCTGGTAGGCATCGGCGACACCGTCTGCATCCGTATCCACCCAAGTATAGATCACGCCAGTTGCGATATCATGAACCATAGGGGAACCAAGATAGGTTGCGGCAGGAACAGGGTCTCCCGCAATTGCTGTATCAATTGAAACAAAGGCCTGGTTGGCAACGGCGGCATTAGTTTGTGTACCGTTTGCCAAAAGGCTCGAAACCAGCAGGTCAAGGTCATGCTTTTGTTCCGTCCCACTTCCATCTTGAACCAAAAAGGCCATTCCAGCTTGCCAGCTGTCGCCGCCTGTCGGAAAACTATCGATGTCAAAAACAAAGCCACCGCCAGACAAGGAACTAAGATCCTCAGAGATCACAGTTCTGTTGTTACTGGTTAACGATAGAGTTGTGCCGGCAAGGGAAATATCCGAGACGTATCTTTCTTGAGTGTCTAACGTCGTCAGCACAGCGTCGAAGTCTTCGAAAACTTCTTGCGCATAAACACCGTCGGAATGAGCGAGCGTATCACTGTTAACCAACAGTTCCGAGGCTTCCTGCGCGCCCAGCAAGTCTTCTTCGGCCAGTAACAGAAGCTCTCTGGTTAGCGTCACCCAGTTACCGTGATCAACCCCGCCTGCCGACGGGTCCCAGATTAGGAGCTGATGGTCCTGGAATTGCGTGTTGTACCAAAGCGTGTAGTCCGAAGGGCTTGCCGGTTCCGTCGCCGATGCAACGAGATCAAGAATGCCTAAGTCCACAAGAGACTTCACAACAACATCATTGATAATTGCAGCACTGTCGACATTAAGATTGTCGGCGTCGTTCAGGCGTAGCTGGTCCTTACGAGGCTGGATCGTCATGGGGTTTCCTGAATTGTAAACTTGTGGGGGAGAGTAAAGGAGGCGCGTAGCGCAAGCGAATTAATCACTGAATGAAAGACAGATCAGGTTCTTATGTAAGCGTTGTAGTTGCCGGCGGTACCAGGGGCTGGGGAATAACTCGGCGTTCCAATGACACCCGTTGCCCGCACAAAAGAAGCTTCGCTGGCATAAATTTGCTGGTTCCCCGTGGGCGCCAGCGTCGAACCGTTGAAATAGCAATATGAATGGTTTGAGGTGTAAACCGCAGAGGTTCCTGAGCTATTGGCAACAGTTGAACCATTCGCCAAAATCATGGAGCTAAAAATACAGGAAATACCGGAATCTACGCTATTCGAGATTTCTCCCGTGAATCTGGCTGTGCTCCCATCGCGAACGTAAATCCCCTGACTGGTGGAACCATCAATCAGGCCTTGTGAATTGGTACTATAGAGCCGAGAATTCGTGCTGACTAAAACGCCCTTCCCACCAAGACTAACGATGCTGGAGCAATCAATACTTGCATCATATTGTGCAATAAAGTTGCGTGAACCGTTATAGAGCCCTTGTAAGAACCGGTCCCCGGATGAATAGATCGCACCGCCCCTATTGGCGTAGAATCCATAGTAAGTGTTGTGGCAACTGATGCATTTACCTGAGATACCAATGGAGCTGTTGCGCGTTGCAATAACACCTGAGTTTCCAAAACCGTGTATTGAGCAATTCCTCAATGTTACGGAGGCCCCGCTACTGTACTCAGCGTCGTATCCAACGAAGACACCGTAGGAACCGGTTGAAATTGCTTCGATTAAGACATTTTCGATGCTGCGACAGGCGGTCATGATATATAGGCCACCGGTCGAGTTTTCGAACACTATCCTCGAGCCAAAGCGGCTGCGCAACAAGGCCCGGTCGTCGGCCTCCACCCCGGTCAGATCCGAAAAGTCGGGAGCTGCACCCGTCATTGTGGCCCCCAAAATTCTAATTTGATGGCCATAGGGGTGATGAATCCTAACCGGCGAATTGTGAATAATATCACCTGCCTCAAGCTGCAGAGTGACGATAGCGCGATCCAAGATCACTTTGCCATTTAGAAATTCATAAGCTTCATTCAGGTTAGCAAAATCCGCTGCTCCAGAGGGGCCAACGGCATAAAATTTGTTCGTTCGAATGACATAGTTTGTTTCCACTAAAGCTCTTGTCGCTTCGGGCGTCATCCCTAAATCATGACTGAGTGTCGTCCCAGTGCCCCAGGGCATAAGCGCGTCATTAGACGCCTCAGCGATCGTCGCTTTCTCAACCAAACCAGGGGCTGTCTCACTCCACTCATCTGGCAATTCATTGTCATCCAGACGCCTTACCTCACCGTCAACCACAGCGAACTCGACAGCGCCGTCAGGCTCTGTAATTTCGTAGAAGACGCCAGAGGCACCGCCCGTCACACTGGCAGGAAACTCGATCCGCAAAGCATTAGAACTGCTGTCCGTCTTAACATAGCTGACAGGGAAGCCTTCTCTCACTTGCGTCCATTGAACGATTTGTGCTGCCGAAGAACAATCGACACCGATGATTTCTACGTCTTTCACAGGAAGGTCAGCGCGCGCTGTGCGGCCAATTGAGGAACGTACCATAAGAGGAGATCTCTATTTTGTAAGAAGTATTTGAAACGAGCGCGCGTCGCATTGGTGACGCGTCAGGGGTGTATCGGACCAAATCAAGCCAAGCATTTTAGGTGGCTATATATGAATTCCGGTTCGCAGCTGTGTTCAGGGGCGGATTGTAGGTAGGAGTACCAACGATGCCACCGACATCAATTGAAGAGAACCGCTCGGCATAGATTTGCTGGCCACCAGTTGCATCGACCGTGATGTTTCGAGCATCAATAAATCCGTGACTGTCCGCATAGAGACAGTAAGCTGACCCTGAATTACTTAACAATGTTTGAGGGGCGTTTATCTTCACTTGAGCACCCAAAGCCCGAATAGCGGTCGAGGCTGAATTTGAAATCGTACCGGTGAATCTTACCTGTGAACCTTCGATCGCATAGATACCATAACCACTGCTTCCATCGATCAAGCCAGCGGTTCCGATAGATCTCAGGCTAGAGTTACCGCCGACATAGGCTCCATGAGAAGCACTGCCAATCGCAACAATTGAATTACCGTGAATTAGGCTTTGATCAAAGCATCTGTAACCCTGGGATCCAGAATACATGGATATCAGTCCATTGGGCTCAGTTGAGTAAATGGCGCTACAATTGGCAATGTAAAATGAGTAGCTACTTCAATGGGAAGCAATGATGGAACCCAACGCTTGGATTGTTGAACAACTGACCGCTAAATAGCCAAACCCTTTAAAACCATGCACACAAATATTGAGGAGTGTCGCCGTTGACACACGTACATTCCCCGCGTTGTACCCTAAAGACATTCCCGCGCTGAAGTCGGTCGAACCCGGGTTGGAGGTCATTAGAAAGTCTTGCATCAAACCCGTATTGGTTTCGATCAGCATTCCCCAAATGCCTGCCCCGCTTGCGATCTCAATCTCAGATCCAAATCGACTGCGTAGCATCGCGAGATCAAGCGTCTGATCGCCAGTGAAATCGTCTTTCGTCGGCACAGCGCCAAGCATCGGCGCGCCTTGGATGTGGATCCGTAGAGCTTGTGGGTGGTTAATGACAATAGACTTAGTGTGGAGAATTCTCCCCGGCTCCAATGCTAGATATACATTAGCGCCGCTGGCCAGCGTCTTGCCGTCCAAGAATTCAAAAGCCTCATTTAAATCCACAAAATCAGCGCTGCCCGAGGGACCAACCGAATAGGTGATTGAATTTCGAATAAGATAGTTTTCTTCAACCAACACGCGGGTTAAAGCTGGGGTCATCCCCAGATCTTCATTAAGTGCTGTACCGCTGCCCCAAGGTAAGAGCGCGTCGACGGCGGCTTCGGCATTTGTTGCCTTTTGCACAAGACCTTTCGCTATGTCTGACCACGCTGCCGGTAGAAGGTTATCGTCGAGGCGTCGGATCTCTCCGTCGACAACCGCGAATTCCACAGCGCCATCTGGATCAGAGATCTCGTAGAATTGGCCTCCCACGCCGCCTGTAACACTAACCGGGAACTCAATGCGTAAAGCATTAGCGCTGGCGTCGGTTTTGACAAAACTGACAGGATAGCCCTCGCGAAGTTCTGACCACTGAACGGTTTGCGAACCTGTCGAACAATCGACACCAACAATTTCAGCATCTTTTAAAGGTAGATTTGCGCGTGCAGATCCGCCGATTGAAGAGCGTACCATAGGTCTTTATCCGATCTAAAGAATTGAACCAAACGAGGGAAGAATGCGGTGTGAGTATCGAAGTCGCGAAGATCGCTTGGCTGCATAGCCGTCATGTTAAGACTGCAAAAAGAAAAAGCGACCCTCACCGAAGTCAGGGCCGCTCCTTGTCCATCTGTGTGACACCCTTTAAAAACAAAGGCATCGATGGCAAAGACTCTTAAATAAGAGTCCCAAAGCTTATTGGTAAAGATTGCGCCCTAGCTTCGACAAAACCTTGTCCAAACCTAGGCACAGCCAATCCTTAAGCCTGTTCGCGCCAAGAGATCACAAGGCGGTCACCAGGGGCTGCTGTCAGGCCAGTACCATCCACAGCCAGAGATTGCCCAGAACCGAGCATGAATTCGCGGCTGCCACCAGGAGCGACTGTCGTCGCTGCCGTTGCAGCACCAGGACCGTTGACGGTAACCGTTACGTTGCCAGCGCTATCGTTATCAACGTCGGCACCAATAACGGAAGTATTGCCAGCACCAGAAGTGGTCAGAAAATCAGCCGAAGTGACGATGGCACCGCCAAAGTCGCTAGAAAAATCGTATTCGTTTGGAGCAGGCGCTTTGCCCAGCATAGCTTTAGCCATGATAAATTCCTTATTATGTAGAGAGAGAAGTTAAAGTGTTTCACACCAGGAGATCTTGGCATCACCGTCGAGGGCTAAAGTCCAACCGCCAACCTGGAAACCAGGCTCCGCTTCCGTTGTGAAGGAGCCACCAGGAAGCAATTCAGATGTGGAAGAACCCATCGTCAGCAGAGCGTCACCAGATCTGACGTCGATGTCCAGACTTCGGATTGATGCACCACCACTGATCGCCAACAGATCGGCCGCAGTGTAGGTTCCGGAACCAAATTCCTGACTAAATGCGGGCCATAGTGGCTCGCTGCCTGGAGGATGTAGAGTTGGCACCTCATCACAGATGGCACCAGCGAGAATCGACGGCAATTGCCATCGACCTGTCAATTGACAGTGTAAAGGGTCAAGAACGCCCATGATCAGCAGTCCTTACAAATTTTCATTTTGGGAATGTCCTGAAAGAGAAGTTTCCGGCTGATCCAATGAATCTTGGCTAGCTGTTGAACGTAACTCTCTCAGTGTAGAAAGGAATCTACAGCTTCTTTGGTAATTTGTCTAGAGAAAAATTACCTAATTGGTAATTTATTTGGAAAACATGCTTTAGTGACATAAGTCACAGTCTTCGCCCCTGGGCCGTGATAACACCATGTTACAAACTGTTACAAATAGGCAACAACTGGAACATAGAATCGAAGTACCAGGGATCTTCCATTGAATCCCCATAGACAGGCCCCAAATCTGCCTTATTCTATGGACAAATTGGTACTTACAGAAAGCCAAGAAGGCGGAAGTAAGAAAATGATAGCAAGTAATGATAACAGATCTGCAGTTCAGTATTTCGATACAGCTGCTAAGCAACAAAACAGACGGGTGCCAAGAAACTCCGTGTCTGACCTCGGTAGCATTTCTTTGTCACAGGTCGCACGCTGTCTTATTGTCAGACGTTCAGGCATGATCCAAGCACCAACAGAGCACGTGTTTAAAACAAGCGCTTAATTGGGTGAAGCCAGGTCGATAGTCAATCGGCCTGCCGCTCGCCCCTATGTTGCCCAATCATTCAACGATCTAATTGAGTCTGGACCTGAGTTCAATAGTACGCCCTAAAGCAAAGCGTCCTGAAAAACTCTTGCCCCAAACCCACGTGCTCCTAATCGGCAGCTCTAGAGCATGTTGCTGTTGATTAGATTCGTTTTTCTTTTTGGATGATTTGTGATTCATTGCATAAAACTATGAGGAGCAGTGAATTATGGGCAAGCCACATCCCCTTGAGCTTCGCCAGCGGGTCGTGAAGCATGTTGAA
>CAJQQZ010000159.1 GCA_905480575.1 uncultured Alphaproteobacteria bacterium | reverse complement strand
AAGGTGTTGCGGAAGAACGCCATTTGAGACAATGATAGAGGGCAAAGAAATCTGGAAGGCCAAGTTCATAAACTGAATTTGATCCGACAGACACCGCATCAAAATCCGGAAACTGTCAGATCAGGTCTGAACTTCTACAATTCATCAGGCAGCGATCAAGACGGCATTGTTCTGTTGCCGGAGTTGGATGCTTTGATAGCGAAGAGTGAAGATTGAGCTAATAAACTAGTTATCGTCAGACGGCCATTTCCAATCAGAATCATTCGGATCCTCTAGCGGCTCCGCGGCTTCTTGAAAGCCGATTGAACCATACTTTTTTGCAAAACACTTTTGTAGGTTTCGGAACTTGAGAATGGGAAAATCGATGTCGGTTCTTTTCTCTGAGTTAAGAAAATACAATTTCTCGAGTTCAAAGTAGAGAGCACCGGCAAAATCTCGAGCTTTGACTTTGATGCTCACTTCGAATTTGATGTGATTTTCTTTTGCAAAAGCATTTTCTATGACGTCCAGTTTTCTTCCATCTGGATCAGTTTCAAAAACATCAATCTCTACGAGGTGCCGCATTGATGATTGGCGCCGAAATTGAAGAATAGTTTTTGCTTGGTGGTAGTCGTCTTCCAGTCTGGAGGTCTCTTCATCTTCAACTAATGCAATACAAAAATCTATTAGTTCATCGTGGTAAACGTGGCCGATTGTCGTTTTGTATTTACCCCAATAAATTTCGAGAAATTCCGCGCCAGGACTTCGGGATAATTTGATGTCTACGTGTTCTTCGTGATCCGATTTTGTCTTGGCCATTAATCAACCCCATCCATTCCCCATTTTTGACGGAGCATGGCCGCGACTTCGGTCCAATCGCGAACACCGACGGATTGGCACCAGGCGGCGTGTTCTTTTGAAAGGCGGTCGACCATGGGTTTGTTGCGTGAGCTGAGATCGTTGAGTTCGGTGCGATCCTCGTCCATTTGGTAAAGCTCCCAATCCTGCCCATCACGTTTAACCAGTTTCCATTCACCGTCTCGGATCGCCATGTTGCCTTCATGCTCCCAATATATGGGTTTTTGGCGTTGCCAGTCTCGACCGCTCAGGAGGGGTAGCAAGCTTTCGCCATCGATCGGTTGGACTTCATGACCACCAAAATCATTGGGATAGGATGAACCAGTGGCTTCCAGGATTGTTGGTAGAATATCGACCACGTGGGTTGCCTCGTGACGTGGTCCTTGTGGTCTTAAACGGTCTGGCCACTGAACAATGAGCGGTGTGGAAATACCGCCTTCGTGGACCCAATGCTTAAACAAGCGAAAGGGCGCGTTTGATGCGTTGGCCCAAGGTAAATCGTAAGACTGGAAAGTGTCGGCTCCACCTGGCCGAATCTCCGGGTGATTGCCCATTGTGACTTGAATACCGTTGTGGGTTTCTTTGGGGTAAAACTGTGCCCAGCCATCTTCGGCCATGAATTCGGCACAACCGCCGTTGTCTGACAAAAAGAGAACAAGGGTGTTGTCTTCGATATCGAGCCGCCGCAAGCTATCCAAAACCTTGCCGATGCCCTGATCCATGCGGTCGACCATGGCGGCATAGGTCGCCATCTTGGCTGCTTCCCAATCTTTGTGCTCAATGGCCTTCCAAGCGGGCGCATCTGAATCTCTGGGTGAGATGTCCCAAGGATTGAGTACCATTTTACGGCCGTTCATTTCTTCGTGGCGCGATGTGCGAATGAAGTCCCACCCTTGATTGTAAACACCATCATATTTGGCGATGTCTTCCTGGTGTGCGTGGAGGGGCCAGTGGGGGGCGGTGTAGGCTAGATAGAGGAAGAAGGGCGCTTCTTCCTTTGTATTGTCTTCAATCATGGCGACGGCTTTGTCTGAAATCGCATCAGTCAGATGAAAATCGTCATCATAAATCTCGATACGGCCATCGTCTTCCATCAGGTAGTGCGGAGAGAAGAAGGAGCAGGCACCGTCGTGAATGCCGAAGAAACGGTCAAAACCGCGTTGTTTGGCGGTTGGGTGCTTAACGTCTCCTGGTGTCCAATCGTCATAGTCTCTGGGACCGAATTCGCCCCCAACATGCCATTTGCCAGACATGAGCGTTTTATAGCCGTTTCTGCGTAATGCTTCGGCGATAGTTACTGAATCGTTTCGCAGGAAACCTTGATAGGCTGGACTGCCAAAATCCGCCGTCATATGACCGATACCAGCCTTGTGAGGGTAAAGACCCGTCAGCAGAGAGGCTCGCGTAGGACAGCAGCGCGCGCAGTTATACATGGCAGAAAGGGCAGTGCCTTTTGCCATCATGCCATCAATGTTGGGTGTTTTGATCTCTGAGCCGAAACACCCGATATCAGCAAAGCCCATGTCATCCGCGAGGATCAAGATGACGTTTGGGCGCTTAGCGGAATTCATGGTTCTCAATTCAACGACCTAAGTCGCGGGTGCAATCATCGACATGATTTTCAACGAAATCCACTGGCCGTCTTTCTGAACCGCATCCCGCAAAACGCCTTCTGGATGGAAACCGACTTTGCGATAGAGTTTCTCAGCATGCATATTATCTTCGAAAAGGTCGAGCCAAAACCGATGTGCGCCCCATTCGGAGAACGCACGGCTAACGAGTTTTTCTAGGAAAGGCTTGCCGATCCCCTTTCCAGGAGTCGCAACGACAATCCGCATCAGTTCCAACGACTGGTGAGGATTCTCAAAACCGCGAATGACGGCGTATCCAAGGGGCTGCTCTTCGTCGTTGAAAAGCATTTCATAGCGGTAGTCTGGGTCTCTGCGCCGTGCGATATGATCTTGTTTGGTGGCAGGCAACAACCATTTGCCAATCTCCTCCCGTGCCTCTTGGCGTAGGATAAAATCGATATCGGCCTTACTGGCCTCTTTCATCAAAAGCGCTGTTGGTGCCTTTTTCTTACGAAAAATCATGACTTTTTACCTTCAGAGGCGAAATCCCAATAAATCTCTCTGGCTTTTGCCGCGATCGGACCTGGCTGATAGGATTGATCCTCTACTTGGATGACAGGTCCAATCTTGCCGAAGTTGCCTGAGGTGAATACCTCATCCGCGGTCAGGAACTCTTCGAATTTCATGGAACGTTCGTGAACCGGGATACCGGCTTTTTCAAACAAGCCAATCATGCGTTGCCGCGTGATTCCGTTGAGGAAAGATCCGTTGGGTTTGGGTGTGTGGGCTGCGCCGTCTTTGACGAGCCAAATGTTTGATGTTGCGGTTTCAGAAACAAAACCCTCTGTATCTAACATGATGGCGTTGCCAAAGCCTTTGGCTTGCGCTTCGCGGATGGCTCTTGCGCCGTTGGGATATAGGCATGCCGCTTTAGCGTCGGTAGGGGCGGTGTCCAAGAACGGACGTTTGAACGATGAAAGACAGACTTTCGCCCCTTCGCTTGGCTTTGGCATCGGGGACTCGATTACCGACATAATAAACTTGGTTGTTGCAGGGTCGGGTGCAATGAAACCCGAATCGCCCCAGAGCATTGGCCGAATGTACAAAGCTTCGTCGGTGTCGATACGCTGTATCGCTTCCCGTGCCATTTCTTCGATTTCACCAGCAGAGTAGGGGCAATCTAGACCCATGGTCGTGGCCGACCGGACCACACGCTCGCAGTGTAGGTCGAGATCCGGAGACATACCATCGAAGTAGCGCGCACCATCAAAAACAGCGTTGCCCATCCAGGTCGCGTGGCTCATCGGATTGATCAATGGGGGATTGCCCTCAATCCATTCGCCTTCAAAATAATGAAGCGCCTTACCGTCGATGGCCATAGATTTTGATCCTTTTCAACTGAAGCCTCTGAAATAGGCTTTTCAAATCAGATGGCAAGTATGCCTTGGCTTGCATTCTGGATCAATGGCCGTCATATAGAGGGCATGACGAATCTGCCTGAAATAATCTATCACATGGCGCATGAGAGCGACTGGACGGCGGCTGGCGAAACTGGAGCCTATGCAGGGTCACCTGATGATCTTCGCGATGGGTTTATCCATTTTTCAACAGCTGCTCAAATTCGTGGATCTGCCGCCAAACACCGTGCTGGTCAGACAGATCTCCTATTGGTTGCCTATAGGACGGCAGATTTTGGTGTTGAACTGAAATGGGAAGGAAAGACAACGCTTTTTCCCCATTTTTACGGTAAACTAGATCCCGTACATGCCGCAACAGTGGTGGCTTTGCCATTAGGTGACAATGGACAACACGTTTTCCCAGGTGAGATTGACTAATGACCTTTTGCCCAGGACAACTGGGCTTCCAGGTTGCAAAACGAATGGAAGCCGAAAAAGCCCACAAACTAGCGGTTTGGGGGTTAAGCAAAGGCCTAGTGTCTTCTCAACAGCGGGTCTATCCGAATTTGGCTTGCAACGCTGCGGGGTTAACGCTCGATAATCCTGTTGGTTTGGCCGCTGGTTTTGATAAAGACGCAGAAGCTGTGCCTGGCCTTAACAAAATGGCTTTCGGGTTTTTGGAGGTTGGCTCCATAACACCGAAGTCTCAGCCTGGTAATCCTCGGCCTCGTGTATTCAGAATTCGAGAGAATGAGGCCGTTATCAATCGTTATGGCTTTAATTCGAAAGGTCTGGATTATGCGGCGCGCCAACTGGATAAGCTTCGATCGTCTGGTGTGAAGTTGTCGCCACTGGGTGTCAATCTGGGTAAGAATAAAGAGACCGAAGTCGCGCTTGACGATTATGTATTGGGTGTTCAGCAGCTCGGCCAATTCGCAGACTATTTGGTCGTTAATGTCTCCTCGCCGAACACTCCTGGCTTGAGGGGTGAACAATCACCGGAAAAACTTGTGCCTTTGTTGGACGCGGTTTTGAAGGAACGGTCCAAGCTGAAAAACCTGCCACCGCTTTGGCTAAAGGTAGCGCCTGATCTCACAGACGAAGACATTGAGGGCATTGTTGAAGTTTTCCAGACCTATCCTGTTGATGCCTTGGTCGTTGGAAACACCACACTTCAGCGCCCGGATAGCTTGAGAAAATCAGCCTACAAACTGGTCGGTGGATTGTCCGGTGCGCCTTTACTGCCCATTTCTAATGCGGCATTGGCGAAATTTTACAAACTGTTGCAAGGTTCGACGCCACTCATTGGTGTTGGCGGTGTTGCAACGGCTGAACAGGCCTATGACAAAATCAAGGCCGGTGCTTGTCTGGTACAGCTTTACACAGCGATGGCCATTCATGGTCCTCGGGTTGTGGACGACGTTGTAGGCGGACTGTCGAAACTGGTAGCTGCAGACGGCTATGTTTGCGTTGACCAAGCTGTCGGTACAGCATCTAACTAATCAAAAATATTAAGGGCGACTTGTGATGACTTCAGTGGAATTTTGTGACGGCTTCTCGGCAATTGCCCAAGACTTCGATGGTTTTATCCTCGATCTTTGGGGAGTCATTCATAATGGCGTGGCGCCGCTTCCTGGTGCCGTTGATTGTATGCGGGAACTCCGCCGTTCTGGAAAACCTGTGACTTTGTTGTCTAATGCGCCAAGACGTGTGCATTCCACCGTAGCCAAGCTTCGTGAGCTGGGCATCGAAGACGACCTTTATGATCACATCTTGACGTCAGGTGAAGAGGCCTGGCTTTCCATGAAAAATCGCACGGATGTTTGGTATTCAAAATTGGGTAAAGTCGCTTTCCACATTGGACAAGGCGGCGCTGATAAAGATTCCGACATGCGTGAAGACTTGATGAACACAGAGTTCACAGAGAATTTGGCTGAGGCCGACTTTGTGTTGCTGACCGGCACGACCGATTCTGCTCACCAGATTTCTGACTATGCTCGTGATCTCAGCCAAGCGGCGGCAAGGCAGCTGCCTATGATTTGCGCTAACCCTGATTTAGTCGTCATCAGAGGTGAAAGCCGTGAGATCTGCGCTGGCACTTTGGCGGAACATTACGAGAGCCTGGGTGGAGAGGTTCGCTATCATGGCAAGCCGTACGAATCGGTCTACAGAACTTGCTGCGAAATGATGGATTTGCCTTTCAGCCCTAAGGTCGTTGGTGTTGGGGACTCTCTAAGGACTGATGTGCATGGAGCCAAAAACGCTGGACTGACTTCTGTCTTCATCGCTGGTGGTATCTATGCGGAACCCATGGGCATCAAGGCAGGCGAACAACCATCACCCGAAGCCTTTGCGACCGTGGCGAAAAACTACGAGCATCAGCCTGACTACGTTATGCCGATGTTTGCGTTGTGAGGAGTTCCTTAGGGGGCTGCCAACCGTTCGAACGGTTGTAGAGAATTGGGTGCCAAGGGTATGTGTCCTTGGCACCCGTCTTTGAGTAAGATTAGGTAATGATGGCGCTGTAATAGCGGGCATTTACTCTGGCGACGACCGTTATCCAAAAATTGTTTGATGTGTCCGGCGGTATGAATGGAGGCGCCATTGTTAAAGAGAACTCAGCTTCGTTAGAAGCCAGCCGGTTGAAGGTGGAAGATACCTGCCATGATATCGGTCCGAGACTAATCTTAGGCCCGACGATGAACGAAGGCTGGCTGCCATCCCGATGAGACAAGGTTCCATTTGCACTAACCATAAGCTGTTTGCTTGAAAGCATGTAAGTGACACCGGCGAGGTCGGCTGTAACCGTATCTGTTTCTTTTGGAGCGTCAATTTTTCGCGAAAATGGCCAGAACTTAATTCTTTTCGTTGAACCTATGTGCTGTAACAAGAATGATCTGTACAGCGCAAAGTCATCAATGCCCATTAATTGAAAAGGGCCTGTTCGACGCCAGTGTTTCTTTGTGAGATCAATACTCGAAGGAGGTACCAATTCCTTGAGCTTATCATTGGCCTTCTTAAACAAGTCGAAAAGATCCTTGAGCGACTTGATAGTTCGGCCAAAAGTAAGCTTTTGAATGGTTCCCCCGACCCCGTCCGGGTTCAAAAGTTTGAAATCCTCTGGCTTCACCAAAGTGAACAGATTGTCAAACAAGTGGCTTTTAATGGTCTCAAAGGGCGGAAAATTCTCTGTTGTTTTTGCCTGTTGACCCAGATAGCTAAAAAAGCCCTCAACAAGCTCAGGTGGTGGTTGCGTGATGATTTCTGTTAATGACCAAAGATATTGCTCAATTTGAGACATCAGTGCAGGTGAAGGTGGCTCGACGATTTCTTCAAAGGCTTCATCAATGTAAGCCTCAAAGTATTCAAAGTAATCATGAGAATACCCCGCTGATAGAAGGTTAGGTGAATTAGTTCCGACTTAATCTGACATAGTAGTCCTTCCAGCTAGCTGGAAGGACTACGTTCGGCTCTTGAAGGAGCCAGCCGTTTCCGGTTTTGATGTAGGTGCAAACCAAAAACATCAAACAAAGGAAACTACGA
>CAJQQZ010000158.1 GCA_905480575.1 uncultured Alphaproteobacteria bacterium | reverse complement strand
TGATGCGTAAGGCAGCCGCAAGAACTTATGAAGAACTATGGAAGAGGCTTGGACAAGTCTGCGATCTCTTCTCGGACGAAGAATGTCACAACTTCCTAAAGGCGGCTGGATATGGAAACAATTAAACGCAACATGCTCTAGATACCAAAAGGGACACCTCCGCTCACGGGCAAATTTATGCCGGTGACGTAGTTAGCACCCGGCCCAGCTAGAAAGGCGACGGCTTCCGCGACATCATTGGGAACGCCGGCTTTTCGAACGGCGACAGAGGAATATCTTTGTTCTTTGACTTCTTCGATTGAGAGACTTCTTTCGCCCGCAAGTCTAACATTGGCGGCGGTGTGCATGTCTGTTTCAATGAAGCCGGGGCATATTGTGTTACAGAGGATGTCGTCTGGCCCAAACTCCGCCGCGAGAGTTTTTGTTAAGCCAACTGGCCGTGCTTCATGGCTGTGTAAGCACCAAATCCTGCCTCTGCTCCCAAGCTGCCTGTGGAACCGATGTTGATGATTCGGCCACCACCCTTTTTCTGCATCTCTGGAATGACGGCCTGGCAAAGCATCATTGGACCTAAGATGTTAACCTCAAAACTCGCGCGCCATTGATCTGGATCTGTCGATAGAAAATTACTGGAGCCAGCAAGAGAACCAGCATTGTTTACAAGAATATCAATGCCACCAAATTTTCTCATAATTTCGTCGATACAGGCCACGACTTGGTCGTTGTTGGTTACATCCAACTCTAAGGCCGTCGCTTTTCCCCCTTGGCATTCTATCTCCTCAGCCAACTGAGATAATAGTTCCATCTTACAAAAACCTTGATTCTGAATAGAAAGCTTTCCTTCGATGTCTGCGACCACGACTGTAGCGCCATTTGAGGCAAGATCTTTGGCTATGGCGCGGCCAATCCCATTAGGAGCAGAAGCTCCGGTGACGAGTGCAGTTTTTTGGGAGAGTTGTTTCATACTTGGTTCCTTGTTTGTCATAAGGACATTGGCCGCGCCTCCATGAATTACAAGGTCTTAGGGTGCCTTGTTGAGTCGCGCTTGTCTTGGATCGTTTATTTACCTATGTTGCTCGTTTGATTTTAACTCCTTCAGGCGCGTCCTCCCATAAAGAACTCGCCCGCTAGTCCACGGAGAATAAACTGGAATACCTAGTACAAATCGCCGGTGCCGTTGCCCTTTTACTTTGGGGTATTCGCATGGTTCGCACGGGGCTTGAACGGGCTCTAGGGTCCAGATTGCGAGATGCTATGTCTGTAGCTGCAGGTGGGCGGTTGACGGCCCTTCTGACAGGGACCTTCCTCGCGGCATTCATGCAGTCGAGCACAGCTGTTATCACGATGACCGCAGGCTTCGTGGGCCGAAAGGCAATGAGTGTAGTTGCGGGGTTAGGCTTAGTGCTTGGTGCTGATATTGGGACGGCGCTTGCGGCACAATTTCTAAATTTGGATATAGCCTCCTATTCTCCTTTGTTGATCTTGGCTGGTGTAATTGTTTTCCTGTTTAGTTCGAAACGTGTTTTCCGAGCAACCGGGCGTACGACGTTAGGACTTGGCTTGATATTTTTAGCTCTGTCACTAATTTCTGCTACTACAGAGCCGTTGCGAGAGAGCTCCGGGACACAATTCCTGTTTTCAATGATGGCAGATGACAGGCCTTTGACTATTTTATTCGGAGCGGTCCTAACTGCAGTTGCTCAATCTAGTTTGGCCATTGTTCTGCTCACAGCCAAACTTGTGAGTGATGGCGCGGTTTCTTTATCAGTTGGTTTGTCGTTAGTGCTGGGTGCTTCATTAGCGGCTTCAATCCCGTCCATATTAGCGACCTTAGGTGAGCCGATAGAAGGGCGACGTGTTGTTATTGGCAATTTGGTTTTTCGTATTATTGCCGTTCTTATTGTTGTTCCTTTTGTAAGCGTTGCAGAAAGCAAGCTAGTAGATAGTGGATTGGAAGCTGGCAGCTCTGTTCTTGTTGCCTATCTAGTCTTTAATGTCCTGCTCGCCCTCGCATTTTTGCCTCTCCTAAATCCAGTGTCAGCTTTCCTAGAAAGCCTGATGCCAGGGCGGCCGTCTAGGGCAGAGACTGCACCACATCGACCAATCTATCTGGCGAAAGATGATCTGATCCGGACGGACAGAGCTCTAGCGAACGCCGTTCGTGAGACGATGCGAATGGCGGAAACTGTTCATGAGATGCTGCGTGAAACGTTGCCTGCCTTTTCCGATAGCGACAAGATTGCAGCGATTTCAAAGCAAGATGATCTAGTTGATGCCTTGCACCGTGAGGCAACGCTCTATGTTGCAGAGCTAACAAGACAACCATTGAGCGAGACCGAAAGCCAGCGAGCCATGGCTATCTTTGCCTTCTCGACCAACCTCGAGCATATAGGTGATATCATCGATCACAATCTTCTCGATACAGCTGCAAACTATCTCCATGAAGAGCTGGAGTTTTCAGAGGAGGGCTGGCAGGAGCTGCGTCAATTACACAGTTCTTTGGTCGCAAACTACCGTTTGGCATTAGATGTCTTTGCAACCCAAGAAGAAGAGTTAGCTGAAGACCTCTTAGCCGAGAAACGCCGGTTTAGAGATAGAATCCATGTGTCGATCGAAAAACATCTAGCTCGGTTGAGGGAAGGGGTAAAAACTACCCGTCAGACCTCAGCCATGCATCTGGATATCTTACGCGATTTTCGCAGGGTCAACTCACATTTATCAGCTATTGCCTACTCAGTGTTGGAAGTAAGTTCTCAAACGGGTGACAACTAATAATCACCACTTTCCAACTGTTGCCCCGCCTTCCATCGGAAGAGCGGCACCATTGATGAATCCAGCATCTGAAGACGCGAGGAAGAGCACGGCCGCGGCGGCTTCCTCAAGTGTACCTGTGCGACCGGTTGGATAGGCGTTTTGTTGTGCTTGGATGCCTGCATCTTGGTCACCATCTATAGCGAAACCAACACGGGTCATATCGGTCTCTACGACGCCAGGACAAAGGGCATTGACGCGGATGTCAGGGGCCAGCTCCATCGCCATTGCACGGGTTTGATTTACAACGGCTCCTTTTGAGGCACAGTAAGCGGTCGTGTTAGGATAACCGTTTAGGCCAGACTCAGAAGCAATATTGACTATATTGCCTTTAACGGCACGCAGGGCAGGGATGGCGTACTTAGAGCAGAACTGAACCGACTTGACGTTGGCTTGCATAACGGCATCCCAGTCTTCCTCGCTCATTGTTTCGACGGATCCAGAAATGAAGATACCAGCGTTGTTGACCAGCACATCCAAGCCGCCTAATCCTTGAACCGCGGCATTGACTGCTGCTTTGCATCCAATAGCTGAAGAGACATCGCCTGGAGCGCCAATCACATCTGTTGTGTAATCTAATAGTGCTTTGGAAACGGAGCTTTCTGTTCGACCATTGACTGCCACCTGAGCGCCTTCAGCCAAGAAGGCCTTTACGCAAGCAGCGCCTATACCGCGTGTACCACCAGTGACTAGTACTTTTTTGCTTTTGAAACGCATTGCATTCCCCTCTTGATTTAGGGGCGATGATGAGTTTCTTTCAGCAATATGTCAATTAACAGGTGGCTCAGAGCTTGATTGATCCCAGATAGGTTTGAAACCCAGAATTGTCGGTTTGTTGGTAAGCTTAGGGTTGAACAGTTTGTTGTGCCAGAACGTGATCTGATAGCCATCGCTGTCGACTGCTAAGTTTCTAACGTCGCAAAGCAGTTTATAGCTTTGATTATACTGTTTGAACTCTAGGAACGCTTGTCCTTTTGCCAGCACTTGCTCAGGGATTGTCGAGCCAGGAACAAACAGAGCCGTCATTTCTTCTGAGAAAGTCTTGGGCTGCTGATAATGGGCTGCGGACAAGGTCTGGACTATTTTCTGAAGACGCTCGTTGGGTTCTGTCTGCTTTTTGTAAAGATGAGCGAATTCGGCGATCTGTTCTTTAGGATCTGCTTTGTTAATCAGCGTTACTATTTTTACCTTGGCACCTGTGCCACCAGGCAAACTCAAATCGGGACAGCCACCTTCCGGTGGGCGTCCATCTTCTTCGCGAATAGCGTTTTGGCGGATACGGCATTGCCAGCCGAGGAAATGATTACGTAAAGCGTCGGACATAGGTTCTCGATGGTTACAGAGTTATTCGTAGATGCCCTTAACACGCGACTTGGTCGGATCAAAGTGCGGGAAGGCGACAATAGTAGCCGGAAGACGTTTTTGATGACCGTCTAGTTTACCAACCTCTACTTCGGTGCCGATCTCAGCGTGGGCAATGTCCATACGAGCGAGAGCGATGTTCTTCTTTAGATAAGGTGAACGCATACCAGAAGTCACTTCGCCAATTTGAGGGCGCCCGATATGAACGCAATCACCATGAGCAACAACCTCATTGGAGTGGATCTCAAGGCCAACAAGCTTACGCATCGGGTTAGCCTTGCGTCGGATCAGTGCTTCGCGGCCCACAAAGTCATCTTCTTTGGACTTGAGCGGAACCGTGAAGCCAATGCCAGCTTCGAACGGATCGGTTTGGTCACAGAAATCATAGCCTGCGAAGATCAAACCAGATTCAATGCGAACCATATCGAGGGCTTCTAATCCAAAAGGTGTGAGGCCGTGAGGTTGTCCGGCTTCCCAGATGGCATTGAACACCGTTTCAGCATGTTTTGGGTGGCAGAAAACCTCATAGCCACGCTCGCCAGTGTAACCAGTTCTGGAAACCACCACTGGTGCACCGTGGAAGTCGTGAATACGCCCAACAGTAAAGCGGAAAACGCCGAGCTCTTCGACGGTTGAGTGTGTTGGAGGTGTCCAAATGATATCGTTTAGAAAATCAATTGCCTTCGGACCTTGTACTGCCACGTTGTGCAACTGATCAGTGGAAGAGCGAACCCATGCACTCATGCCAAGTTCTTCGGCCTTCTCACGCAGCCAAAGACCTGAGAGGTCAGATCCACCAACCCAACGGAAGTTATCATTGCCGAGCTTGTAGACTGTACCGTCATCAATCATACCGCCGTGATCATAGCACATAGCAGTGTAGGCGACTTGACCGATGGCCATCTTGCGTACGTTACGCGTGACACAATATTGCATGAGGGCCTCTGCGTCTGGACCCGTTACCTCAAATTTACGGAGTGGGGACAGGTCCATAATGACGGCTTTTTCGCGAGCGGCCCAATATTCGTCAATGGCCCCGTTTTCATTGAAATTGTTCGGGAGCCAAAAGCCGTTGTATTCGACAAAGTGTCTAGTGTGCTTAGCAAAGGAAGAGTGGAAGCCGGTTTCTCGAGTTTCAACAGGATCTGCGTCAGGTGTCATTCTAAAAGCCAATGATTTAGAGAAAGAGTTTTTGTCGTCGTAAGTGCGAACATGGATGTCCGTGGGGTCCCAACCGTTGGCTGGGTCTATATCGTCCGGGCAAGCGGAAGAAACGCACACGATATCTGTTACAGCCCGCATCAGGACATAGTCACCGGGTCGGGAAAAGGGTTCATCCAGATAAACGACGTTATGGTCGTCGATGCCGGTGTTGTAGAAAAAGTTGAGAGCCATCCACCCTGACCGGTCATCAACACCATAAGGATCAAGGGCGTAGTTGAAGTTCTCTGTACAATTGGCGTGACCGGGGTAGCCCATGTCGTCGTAGTAACGGTTTGTGCAAGCCAATAGGAATGAATCATGACGACCACAGGTGTCTTGTACTAATTCCAATAGGGGCTCAGTACCTTCATCGAACATCTTGGTGAAGAGACCAGGGGTAGGGTATGAGTGTCCCAGCAGGGTTCGAGTTGTTGTCGCGTCTAGGGGATGTTGAATTCCCTTATCCAGTTTTCGGGCTGAAAAAGCCTGAAAATCCGTACATTGGCGACCAGCGACATCCAAAATCTGAATATATTCACCGGCCTTCACGAAGAATCCCTCGGCGGTTGCTGACTTTACTCGAATGTCCTGGAGAGGATTTGCGAGCGGCTCTGGTAAGGGGATATCATTCCTCGTGAAAAGAACCGACTTTTTAACACGTAGTTCGATTGGCGTCAGGGTGTCTTGGCCGTGGGCATCCATCGAAAGTCCTGGTGCTGCAACCAGCAAAAGGCCGTTTCGTTCAACTTTGAAACGCTCAGAAACACCCGCAACGGTGTTACTGCTAAACAAGAGAACGGCCGGTGATTGAGAGAAATCGACACCGCGGCGCTCTAAACTGGCTCTGGTTTGTTTTGCCGACCGACTTTTGTCGTCACTCAGAATTTTTTGTAGTCCAAGGGCGGAACCGTTTGACTTGGCTCCGATGACGCCAGGATCAATTTTGCCAGCTTCATCAATAGCAACGACTTCAGCAAGCTGGCCGCCTTCCAAGTTGGTGACTAGAAGCTCGTCGCCTACAGAAACTGGAACAACTATGGAACCACCACCTGGAGCTGTGTATCGCTGTACTCCTGGTCCAAGCGGCATCCCGGGGCGAAGTATTCGACTTACCACAGGTGCCTGTGCAATGTCCGGAGGAAAGGTTGTGTCAGGCATGAATTTTCACTTTTCGTAAATTCCCATTAGACTCCAGCTAGTTTTGTCTTCCATTTTTGTCTTCCATGTCTTCGATTACTTCTACTGATATAAAGATCGATCGACCGGATGCCAGATGAGTTGAAGCAACTTTTACAACAGACGAAAACTAATACTGTGAGTAGCCTCAGTTAAGTTACTTTTTCATAGCGTTACAAAATTCGTCGACTAAATGACACTAAACGCTAGTTGTTACAATTCTTCAACCAAAAAATACCGTTGGCAAACCAATTCTGTGCCAAAAAGAACTGCTGATTCGGCTTTGCCATCGACAATTCTGCCACAAACGTCGCAGGACGTGCCGAAAGTAAGACATAAAGTGTCGGTAATGATTGAAAAATGCAACAATAATGCAACCAATAGCGACCTAGTTACTTGTCAAGATCGGTTAAAAACCCTAGCGTTTGGCAGCGAAATTGCTTTTGTTCAAATTTCGTTGGTCATTTTTGATCAAATGATCTCAAATTTGACCCATAAATCTCATAAGGGAGGAATAATAATGTTTTCTAAATCTCTAAAATTTGCTGTGGCACTCGGAGCAGCCATAGCACTGCCTGGGGCGGCTTTTGCAAGTGACGTTCCGGAATCTGACGATCCAATTATCATCGTCCAAAACAATTGGACTAGCCAATTGGTGCTTTCTACTGTTGTAGGTAAAGTGCTGGAAGAAATGGGCTATACCGTTGAATATGCTCCATCTGACTCGCAGCTTCAGTTCAAAGCAATTGCGGACGGCGACATGCACTTCCAAGTCGAAGCTTGGGAAGGGTCCATGAAAGGTGCTTTTGAAAAAGCTGTTGCAGAAGATGGCATGATTGACGCTGGCACACATGATGCAGCTACCCGTGAAGAATGGTGGGTTCCTGCCTATGTAGCTGATAGTTGTCCAGGTCTACCGGATTGGAAAGCGCTAGACGCTTGTGCTGAGATTTTTGCTGTTGCCGAAACGGCTCCTAAGGGCCGCTTTGTTGGACCACCTGCTGACTGGGGCAAGAACTATGCTGAGCGCGTCAAAGCTCTTGGGATGAACTTCGAAGCTATTAATGTTGGCCAAGCTGCTACTCTTTGGGCAGAACTTGATGCAGCCGTTGCTAAGAACGAGCCTATCGTGCTCTTCAACTGGACTCCAAACTTCATTGAAGCGAAGACACCAGGCATGTTCATTGACTTCCCAGAGCCAGAAGGTGACAAATGCGCCAACGACGCTTCCTGGGGTATCAACCCCGATATGGTCAATGACTGTGGTGCACCGCGTTCGGGCTGGTTGAAGAAGGCTGCTTGGTCTGGTCTTGCTGATGAATTCCCAGCTGCTTGGAGCATCATGCAGAAAGTTAACTTCAACAATTCTCAGATTGCTGCTGCTTCATTGTTGGTTGACGTTGACGGCATGTCCGTTGAAGAAGCCGCTGACAAGTGGATTGCTGACAATGCTGACGTAATCGCAAGTTGGAAGTAATCTAGCAGTGACTAACTCTTTATGAGTTGAAACTATTAAAGCCGAGCCTTTCGAATAGAATGTTGCTCGGCTTTTCTTTGATCTATAGTGACCGAATCAAAGAATGCAAACAAGATATAGACGCCAGGGGATGTGCAATGAGTGAAGCCGTACAGATTGAATGCAGGAATATCTGGAAAGTTTTTGGCGCTGATCCTGAAGGCTTCATGAAAAGACACGGCGGTGCTCCGAAATCGGAAGATTTTGAGAGCGAGGGCTACATTGGGGCGGTTCGCGACGTCTCATTTGATGTTCATCAGGGCGAGATATTGATTATCATGGGACTGTCTGGTTCCGGAAAGTCAACCATCATACGATGTATCACACGATTGAATGACCCGACAGCTGGCCAGATCAACTTTGAAGGTCAAGACCTACTCGCCGCTGACGATAAAGAACTGATTGAAATACGGCGCCATAAAATGGGCATGGTGTTTCAAAATTTCGGCCTCTTGCCACACCGTGATGTACTTTCTAATGTTGCTTTTCCTTTGGAAGTTCAAGGGCTTGACAGAGCAGAGCGCGAGAAAAAAGCGCTTGAGATGGTCGAACTTGTTGGCTTAGGTGGCCGCGAAAACTATTTTCCTCGAGAGCTTTCTGGCGGTCAGCAACAACGAGTGGGAATTGCTCGCTCGCTTGCAGTTGAACCTGATGTTTGGTTTCTGGATGAGCCATTTTCTGCTCTCGATCCATTAATTCGCGCAGAGATGCAAGATGAGTTCATTCGGTTACAGAAACTACTAAAAAAGACCATTGTTTTCATAACCCATGATTTCGAGGAAGCCACGAAACTTGCTGACCGTATCGGGATCATGAAAGGCGGAGAGCTTGTGCAATTGTCGACACCGGAAGAAATGGTTCTTAATCCCGCTGACGACTATGTCGCTGAATTCGCTAAAAATGCACCACGGGACCGTATTGTGTCGGTTTCTACGATTATGACACCGGTGAGCAATAAAGAGGGGAAAATCAAAGGCAATCCAATCCTGTCAAAAATTAAGATTGGAAAGGTGGCCGCCCAAGTCATCAACTCCGATGAACCAGTCTCCGTGGTGGACGAGAACGATGTACTCGTCGGCACCGTTTCAAGAGAGCAAATGTCTTTAGCTTTGTTCGGAGCCACGGCATAATGGAACACGAAAGTGCTATAGCAACCGATAAGAAGCTCAGCCTGATTGATCGCTTTGGTAACCTTTCAGTTTGGTTGCAGTTGGTGGTAGTCATCGCAATCGCTTTGGCTATTACTTTGCCAACGGGCATTGCAGCCTGGCCAGAACCCTCTGCACCTTTTCTTAACGTAAAAATCTGGATTACTGATCTGTTTCGGTGGTTGGATAAAGAAGCAACTTTCTATTTGTTTACAGTCAAAGATTTGACTCGAACGTTCGCATGGCTGTTAAAACAGCCTCTGATATGGACAGAATACCTACTTTGGAAGGGCGCAAAGCTCCATCAATTCTTACCAGTTTTTTGGATTGGTTTGAGTATGATTGTCTTTTTTGCGGTCCGTTTTGTAAAGGGCACGCGCTTTGCCTTTTGGAGCGTGGTTGTTTTGTTAGCTATTGTCGTGATCGACGGCCTTCCTTACATTTTATTGAGCTATTCCAAGGCCTTAAAGACAGATCCCTTTGTTGAGCCCGGCACATTGGTTGGAATTTCAGAGTGGCCCGTTTACTTATTAGATGCTCTCACGCCTAAGAACAAAATAAAGCCTATTCCTTGGGTTGCTGTTGTTCTTGGTTTCGGCATTTTTGGACATTGGGTTGCCGGATGGCGGCTGTCTATCATCGTGATGCTATGCATGAGCTATCTTGCTGTGACGGGCCTCTGGCGAGAATCAATGAAAACATTCTCGTTGGTCGTTGTAGCAGTTCCGTTCTCTGCGCTTCTGGGCATATGGCTTGGTGTTTGGGTGACAAGGTCAAAACGTGCAGCTCGTGTGATCACGCCATTGTTTGATTTGATGCAAGCGACGCCGCATCTTGCCTACTTGGTACCCATCGTTGTTATGTTTGGTGCTGGCCAGGTTCCAGCCCTGATGGCGACAGTAATTTTTGCTATGCCGCCTATGGCCCGTTGTACAATTCTTGCTATCCAGACTGTGCCAAGTGATGTGATCGAAGCAGGGCAAATGTCAGGAAGTACTCCAAGGCAATTGTTGTGGAAAGTCCAGTTACCGTCGTCTCAAAAAACGCTTTTGATGGGGCTCAATCAGGTTATTATGCAGACACTGGCCATGGTTGTAATCGCTTCTTTAGTGGGCGCACAGGGGCTAGGCCACAAACTACTTTTCTCGCTTCAGCAACTGAAACTTGGTTTTGCAACCATGCAGGGTGCCGCCATTGTATTAATGGCTGTTGTGCTCGATCAGCTAACACAGGCCTATGCCAACCGGACGTCTGATTATGTCCATAGCCGAGTGACTACGTTCTTGCAGAAGCATTTCCATATGGTTTTGTTCTTTGCTGTGTTCGTAGGTTCTGTTGTGTTGGCCTATTTTTTCAAAGATGTGTCTATACTGTCTAAGAAGAACCTGCTTGTTCATTCAAAAGACGCGCTTGAGCTCGATAAGTTGATCAAGGCTGTGACCTTCGAATTGATCGATTACATCAGGCCCATAAGGGATTTCATTACTGTTTACTTGCTGATTCCTTTAGGCGACTTTTACGAGAGCGTGCCTTGGACAGTTGTGACAGCAGTCATTGGTTTGTTCGGCTTCAGACTGGGCGGGTGGCGCCTTATGGTTCTTGTGACGTCCTTGTTTATCATTGTTATCGTCGCGGTTGGTAACTGGGGCTATGCGGCAACAACCTTCTATTATGTTTCGACGGCATTGATAGTATGCGTCCTAATTGGTGTTCCTTTGGGCGTCTGGGCTGCTAGAAGTGATCGAGCTGCTAAAGTAATCTTGTTTGTTTGTGACACTTTGCAGACCTTTCCGTCATTTATCTATCTGATACCCGCGATTATGTTATTCCGTGTGGGGGAACTGGCAATTATCTTCGCTATCGTGCCGTATGCTACCGTGCCGGCTATTCGTTATACCTATCTTGGCTTGAAATTAATCCCGCCTGTAACGACTGAGGCTGCTGAGATGGCAGGCACAACAAAGTTACAACGGCTATGGAAAGTTGAACTCCCAATCGCGATCCCAGAAATAATGTTGGGTATAAACCAAACTATCATGATGGCTTTAGCAATGACTGCTATTACAGCACTGATCGGTGGCAGCGATCTGGGACAAGAAATCTATAGGGCTCTTCCAACCAGTGATGCTGGACGAGGCGTTATGGCGGGTCTTGGCATTGCTACCTTGGGAATCATTGCTGATCGTTTGATGGGAGCTTGGGCGGCAGAGAAGAAAAAAGCACTCGGGCTAGAATAAAGAATTCGCCTTTCTGAATGGAAAGAGCGAAAATTAATGAGGCCTCGTTTTCGGACGAGGCCTCAGACTGTTGACAAACCCCGTCATTTTTGGCGGGGTTTTTCTTTTGGGCTTATTTCGGTAGTTTTTGCGATGGTTTCGTTTGAATTTTAATGGGTTCTTTGGTGCCCTATGCCTCTGCGGGCCTCTTTGTCATCGCC
>CAJQQZ010000157.1 GCA_905480575.1 uncultured Alphaproteobacteria bacterium | reverse complement strand
TGGTGAGCCCGACAGGATTCGAACCTGTGACCCAGTGATTAAAAGTCACTTGCTCTACCAGCTGAGCTACGGGCCCACACAAAAGGGAAACACGACTCATGTCGTGTTCGCGCGCAACCTAGCGATAAGACACTACAGGGTCAACGGCTATTTCGCAGAAAATGAATAAAAATTTTCTTGGGCACTAAAGCCCTGGAACACGCGTTGAACAGGCCTATTTTGCGCCTCTTTTTTCAGCGTATTTTTTGGCCAAATGGTCGGCTACTCTGGCGCTAACAAATGAGGAAATGTCACCGTCCAAAGACCCTATTTCCTTCACCAAGCGACTGGCAATGAAGTGGTTATGTTCGGAGGCTGGAAGGAAGATGGTTTCGACGCTGTCATCCAGTCGCGTGTTCATCCCTGCCATCTGGAATTCATATTCGAAGTCAGACGCCGCGCGAAGACCACGGATAATGATATTCCCACCAACAGACTTCACAAAGTGCATAAGCAGGTTATCGAAAGCGCGAACTTCAACGTCATAACCATGCTCGACAAGGCCGGCGACTTCTTCCTCGACAATCTTCAGGCGCTCGTCCGTCGAGAAAAGCGGGCCTTTTGCATCGTTGCGTGCAACAGCGATAATCAGCTTATCCACAATCTTACAACCCCGCATGACAATATCCATGTGGCCATTGGTAATGGGATCAAAAGTGCCGGGATAAACCCCAACCCGAGGTTCGTCGCTTTTGTTGAGAGGGAGCGTGGATCCGGTCATAATACTTCTTAAATTGTGCTTCAAAGGTCACGAGAGATGCGGGACAGCCGCAACAGTCCCTCATCCCATCATGTTATGACCTAGTCTTCACTATTTCCAGAACTATCGGTGGCCTCACCACCTTCTTCACCGTCAGAATCTTCGCTCTCATCCGATTCAACGTCAGCCAAGTAGGCAACCGAGACAATTCGCTCATCATTCGCAACATTAAAGACTCGAACACCCTTCGTCGCTCGACCTTTGACACCGATCTCGTTCACGGCGCAACGGATGAGCTGGCCCTGGTCAGTCACAAGCATGATTTGGTCATTATCGGTAGCTGGGAAGGTTGCAATCACGTCTTTGACTTCGCCAGTCTTGGAACGGCTGAGGTCCATATTGTCGATGCCCTTACCCCCGCGTCCAGAAACACGATATTCATAGGACGAAGAGCGCTTGCCAATACCATCATCAGCCAAGGCCAGCACGAATTCTTCGGCGGCACCCAGCTCAGCAATACGATCGGGATCAAGACCGCCACCGACATCCGTGCCAGACTCACCTTCCTCTTCCGCTCTGCGCATGGCATTCGCATGTTTCAGATAAGCGTCTCGTTGCTCTGTATCGATGTTCATATGGTTCAGGATAGACATGGAGATAACCTCATCCCCAGCAGCAAGAGAGATGCCGCGAACACCCGTCGACGTTCGACCAACAAAGACGCGGACATCGCCAACCTGGAAGCGGATCGCTTTACCCTTCTTCGTGGCCAGCATGACATCCTGATCTTCGCGGCAGATATGCACATCAACCAACTGATCACCTTCGTCGAGCTTCATGGCGATTTTGCCATTGGCCCAAACATTGACGAAGTCTGACAAACGGTTACGGCGAACACCACCGGATGCTGTCGAGAACATGACATCAAACTGATCGGCTGTGCTCTCGTCCTCTGGCAACGGCAGGAAGGCAGTGATCTTCTCATCCGGCTTCAGTGGCAGGATGTTCACAAAAGCTTTGCCGCGGGCCTGTGGTGTACCAATCGGCAAGCGGTAAACCTTCATCTTGTAAACGATACCGGTGGAGGAGAAGAATAATACCGGTGTGTGGGTGTTGCAGACCAGAACCTGAGTGACGAAATCCTCGTCACGGGTTGACATGCCAGAACGGCCCTTACCGCCACGACGTTGAGCGCGATAAGTCGACAAAGGCACTCGTTTAACATAGCCACCGTGAGAAACCGTCACGACCATATCTTCACGTGGGATCAGCTCTTCGACGTCATAGTCGGCTTCGCTTTCTTCAATCGTTGTCCGGCGATCATCGGCATAGGCATCACGGATAGCGTCCAGTTCTTCAACCAGAATAGTCATGACACGCTCACGTGAGCCCAAGATATCAAGGTAATCCTTGATCTGCATGGCGAGTTCTTTGAGCTCATCAGTAACCTTGTCACGCTCTAGACCTGTTAAACGATGGAGACGTAGATCCAGGATCGCGCGAGCCTGAGCTTCTGAAAGCTGGTAAGTGCCATCTTCCGCCACTTTATATTCAGGGTCGTCAATCAACCCGATGTATTCCGCGATATCAGATGCGGGCCAATGGATTGCCATTAACTGTTCACGCGCGGTTTGTGGATCGGGCGCGGAGCGGATCAAAGCAATTACGCGGTCAATGTTAGAAACTGCGACAGCAAGACCAACCAAGACGTGGGCACGCTTGCGTGCATCGTTCAATTCATAGATCACTCGGCGTGTGATGACTTCTTCGCGGAAGTTCACAAAGGCCTCGATGATCTGGCGCAAGTTCAGCAGTTCTGGTTTACCGCCGTTAATCGCAAGCATATTACAGCCAAAGGACGTCTGAAGCTGCGTAAAGCGGAACAGCTGGTTCAACACAACATCCGTTTGGGCATCACGTTTCACCTCGATGACGACACGAACACCGTGACGATCAGATTCGTCACGCAGGGCTGAGATACCCTCAACGATCTTATCACGGACGACCTCAGCAATACGCTCCAACAGGCGTGTTTTGTTCAGCTGGTAAGGGATCTCGGTGACGATGATCGCCTCACGGTCTTTACGGATCGTTTCAATGTTTGTACGCGCACGAATAACAACCGAGCCACGGCCAGTGTGGTAGGCCAACTTCGATCCAGCACGGCCCAGGATCAAACCACCCGTTGGAAAATCAGGCCCAGGGATGATCTCAAACAACTCATCAACCGAAATATCCGGATTGGCAACGTAAGCCTTACAAGCGTCAATGACTTCCCCCAGGTTGTGGGGTGGAATGTTGGTTGCCATACCAACCGCAATACCGCCAGCACCATTGACCAACAGGTTCGGGAAGGGGGCCGGAAGAACAACAGGTTCTTTGTTTTGCTCATCATAGTTCGGCTGAAAATCAACTGTGTCTTTGCCGATGTCATCCAGCATTTGAGAGGCAACGTGCTTAAGACGCGCCTCTGTATAACGCATGGCCGCCGGTGGATCACCGTCCATGGAACCAAAGTTACCCTGACCATCAACCAGCATCAGACGCAGAGAGAAGGGTTGCGCCATGCGAACCATGGCATCGTAGATCGCGCTGTCACCATGGGGGTGATAGTTACCCATGACGTCACCGACGATACGGGCCGACTTACGATAAGGGCGGTTCCAGTCGTACCCCCCCTCCTTCATCGCATAGAGGATACGGCGATGAACGGGCTTCAGGCCATCTCTGACATCAGGTAAAGCACGAGAAACGATAACCGACATGGCATAGTCCAGATAGGACCGGCGCATCTCGTCTTCGATAGTGATTGGCGCGATATCGCTGCCAGAAGTCTGGTCTTCAGTGCTCAATTTTTCTGTCCTGAATTGCTTTTTCTATCGGGCTTGTTCCACAGCCCTTAACCCCTTGAAACTTGGCAGTTTTTTAGCAAATTTGCGAAAGATTTACAATCAAGATCGACTCGACGAATAAGACAGTGAAATCAAAGGCTTAGAGGCCTCAAAATTCAAAACGGTTCCCCACTGGAGTTCAAGCAGCAAAAAACCCTACGAATCGCGATAGAGTAACTGATCTCAATCGCCTACCGGCTTATCAAAAATGTACTCAATTTCCTCCCAACTATCTGTCGGGAATATCCAATAGAACGCAAGAGGTTCAGTGCTTTTGTTGATCAAACCGTGCCCACAATGCTCTGGGATGAAAACAGCAGTTCCAGGTTTTACGGCGTGAACGTCATCACCCAAAATGACCTCTCCGACACCAGAATAAAAGAGATAAATCTCCTGTGGAGCGTGATGGTGGGGTGGCAGCACAGCGCCAGTTGCGACTTCCAACGCCCCCAGGCTTAACCCTCGACTGTCGGTGTGGTTGGCATCAATCAGGAACTTGTAACGCAGCCCCGGCATCTCTTCGACAGAATTCCAATCGGCATCTTCCATCTGAACAATAAGGTTTTGGGTGATCATGGATTTCCTCCTTTTTTAACGCCGCTGGTCAAACCGCCGCCCAACAAGAGCAGAGGTAATGTTCGTCTTCTGTATGTCGATAGCCCCACCAGCAATGCCCCACCCCCAAGCATCGCGCATTTTCTGCTCCAGAGGATATGAGGTCGAGTAGCCATAGCCGCCCATCAGCTGCATGGCTTTACCGGTGACTTCTCTTGTGATCTCATTGGCGAAGCACTTGGCAATGGAGGAATCAGCGACCGATGGCAAACCGCTTTCTGCGTTGATGACTGCGCGGTAAAGCAACAGTCGCGCGGCATCTAGCTTCATTTTCATCTCTGCTATTTGGATCTGCACAGCCTGGAAATCGACAAGGGGTTTTCCGAACTGTTGGCGTTCCTGCACATAGCTAAAAACATAATCGAAGGCCGACTGTGCAACCGCTAGGCTCATTGTGGTGTTGCCACATCGTTCTAGGTCGAAAGCCTCCATGAGTTTGCGGAAACCGCCAGCCGGAACGATCACGTTTTCCGATGGGATCTCCACGTCATCAAAGAACATATCGGCGGAGGCGACGCCGCGGAAACCCATATGTTGTTCAGCGGCCCCAAAAGAAAAACCATTCATGCCCTTCTCAACCAAGACTGCACCAATCCCTTTCGCCCCTAGATCCTCTGACAGCTTACAATAAACGACATAGGCGTCGGCATGCCCCGCTCCAGAGCACCAGCGCTTCTGCCCGTTCAGGATCACTTGATCACCTTTTTGAACGGCCTTGGTCGTTAGGTCGGTAAGCGCTGAGCCGGCAGCTGGTTCCGACATGGACACCGCAACAACAGCTTCACCCGCACAAACCCTCGGCAGCCATTTTTGCTTCATTGCTTCTGGTGCGAAATGGGCGATGGCCAGCGTCGGACCAAAACAGGCTTCAAAAATCGGAAAGGCAACGCCAATGGATATCTTAGCCACTTCTTCAAGCACCAAGACGGCATCAAAGTGGTTCATCCCGCCGCCACCGTATTTGGGATCGATGTTAACGCCGAGCAGTCCCAATTCTGCGAACCGCTTCATGATCTCCGGTGATGGCGCCTGATCTTCACGTTCGACCTGTTTTGCCACATCCGGCAATTCACTCTGCGCAAAGCGACGAACAGTATCCTGCAAGGCCTTCTGTTCACTGGTTAGTGTGAAATCCATTTTCTCGCTCTCCGCTTTCGTGATAGACAAGCCATAGACAATCCTAAGGTCAAAGCCGTTGTGAAAAGGTTATCTGAAAAGGCTATGTTAAAACACAAATGTTAAAGCGCGAAGCCTTCAAAAACTGGAACACTCTTTTGTCCAAAGCTTTGGATGCTGAGGCTATCGATGAGCGGTTTTCGCATGCCATGAAAGCGGTTAAAGACCTTGTCCCCTCTGACTCTTGCTATTTCATCTTCTTCCGCAAAGATCAAACACCTGTCATGGCATTTCCTCAGGAGCAGGTGGCTCCAGGGCAAGCTTATAGCGAAGGTGCCTACTTGCTGGATCCTTTCTATCTTGGTTTCCGAGACAAAGGTTTGGCCGGAACCTTCTTGTTGAAGGACATAGCCCCACGCCACTTACCTTCTTCTAAACGCTACCGAGAATACCTCAGCTCTTTGACTGGTCCGGTGGACGAGCTGGCCATGTCGGTTGCCATTTCTGACCAAACGACGGCCCACCTCTCACTCTCTCGCTTGATAGAAAATGGGCGCTACAGCCGTCGCGATTTCGAAAGTCTGGAAGCCGCGGCTCCATTGCTCGGTTCGCTGATGGCTCAGATTTGGGACCAACTGCATCCAACTTTGGGCCCCGGTGGCACACAGATGGATCGCCATCTGGCCTTCTATCAATCCTTCGGCGCGAACATCCTGACTGAACGAGAATATGACGTCGCACACTTACTGCTCAAGGGCTATAGTGCGGGAGAGATCGGCCCTATACTCTCCATTTCTCCCGGCACTGCGCGCAATCACATGAAACAGATCTACGGCAAGTTCGAAGTCTCTTCGCAGGCGGAACTCGCTGGGCTATTCATCGAGCAGTTGATGGCGGAAATTGGCAATAGCTAGCTGATCGACGGCCACCTGACGACACACTCCAAAGAAATTCTCACCTAGGTTGCTTTTCAGACATTTCAAGCCACTATAATTAGGGGCGTGCCGAATATGTGTTTCGCGGTTAACCTGACTCTCGGAGGACTATCCCTAATTTGAAATTCTTTGGATCAAAGACACCAGGAGGAACATGCTATGAAACGCATCGTCTTATACAGTCTGGTTTGCATTCTGGCTTTTGGAGCCTAAAGCATTTCGGTTTTAATTTGATTGATATCCAGCGGCTTTGAAATAGTTGAAACATTCATCTGGTTCGAACATGTAGCAGATATCTCCAATTGCCTTGAAGACTTCGGTAAAAGTTCTTGCTCCAATTCTTCTCAGGT
>CAJQQZ010000156.1 GCA_905480575.1 uncultured Alphaproteobacteria bacterium | reverse complement strand
GGCTCTGGCTCTGGCTCTGCAGGAGCGGACTCTTCTTGAATTCCTTCGTCAAGCGGTTCTGGTACTTCAGTTTCCGGTTCGAAAGGGTCTTCTTCGGTCTGATCCGCTGGGGTCTCGACCTGATCCTCTTCCTTGTTATCTTTCTTTTTCTTGAAAAAAGACCAGATCATGCGGCCATTCCTTCTAGGGTAAGATTTTCGCCAACCGCTGTGGCTTTAACTTTGAGCAAACTTCCCGGTTCCTGATCAACGACTCTTATAGGAGCGAACTGCTCCGTGCGTCCCCTGCCATCTTTCTCCATCAACACAGAGAAAGACTGACCAACTTGCTGGCTCAGGAAATTCCGAACTTTCTGCTCGCCTCTTGTCCGCAAAATCTTAGCCCGTTCTTTGCGAATGGACAGCGGAATCGAGGGCATTTTAGCCGCCGGCGTGCCTTCTCGCTCTGAATAAGGGAAGACGTGCAAATAGGTGAGATCACAGTCATCGATAATGGCTAGGCTGTCTTGGAACATAGCGTCCGTCTCGGTCGGAAAGCCCGCAATCAAGTCCGCACCGAAGACAACATCGGGCCTCATCCGTCGGACCTTCTCACAAAATTCAATTGAGTCGCGACGGAGGTGTCGCCGCTTCATGCGCTTGAGGATCATATCACTGCCAGCTTGCAGTGAGAGATGCAAATGAGGCATGAGACGCTCTTCCTCTGCCAACATCCGAAAGAGATCATCATCAGCTTCGATTGAGTCAATGGAAGACAATCGCAGTCTTGGAAGTTCAGGAACGGCCGCCAGCAACCGCCGAACCAGCTGGCCCAATCTCGGCACACCTGGCAGGTCACCACCGTATGAAGTCAGATCAACGCCGGTCAGCACAATCTCTTTGACCCCGTTTTCAACCAACCGCCGGACTTGGTTGACGATCTCGCCCATCGCTACCGACCGGCTGTTACCCCGGCCATAGGGGATAATGCAGAAGGTACAACGATGGTCACAGCCTTGCTGGACCTGGACAAAAGCCCGTGTGTGTTCAACAAAACCATCAATCAAATGTCCGGCTGTTTCTTCCACAACCATGATGTCGTTGACGGCAACAGGATCGTTGCTGCCTTTGCGCCAATAGGAGGCTTCTAGTTTTTCTTGATTGCCGAGGACGCGGTTCACTTCTGGCATCGCCGCGTAGGTGTTTGGATCGATTTGAGCCGAGCATCCTGTTACGACGATTTCAGCGTCTGGGTTATCGCGTCTGGCCTTGCGAATATATTGTCGGGCTTGTTTTTCAGCCTCTGCCGTCACCGCGCAAGTGTTGACCACAATCAGGTTTTCATCACTGGCCTGATCAACATGTTGACGCATAACTTCCGACTCATAAAAGTTCAATCGACAGCCAAAGGTTTTGATCTCCGGCTTACTCATGCCAACAGAGCCTCATCAAGACGTCCGGTAAAAGCATGTGCCGTTGGCCCAGTCATTACGACCTGATTATCTTCACGCCACGTGATGGTAAGCAATCCACCGTCTAGATGAACGTCGACTGAGCGGTCTGTTAAGCCACGCCTCATCGAAGCCAAAGCACCCGCGCAAGCGCCGGAACCGCTGGCTTCAGTCACACCGACGCCGCGCTCCCAAACACGTTGGCGGATGGTTGAACGATCTTTCACTTCCACGAATTGGACATTGGTTCGGTTTGGGTAGAGCGCATGGTGCTCGATTTCTGCACCAACGGCTCTGAATGGTACAGCCTCGGCATCTTCCACAAAGAAAACACAGTGAGGATTTCCAACGGATAGACCAACCGGATCACTCAGACCCTGACATTCTATGGGCAGATGCAAGGTATCCAGCTCTTCAGCCAAGGGCACATCCTGCCATCGGAAGAAAGGCTCACCCATCTCTACGGAAACTAAGTCGTTGTCAGCTTTCCAACAGTTGAGGAGACCGCGCAACGTCTCGATCACCAGTCGGTCCTTGCCGCTGCGGTCCATCATCAGCCGAGCCACACAGCGCGTGGCGTTGCCACAAGCCTCTGCCTCGCTGCCGTCCGTATTCTGGATGCGCATAAAGATGTCAGCGCCCACTGTTTTCGTTGGCTCAATTGTGATCAACTGATCACAACCGACACCCCAGCGCCGATCAGCGATCTGGCGTGCTTGCTTTTCTCCGAAGATCGGTCCCGGCACAGAGGACTCAACAATGACGAAATCATTGCCCAAGCCGTGCATCTTTATGAAATTACGCTGTTGCATAGGCGCTATATAGTGACTTTGTTGCTTAGTAGGCAACTATCATCACCAAGAGCTGCAAAAGCAGTGCAAAATTTGCCGCTATTTGATGAAAGTTTTGCTGTCGTTCTTGGAAACAGTGGGCAGTTTAAGAGCCTGGAATGGATTGGTCAGTTTCGGCCAGGAGATCTGCTGTTTATCTTCTGCGACAACGACTGTTTCCGTTATGACTGGTTTACTCTCACTCAGCAACGGCGTTACGGGAGAGATTGCAGGAGACGCCTGTTCCTTTTCTTCCTTCGAATCGTTCGAAGACAAGAGGCCCAACCCGCCAAAAGACGATTTCTTCTTCTTAGTTTCTTCAGGTGTAGGTTCCGCGTAAGGCAGAATCACCCGTATCCGCTCAATAGGTTCTGAGGCTCCAGCCTCATAAACTGTAACTATGACGGAAACTGACTGTCCGACCTGATAGCTGGGTATCACTCTAGAGCGAAACCGGTAGGTGGTAACGTTAGGCAGCGTGACAACAGAGTTTGCGGCCCCAAAATCTCCTAGCTTTTCAAACTTGAGCGCAAAACGGCTGCCGACCGGCAAAGGGCGGAAGAGTTCCAGTTTCAATTGCCCTCGGTACTGACCATTCTTATCAATAGAAACCTGACCCTTGCGATCCAAGAAAAAATGCGACCAGCCTGCTTGATCAGGATAGGCGACAAACCCCTTGCAGGACGCCAGCAAAGCGAAAAGCATGACGGCGATTAGGCCTGTTCTTTTCATCGAGGTTTCTCTTAAACATTAACTCTTGTGCAACCTGTCCTACTTAGCTGACTTGAGACTCCTTTCCAAGACTCCATTTGAAAGCGGAATCCCTTGACCCGCTTGCAGAAAGGGATTAGTGACACCCCAATTCCGCAAAGGAATAGATGTTGAAGCTCGCTTAGAAGAGCAAGTCCGTCCACGAAGACTCGTGCACGGGCTCTTTTTCGTTGAGCGCATCTGAACTTGGCAAATGAATGTAGAGCAATGTTTGATAGCTTAAGCACCAAACTTGGTGACGTATTTGACAAACTGAAGAGACGTGGCGCGCTGAGCGAAGAAGACGTCAGCGCCGCCATGCGTGAAATTCGCATCGCCCTTCTAGAGGCCGATGTTGCTTTGCCTGTTGCTCGCGATTTCATCGCGAAAGTTAAAGAAGCCGCCATTGGCCAGGAAGTCGTCCGCTCGATCACACCCGGCCAGATGGTCGTTAAGATCGTTAATGACACACTCGTTGAAACGCTTGGCCCTGAAACACCATCACTGAACATCAGCGGCAACCCACCAATGCCAATTTTGATGGTTGGTTTGCAGGGTTCTGGTAAAACCACAACAACGGCAAAGATTGCGAAGCGCCTCAAGGAACAGGACAAGAAAAAAGTCCTGATGGCCTCTCTTGATACCCGCCGCCCAGCTGCTCAGGAGCAGTTGGCTGTTCTCGGCATGCAAGTCGGCGTCTCCACCTTGCCTATTGTTCCGGGTGAACTGCCGGTACAGATCGCTCAGCGTGCTATGATGATGGCACGGTTCGAGGGCTACGACGTTGTCATGCTTGATACAGCTGGCCGCCTTGCCATTGATGAAGCGCTGATGGTTGAAGTGGCCGCTATTGAAAAAGCAACCAATCCGCACGAGACCTTGCTGGTGGCCGATGCTTTGACGGGCCAAGATGCCGTCAACACAGCTCAAGCCTTTAAAGACCGCGTTAACCTCACAGGTATCGTCCTCACCCGTATTGATGGCGATGCCCGCGGCGGTGCTGCACTTTCAATGCGCGCTGTCACCGGTTGTCCAATCAAATTGCTCGGCACTGGTGAAAAGATCGACGATGTCGAAGCCTTCTACCCCGACCGTGTTGCCAACCGGATCCTCGGTATGGGCGATATCGTCTCGCTGGTTGAGAAAGCAGCGCAGAACGTCGAAGAAGCCGACGCCAAGAAAATGGCGAAGAAGCTTGAGAAAGGGAAGTTCGATATGAACGACCTGGCTCAACAGCTTCAGCAGTTGACCAAGATGGGTGGCCTAAACTCTCTCGTGTCAATGTTGCCGGGCGGCGCCAAGATGCAAGACCAGATGTCGAAAGCCAACATCGACGACAAGATCATCCATCGTCAGCTCGCGATTATTTCTTCTATGACCAAGAAAGAACGCGAGAAACCAGAAGTTATCAAAGCCTCGCGCAAAATTCGCATCGCAGGTGGCTCTGGCACGTCGGTGCAAGAAGTTAACAAGCTGATGAAACAGCATAATGAAGCACAACGCATGATGAAAAAAGTCAAAAAAATGGGCAAAAAGGGCCTCATGCGTCAAGGATTGTCGGGCTTGATGCCCGGCGGCGGAATGCCACCAAAATTCGGTGGCTAAGACTTAAGACTAAACAGAAATTTTGATTTAACCAAAACAAGGAAGATTAAATGTCTTTGAAAATTCGATTGGCACGTGGGGGCACTAAGAAGCGTCCTTTCTACCGCATTGTGGTAGCAGATTCCCGCAGCCCACGTGATGGCCGTTACATTGAGCGCGTTGGTTCATATGATCCAATGTTGCCTAAGGAGCACGAGAACCGCATCGTCACTAAAGACGAGCGTATTCAGCACTGGCTTTCTCAGGGCGCACAGTCAACAGACCGTGTTGCACGTTTGTTGTCACAGGTTGGCCTCGCTGCTGCACCTGCGATCCCTAGCCAGACGAAACAAAACCAGCCTAAAGCTAAAGCTCTACAGCGCCTTCAGGAAGCTGAAGATGCTCGTAGAGCAGCAGAAGAAGCAGCCGCTGCTCCTGCTGAAGAAGCTGCAGCTGAGTAATCAAGTTCTGATGCAATGAACCTGGATCAAGTCATGAATCAATCAACTCGCATGCTTTGTGCCGCCGTCGTTGTCGGTGCCCATGGCGTTCGCGGTCAAGTGAAAGTCAAAAGCTTTCTCGAAGACCCGAGCGATTTGAATGCCTATGGTCCGCTAACGGATGAGAAGGGCGAACAGTCCTTTGAACTTGATATCACGGGTTCTGCTAAAGGCAGTTTGATTTGCAAAATTGACGGTGTGACCGATCGAAACCGGGCTGAAGCCATCAAAGGCCTCAAACTTTTTATTGATCGTGACCGACTTCCCGAAATCGCAGAAGACGATGAATTTTATGCCGAAGATCTTGTCGGTGTGTCAGTTGTCGACTCAGACGGAAATCAGACCGGCGTTGTAAATGCCGTTTTTGATTTTGGTGCTGGCGATATTTTGGAAGTGACACTTTCAAAGACTGGTAAAAATGAACTTTTCCCTTTCACCAAAGAGATCTTCCCAAAGATTGATTTGGCTGGCCGGGAAGTGACGTTAGTTCAACCGGATGTCATTCTTTCACAAGATGAGGATGGCAATGTTCACTGAGACTTCCATTCCTTCTGCTCCATGGCAAGCCACAATACTAACTCTGTTCCCGGACATGTTCCCGGGCGCTTTAGGGTTTTCGTTGTCGGGTCGCGCTTTGGCGGAGGAAAAATGGCAGTGTCAGACCGTGAACATCCGAGACTTTGGCTATGACAAGCATGGCTCTGTCGACGATACCCCAAGTGGGGGTGGCGCCGGCATGGTGATGCGCCCGGATGTGATGGGTAACGCCATCGAGTCAATCAATGAAGCGCCTGGCCCTTTGATCTACCTCTCACCCAGAGGTAAGAAATTGACCCAGGAACGCGCCAAGACATTATCACAAGGTCCGGGCGTTAGGCTGATCTGTGGGCGGTTTGAGGGATTAGATCAAAGAGTGATCAACCACTTCGACATCGAAGAGATCTCCGTCGGTGACTATGTGCTTTCTGGTGGTGAAATCGCTTCCATGGTCCTGTTGGACTCTGTGATTCGTTTGCTTCCCGGTGTCATGGGTAACAATGAAAGCGCTTTGGAAGAATCGTTCGAGAGCGGCTTGTTGGAGTATCCACTCTACACTAGGCCAACAGTTTGGAATGACCTTTCTGTGCCAGAAGTTTTGCAATCAGGGCATCACAAGAATATCGCGGCTTGGCGCCTTAGCCAGGCCGAACAACTAACAAAGGATCGCCGTCCGGACATGTGGCAGCGATATCAAAGACATTCTAACGAAGGATAGAAACCATGAATGTAATTCAACAACTCGAAAAAGAGCAAATGGACGCTCTGACGGCTGGTAAAGAGATGCCAATCTTTGCACCAGGCGACACATTGAAAGTTAATGTTCGCGTTATCGAAGGTACACGTGAGCGTATTCAGGCCTATGAAGGCGTCTGCATTGCACGCAAGAACCGTGGCATCAACTCTTCTTTCACTGTTCGTAAGATATCTTACGGTGAAGGTGTTGAGCGTGTGTTCCCACTTTACAGCCCCCGCGTTGACTCAATTGAAGTCATGAAGCGCGGTAAGGTTCGCAGAGCTAAGCTTTACTATCTTCGTTCACGCCGTGGTAAGTCAGCACGTATTGCTGAGAAGACAACAGGCGTTGCTGCAAAGATCAAAGCCGCAGCACAAGCTGCTCGTTCTGCTTCTTAAGCTTTGACCGATCTTCTGTCCTTGTAGGGGAGTGATTTCATGACCTTGAAGTCCTCCCCTAAAGGAAAGAAATTTGACAACCGCCTGTCAGTCGCCGCAAGCATAGGATCCTCGAACACGACGAAGAGGATCGGGCTTTTTGGTGGATCTTTCAACCCGGCCCACTCGGGTCATTTAGATCTCACCAATGATGCAATCAAGCGATTGCAGCTCGATGTCGTTTGGTGGCTTGTCAGTCCACTCAATCCGCTTAAGTCGCGTGATGAAATGGCCGACCTCGATCAACGCTTGGCTAGGGCGAAGCAGGTTGCCAGCAACAGAAGTATTGTTGTTACAACGATAGAACAAGAGCTTGGAACCAACTACAGCTGCGAAACTGTAGAAAGTTTACAAGGGATGTTCCCCAAAGCTTCCTTCGTTTGGTTGATGGGGGCAGATAACTTAGCCACGATAGACCATTGGAAAGACTGGACAAAGTTGGTAGAGTCGATCCCAATAGCCGTATTTGACCGCGCGCCCTACTCTATGGCCGCTTGCCAGTCAAAGATGGCTATTCGTTACAAAGACCAACGTCGCAAAAGAAATTATTCTGCGCTGGCCAACGATCAGGCACCGTCTTGGGCCTATGTTTTTATGCCGCGCAATCCACAATCAGCCACTGCACTTCGTGAAAGTGGCAGCTGGCTAACCGAATAGAAAGGGCATGGATACCACATGCTTGCAACCGCAAATCTGAACCAACAAAACCGGAATGAAATCGCTCCGGAAAAAGTTCTAAAACAAATTCAAACCGCCCTTGACGAAAACAAAGCTGAAGATCTAGTTGTCATTGATCTAGAAGGCCGCTCGTCGCTGGCTGACTATATGGTTATCGGTTCCGGCCGTTCGTCCACGCACGTCAACGCGCTGACCGATCATGTCGAACGGCAGCTCAAAAAAATCAAAGCACCTGTTTTTTCTGTCTCTGGTAAGAACAATGGTGATTGGGTTCTTGTGGACGCTGGTGATGTTATCGTTCATCTGTTCCGCCCCGAAGTCCGTGACTTCTATCAGCTTGAGAAAATGTGGCAGCAGAATTTTGATCAACTTGCGGAAGCTTAACAGCATCGATGAATGTAACCATTGCTGCCATTGGCAAGCTTAAACGCGGCCCAGAACTGGAGCTAACGCAGCGCTATCAAAAAAGACTGCGTTGGCCTGTGAAAATCGTTGAACAATCCGAAGCGCTCTCCCACCTTTCTGTTGAAGAACGTAAGGCCAAAGAGGGAGAGTTTCATCTTCAAAACTTGAAGACTTCTGCAACATTGATTTGCCTCGATGAAACTGGGCAAAACATGGACAGTCAAGCTTTTGCAGCGTTCCTACGTCAGAGTATGGAAAAGAACGGTCCTGATGTCCGGTTTGCCATTGGCGGACCGGATGGTCTTGATCCATCCGTCCTGTATCGAAGCGACGTGGCAGTGAGTTTCGGAAAGCTCACATGGCCTCATCAAATTGTCAGAGCCTTGTTACTGGAACAGTTATATCGCGCTCAGACGATCCTTGACGGCCATCCCTATCACCGCCAATAAGATTTATTCAAACTAGACACACATTCAAGAAAAGGACACCCCGTTGGGCACCGCTAAACATCCAGGCCCCGTCATGCTGTGTATTTTGGACGGCTGGGGCGAACGTGACGCTAAAGAAGACAACGCAGTCGCGCTAGCCTCAACGCCATGCTGGGATCAAATCTCTTCTCAGTTCCCAACCACGACAATCAGCGCCTCTGGGCATGATGTTGGCCTCCCTGACGGTCAGATGGGCAATTCTGAAGTTGGCCATACCAATCTCGGTGCCGGTCGCCTGGTCATGCAAACCTTGCCAAAGATCAATGAAGCCATTGAACGCAAAACCCTTGGCGGCCAACTGGCTCTCGTTCAATTGATCAACAAACTCAAATCAACCGGCGGCGCCTGCCACCTATTGGGATTGCTTTCCGACGGTGGGGTTCACAGTCATCTTAATCACATCGCGGCACTTGCCAACGTCCTGCATGAAGCTGGCATCCAGGTCTTTGTTCACGCCTGGACAGATGGTCGAGACACTGCACCGAAGAGCGCACTTGAGATGATGGACCGCTTTAATGCCGCCGCTCCTCATGCCAAAATCGCCAGTTTATGCGGTCGTTTCTTCGCCATGGACCGTGACAATCGCTGGGAACGGGTTGAACAAGCCTACAATCTGCTTGTTTCAGGGGACGGTGAACAAGCGAGCGATTATCAAACCGCCATTCGGCAAAGCTATGCCAACGACGTCACTAACGAATTCATGCCTCCAACTCGTTTACCCGATTTTCAGGGGATCACAGAACTGGATGCCATCGTCTGTGCGAATTTTCGCGCTGATCGTGTCCGTGAAATTCTTCGTGCGTTAGTGTCACATCACTTTACGGGATTCGAGCGCAAAGCTCGTATTCATCCGATAGCCGTTGTTGGGATGGTCTCCTATTCCAGCAATCTCGATGAGTATCTGCAAACGATTTTCCCGTCGACTGACTTGTCGATGACATTGGCTGAAACCCTCTCAAATGCCGGTCTAGAACAGCTCCATATTGCTGAAACGGAAAAGTATCCTCATGTGACGTTCTTCTTTAATGGCGGTCGGGAAGATCCCTTCCCTGGCGAAAGGCGCATCATGGTTTCCTCGCCAAAAGTCACGACCTATGATCTTGCACCGGAAATGTCAGCCAAGGGTGTTAAAGAGGCGCTTGTCAAAGCAATCAGCGAAGACCAGTTCGATTTCATAATCGCAAACTTTGCCAATCCAGACATGGTAGGACACACAGGAGATCTCTTAGCAGCGATCAAAGCTGTTGAAACGGTCGATAGTTGCCTGTCAGAGGTCGTCGAGGCCATTTTGAGTAAAAAGGGCACTATCCTCGTCACGGCTGACCACGGCAATTGTGAAATCATGCGCGACCCTAACACTGGCGAACCTCACACAGCACACACAACCAACCCGGTTCGGGTCGTTGTTGTTGGGTCAGCGGCCAAGGGCGTTACGCTCAAAACTGGCGGGCGCCTGGCGGATATCGCCCCTACACTTCTAGATCTTGCCGGATTGGCGAAACCTAAGGAGATGAACGGCCTTTCGCTCATCGAAGCACAGGAATAACTTCTTGGGCAAACTCCGTCACAGCTTTTTGGTTTGGTTATTTCTCGCCCTACTTTTTGCGGCCTTTTTAGCTCAAGCAGATGATCTAACCATTACCCAGAACATTGCTCGCCTTGCTGTTGACGTCGATAATCTGAAGAACGATGCGCTTCGTCAACAGGCCGATCAGCGCAACCTTGATCAGCAGCACCAAGAAAGCTTTAACAGCCAGGCCCTGACGACTTTGGCGCTTCAAAGACTTGCTCTCCAGCCTAAACAAGCCTCTTTGCCAGGCGTGGTGGCGCCTGTAGATGAAGCTCGGCGCAAGGCCGTATTGGCCGCGATTTTGCCCAACCTCTTGTCATTGGTTCAAGAACGGAGAATGGAACGCGAGAAGCTTGAGGCTCGCAGGAGCCATCTGGTCACCGCTTTGTCAGAGACAAGAAAATCACTGGCACAATCAGAGCTTCTCGTTGATGGCCTGACAACAGAGAGTGGACTAACGCTTGACGAGATTAGAAAGACGAAGAACAACCTGGCTTCCCTGAACGAGGAGTTGATCTCCATCGAAGGACTGTTGCAGCCCTCCGCTACACCAAAGCTCGCGGGATTATCGTTGCCTGCTCCACAAGCCAACCGTCCCTCCTCCATTGAGGATCTACGTCCCGATTCAGCGAATCTTTCGCAACCTGTTGCTTTGAAAGTGATTACGCGCTTCGGGAAAATTGAGGACCAACTTGGCACCACAACGAAGGGCATTTACATTAGAACCGAAGAGCAAGCATCCGTCGCTGCTCCTCAGAAAGGTTTGGTCACTTTCGCCGGTAATTTCCGCGGGTACGGGAAGATCATCATCGTTGAACATGACGCCACTCACCATTCCGTGCTTTCCGGTCTCACAAATTTGTCCGTGAATAAAGGAGAATGGGTTCGCAGAGGACAAATTCTCGGCTATATGGGAACAGGAGCCACAAAAGCGACCCAATTGTATTATGAATTAAGGATACAAGGGATACCGGTTGATCCGCTACCCTGGCTTCAGAGTTAAATAAAGGAACAGGTTTTTGCTCATGACTATTCGCCGTATGTTGGTCCTCGTTTGGATTATTGCCCTATTTGGTCCGATGACGGCTTCCGCCCAGACTGAAAAAAATGATGTCTACAAACAGCTTAATCTTTTTGGGGATGTTTTCGAACGGGTCAGAGCGATCTATGTCGAGGAGAAAACCGATAAAGAGCTGATCGAGTCAGCCATCAATGGCATGCTCTCAAGCCTGGATCCTCATTCCTCGTTCATTCCGGCCAAAGAATACACTGACATGCAGGTTGAAACCCGCGGTACCTTCGGTGGGCTTGGTATAGAAGTCACCATGGAAAACGGCTTGGTTAAAGTCGTAGCACCCATTGATGACACCCCTGCGTTCCGAGCAGGCGTGGAAGCCGGAGATCTCATTTCTCATCTCGATGGCGAACCCGTCCAAGGCCTGACTTTGTCAGAAGCCGTTGATAAGATGCGCGGCGAAGTCGGTAAGCCGATTACCATCACAGTCATCCGTGCAGAATCAGAAACCTTTGATATCGAAATCATTCGCGACATCATCAAGATCCAATCCGTTCACAGCCGTGTGGAAGATAAGATCGGCTATGTCCGTATCACCTCATTTAACGGCACTGCCTATGAAGGTTTGGCCAAAGCAATCGACCAGATCGAAGGCGAACTCGGTGATGATGTTCAAGGCTTTGTCCTTGATCTTAGAAACAACCCCGGTGGCCTGCTGAATCAAGCAATCGCGATTTCCAACGCTTTCCTGGAGAAAGGTGAGATTGTTTCCACACGCAGCCGTAATGACGATGACATTCAACGCTACAATGCGAAAGGTGGTGATTTGATCGACGGCAAACCATTGATTATTTTGATCAACGGCGGTTCGGCTTCAGCCTCTGAAATTGTTGCTGGTGCCTTGAAAGACCACGGCCGCGCAATCCTGTTAGGGACCACAACTTTCGGCAAAGGCTCAGTGCAGTCGATTATCGAGCTGCCAGGTCATGGCGCGATGCGTTTGACAACGGCACGGTACTACACCCCAGCTGGTATTTCGATCCAGGGCAAAGGCATTGCACCCGATATCGTTGTTAATCCTGCGAAATTGGAAGAAATCAATGTCGCTGGCCGTCGTAAAGAAGCTGATCTCCGTGGTTCTTTAGACGCAGGCAAGAGCGACCCGGGTGCTGAAGAAAAACCTGAAGATGCTACGACTGACACTGACAAAGGAGACGCTCCAGAGGCTGATGCACCTAAAGAAGAACCCAAGGAAGAAGAAAAGCCAATCGACTACCAATTGGTGCGGGCGCTCGATATCATCCGTGGCATTGCATTCTATCAGCAGGCATCGAAGTAACCCTTATTGCCCCTAAGCAGAGCACTCAAACAGCATCCCAGAACTTTAAACACTTTGGGATGCTGTATCTGACGTCAAAATCCTCTGGATTTCAGATCCTCTTTTCCTTTATGACACTCCGGTAGCATTTAAAGGGTAAGCGCTCCTATGTCTCTTTCACGCAATGACGATGACTATCGCCCCGGCGTCGGTATCGTTCTCTTTCACCAGAACCGCCGTGACGTCCTCGTCGCTAAGCGTTTGGACATGCGGTATGATGCCTGGCAAATGCCTCAAGGCGGCATCGACCCAGGTGAGGACCCGTTAGAGACCGCTTTTCGTGAGCTGGAAGAAGAAGTTGGTACCGCCAATGCCTCTGTCATTGGAGAGAGTGCAGACTGGCTCTACTACGATCTGCCCGAAGGACTGCAAAAGCAGATGTGGAAGGGCCGCTACAAAGGCCAGCGCCAAAAGTGGTTCGCCATGGAGTTTCACGGAGAGGATGGCGAGATCAATCTGGAAACAGAAATTCCTGAATTCATGGACTGGAAATGGACGCCGCTACCAACCATCGTTGACTTGATCGTCGATTTTAAAGTGCCATTATATCAACAAATTCTGGACGAGTTTGCCCCTCTTTCGAAATAAGTTTTATGACGGCAAACCTAGCAGTCGCTACTCCCTACACAGATATTTTACTCCCCCTCCTCTAGTACCTTACGTCAAAAGGCCCTATGTTCGCCTTGTTCACACAATGAGGAGTCCGCTATGTTCGATCATCGACGCCTTCTAGTCACACTTTCCCTTTTCCTTGCGGTCGCGAGCCACACCGCCACTGCGGCAGAAGAAAATTCCCTCAACCAAGACCTGTCAGAGGTTCAGAATATCATCAGTCAGCAAGTATTGGCCTTTCAGGCTGAGAATGGTGAAATGGCCTTTTCTTTCGCGGCCCCAATGATCCGGTCGCAACTCGGCAGCCCGCAAAACTTCATGATGATGGTCAAACATCACTACAACCCGATCTATTCGGCTCGCTCTTTTTCTTTTCAAAAGCGCATGGAAAAAGACCGGAGTATCTTTCAGGAAGTCGAATTCGTCAGTGATCTGGATGGCGGTATCAACACGGCGATCTATAAGGTGACGAAGCTGAATAAGTTGGGCTGGAGAATTTCTGGCGTACAGCTTGTTCCGAATGCTGCGTCCGAAATCTAACTTTCGAACTGACTGGTTCTAGTAGAGGCCTTCTACGAAATGCAAACAGTCACGAAGGACCGGTGCGCGCCAACGGAAAACTTTTGCTAAAGCGGACAAGATGCCGATATGGCCGAGGTTTGGGTAGATCTTGAGTTCACAGTGGCTTCCCTGAGCCACCAAAGCCCGGTTCAAACTTGCTGCATTGTGGGGGTGAACAGTACGATCTTTGGCACCATACAATAGCAGAATGGGCGGATGTTTTCCCCGCACATAATTTATGGCCTGCGATTGTTCCCTGGTTTCATGTGGGAAGAAATGGCCGTAGACGTCTTCTTCGAGTGGCAAGAAGTCATAGCCACCAGCCAAGCCAATAAAGCCCGCGATTGTGCGAAGACGGTCGACGCCCACACTCTCCATATAGGTGCTGTCCATGGCCAATAGAGAAGCGTTAAGCCCTCCCGCTGAATGCCCCATGAGTATGATTTTGCGCCCTTCGAACTCCGGCTGTTTCGCGATCCACGCCACAGCAACGGCGCCGTCCTCCACAAAGCCAGGAAACGTTACTTCTGGGTAAAGGCGATAGTTGGGAATGAAAACGTGATAACCTTTCGTGGCAAAGGCTTCGCCCACGAAGAGGTAATCATCTTTGCTGCCTTCCTCCCACGTTCCGCCATGAATGTATACGATGAGCGGCGCTTCCGCTTTTTCTCGAGCAGGCCGGTAATGATCAAGCGCTAGGCGGGGATGGAGATCAAAAGCGATGTCACGCTCGACGTAATAGCCCCTTCGGGAGACCGTTTTATTGAGCAGAGCAGCACGATCTATTTTGCGAGAAAGAATGGAGAGCATTGGGTCGTGAGCTTGATCTTGGTACTGAGTTCGCGTGAAATTTGTGGATGGCTTTATGCAACTTCAGCTCTTTTCAAGCAAGACTGTCAACGGCGGAGTAAAAGTCTGCCATTGGGGCGGAGCAAAAGTAGGCCAGTTTGTTTGATTTTTGGGTATGTCTTCTGGCCTCTGCAGGGGCCAGAAGACATTGTCCGTCATTGAGACCTATGATGGGTGTTGTTT
>CAJQQZ010000155.1 GCA_905480575.1 uncultured Alphaproteobacteria bacterium | reverse complement strand
AACCATTGCGCCGGTTGTGGCAACTGCTTTGATAGATTTCATAAACTTCATTTTTTTCTCCCTGTTGGAATGAAAGTTTTGGTCAAATTCCACGATCTACTATTGCTTCTTCTGCTTGAAAGGTCAAGCAGCCTCAAACTGAAACCGCAAACAACAAACTGCATTTGAATAGAGTCGTTTACGACAGGCCCAATGCCTTTCGTTGGTTCATAGTCCATGCTTGAGTCAATCTATCCAGAACTACAGCCAACAACACAATCCCTGCACCAGCGACCAAGCCCATGCCTGTATTGGCTTTAGCAAAAGCAGTAAAGACTTCTTTTCCTAACCCGAGGCCGCCGATTAGAGGCGTAATCGCCTGCATGGCCAGAGCCATAATAACGGCTTGGTTGACGCCGAGCATGATAGAAGGAGATGCCATGGGCAGTTTGACTTTAATCAAGGTTTGGAGCGTCTTTGAACCAAAAGAGCTCGACACTTCTTCTATTGTCGGCGGTAATTGTTGGAGGCCAAGAGTGGTCATGCGGATCATTGGTGGCAATGAATAAACGATTGTAGCCAAAACAGCGGTAACTGAATTACCGCCGAAGAAAAACAAGAACGGTACGAGATAAACGAAAGCCGGCATCGTTTGCATCACATCAAGAATGGGCCTCTGAATCATATCGTAGGTCTTGTTGTAAGCAGCAAGGATACCCAACGGCAATCCGATGACGATGCATATTAGTGCGGAAATTAGTGTGGCAGCCAAGGTGTAGATTGTGATTGCCCAAAGTCCAGCCACTGCTGTGAACAACAAGGCACAGACGGTAACGACTGCTAATGTTGTGCTACCTGATAACCAGCAGATGATGAAGAATGCCAAAACCACATACCACCAGGGCAGCCCGACAAGGAAAGAATCAAGTGGGTGAATCAAATAAAGATAAACAGAATCTTTGATTCCCTTTGTTACGAAAATGAAGCTCTCATTTGTCGTGAGCGTCTTAATGGCTTCGTCGACTGGCTTCCGAATAGAAAGGCGCCATTCTCTGGGCCATTTTTCGAATTCCCAGATCCAAGCATCTACAATATAGGCGCTAGCAATAAGCATAACGGCAACAACGAAGAAAGAATGACGGAACATCCAAGCCATGATTTGGGTTGCCATATTCTTATTGAACAGAGAAACAATAGCCCCAACGGCCTTGGCGGTAACCTTCGTAAGCGCATTGCCAACTTTGCTGATGCTATCCCATATTGCATTGATTACCCATTCGATTGCAAAAGCAGGTTTAAAATGAACCCATTTTTGAGGAAGGAGTTTGAATTGTAGATCATTTTTATTGCCCAGTTGATTGCCTTTTTCCTCACTCATCGCAAGAGAAATACGGTCAAAAACAATCGCCATGAAGACGATACAAAGGCCACCTTCAAGTGACCAACCAACTCTTAGTTTCGTCAAAGCAACCCAAACCTGAGAACCAAGTCCTGGTGCGCCAAGAAAGGCAGCAAGAACGGCCAAGCCAAGGGCCATCATTATGGTCTGGTTGACGCCCATCATAATGGACTTTTTCGCTTGAGGGATTTGCACTTTAAACAAGGTTTGAGTTCGGGTTGATCCGAAGGACCTCGCAGACTCAATCATAGTTTCCGGTACTTGGCGGATCCCTAAATTGGTCAATCTCACCATCGGGGGAAGAGCGTAAATGACAATTGCCATAACAGCGGATGCGCCCCCGATGCCAAAGAAGAAAATTGACGGCAGGAAGTAAACAAACGCCGGCATAGTTTGCATCGTATCAAGGACTGGTCGGACTGCCTTTTCCAAACGATCACTTTGCGAACAGAGTATTCCGATAGTAAAACCAATAGCCATTGAAAGGGCAACGGATACAGTCATCATCGTCAGGGTTTGGATCGCGGGCTTCCACATGCCTTTAAATGCAAGCCAGAAATAGCAGCCAATAAGTGTCAGAATCGCTACGCGTAGACCGCCAAAGGCAAAGGAAATTAGCGTGAAGATTAGAACCATGATTTGCCAAGGTTGCGCGCGGAAGAAAGTCTCTAGACTTTTCATCATTGTCTTGACTGCTCCAGCAACTGCTAGAGTGAACCACTTCACATTTTCAGCCAACCATTTTTCGGCTGCGTTGATCCAATCAACAACCGGGAACATTTCGATAACCCAGACGGGGAAACTGTAATCTTCCGGAGTAAGACCTTTAACAATAAAGGAAACAACTAAGCCAAGGACTATTAGAGCAGGAATGGTGTAGTTATGTCCTTGGTGGGAGAAGACACGCTTGAACGCGGTCATGACGGATGCGCTGTTCATAAATTCCCTGTTATCAAGTTTTTCTGAGTTTAAGGAATATCAGGCCGCCGTCAAAGACTCTTGTGATTTTTTCCTTGCCCTCGCAGCAATAAAGCTGAAAATTGGCATCAACAATCAAATCAAACAGTTCGAGAACAGGAAATCATGGCTGAGAACACGAAAATTTCATGCAAGAATGTTTGGAAAATCTTTGGCCCCTACGGTGAAAGAGTACTCGCTGGTATCGATCCAACCCATTCTCGTGCTCAGGTACAAGAAGAACAGGGCCATGTTGTTGCGGTCAAAGACGTCTCTTTCGACATAAAAGAAGGCGAGACGTTCGTGGTTATGGGCTTGTCAGGTTCTGGCAAGTCGACGCTTGTTCGCTGTATCTCACGCCTGATTGACCCGACTGGGGGAGAAATCATAGTTGACGGTGATGACGTCACCAAGATGAACGATAGTGAACTACTTGATTTGCGCCGTAACAGAATGTCCATGGTGTTCCAACATTTTGGTCTTTTCCCTCACCGTACAGTGTTGGATAACGTCGCTTACGGTCTTGAAGTTCGTGGGGAAGGCAAGCTTCAGCGTCATGAAAGGGCGTTGGAAGCAACAAAGCTTGTTGGTCTCAATGGCTGGGAAACAAACTATCCAAGAGAGCTTTCGGGCGGTATGCAACAACGCGTTGGCTTGGCGAGGGCGATGGCTGTTGATCCAGAAATCCTCATCTTCGATGAACCTTTCTCTGCGCTGGATCCGTTGATCCGTCGTGAAATGCAAGACGAGCTCATTGATCTTCGTGCTAAACTAAAGAAGACGATGGTCTTTATTACGCACGATTTTCTGGAAGCCATCAAAATGGGCGACCATATCGCGATCATGAAAGATGGCGAGATAAGTCAGATCGGAACACCCGAAGAGATTGTTGCTAATCCCGTAAACCAATATGTCGCTGATTTCTGCGAAGACGTACCACGCTATAAGGTTCTGAGCGCGGGTAAAGTTATGAAAGATGTATCAGCCAAAGCAAAGAAAGCCTTTGAGGGTGGCGCAGAGGGTGTGCCAGCCTCAGCCAAGATCGAGACGTTGATACAGCGTGCGGCCGCAACTGACGTGCCATTGCCAGTTATTGATGCTGCAAATCGTCTGGTTGGTGAGATCGATAGAGCGACAATCATGCTTGCAATGGATAGTAAGTCTTAGCTCTAGTCAGCAGCCGTCATATCGCTCTGTTTGATTCCAATATCAAACTTCGACCTGATTTTATCGTCGTCTATCTTATTGAAAAAGTTAGGGAAATGGGATCCTAGGATCTCATTAGCCTTAACACTGCTACGGTCGTAGAGGTCAGTTTGACCTTCTTGTTCCCACTGGCCAGTCGGTGAGCGGTCAAGAAGTTCGGGGTAGGAATATTCTGTTTCCATAACGCTCAAAGTCTGATCGGCACCGAGGAAATGACCAGGTCCGGTTACTGCTTCATGGATGATATCTAGCGAGAGTGTATCATCGTTAACTTCGATGCCACGCAACGTTCTCAAAACCATTCCCATGATCTCGTTATCCATGACCATGGCTTCAAAGCTGCATCCCATTAGTGAACCCATCATACCGCCAGCCTCACAAAGTCTGTTAGCACCGGCATGCGCTGCGAGAGTGAAGGCCAGTGCTTTCTCGTATCCAAATTGAGCATCTGGGATTTTTGAATCAGTCATGCCGCAACCAACCGAGCAGGGCAGGTCGTAAAAGTTACCCATCTGAATTGCTGCCGCAGCAACTAAAGCCTGTTCACCAGAGCCGCCAGTAAAGGAACCAGTTCTGAGGTCGGTAATGAAAGGCCAAGCTGCAAAGGTGAAAGCGCAACCAGGGTGTATGATCTGAACAATGGTCAAACAAGCCAGCGTTTCTGCTGTTACTTGGGCAAGAATTCCTGCTAACGTAGCCGGAGCAGTGGCACCCGATTGAGGTGCGACTGCCAGATCAATCGTCAGACCGAGTTTGGCGGTGTCGATCATCACGCCTAAGTTCTCTTCACCAAACCGCAAAGGTGACACAACAGGACAACCACCAAAGATCGCAGAGGGTTCTTTCAAGAATTTTCCTTCACCGCCATGGGCAATGTCCATGATCTCAATGCCAGGAAGGATATGCTCACGCTGTCGAAAGGAGAAGCAAGTTGGTTTCTCACTGGCCGCCATCAAGGCGTAGACCATCGTCATATCGTGTGGGAAGTCGTCGTTATGGTCTGTTGCAAGAACCGTATCACTGGTCATTGAAATGTTGTCTAGTTGATCCACCAAGCGCGTGAAGTCGTACATGTCTTTGGCAATCGACGGACGGTAAGTCTTTGTTTCTGCTTCGAAGGTTGTGACAGCTGTCCCAGAGTTACAGAAATACACTGATTTCTTTGTACAGTGCATGTCGTCCTTTCCTTTGCGGCTGCCGCGTGCGTGGACCAGGTATTCGTTTGGTGTTTTGGCTAAAGCGTCTTCGACTAAAGCGCGTGGAAAACACAGACGCCCATGTTCGTTGATAGTCGCGCCGGCTGGTTCACAGATCTCTCTCAGTTCATCTGTCCAGTCGCCGAGTCCAGTTCGTTCCAATATCGAGAGTGCAGCCTGATGCACTTTCTCCATTTCAGCGTCAGATAGTGGCTTGTAAGCACCACCTTGAACGCCCGGCCAGATCGCCTTGGGGCCAGCGTCAGATTGACGGGCTTTCATTCTCGCAGCACGGCCAGAACCTTTACCTCGTGAAGGACGTTTTACTGTTTCTGTCATGATAATCCTTAGAAGTTAGCCGTTGGAGGAAGGGAAGGCATTTCGCGCATAAACTTGCCAGTTTCTATTTCTTCCTCATTAGCCTCAAAGCTTCTAGCAGCTAGATGACCGGAGAAAGTAGCGTCAGCGATAAGTCCTGGCATGAGTGCATCCCCGATGACTTCGACAGGCAGATCAGGCGCAAGTTTATCTAGTTCACGTTTGAGCTCTAGATCAGGTGTTCTAGCCGTTACCGGAATGAACTCAGTGCAAGCGACCTCGAAAGGTTCTCCACCATAAACATTTTGAAGTTCCAGGCAGCCGGGTTTAAGCGACAGAACTTGAGTACTGACATAGATCTTAACGCCAGCTTCAACCAGGGATCTCTGGATGAAGTCTTGCTCTAAGCTATTGATTGTAAAAGGAGAAACGACTGAAGCAGTCGTTACAAAAGTTACGTCGTTGCAACATGCGGCTATATGATCGGCCAAAACGCCACCCATGTAGCCATGATCGTCATCGTAGATCACTACAGGGTCGGACGGGATGCGTCCCAGCATAATGGTATCCGGCGTGGAATCTCGCATACCACCCAAGTCGGTCAGTGGGAAGTTGTGGCTTCGTCCAGTGCCATCGCGGCGCCATTTGGCACCTGTGGCCAGAAAAACTTTGTCACAATCAAATTCAACAACATCCTGCGCTGAAAGGCGGCTGTTTGTATAGATTGAGACATTGGCCATTTGCTGAAGCTCATGAGTTCGGTTGTCAGCAACGCGTCTCCAGGAAGAAAGACCCTTCAGTTTGCTTTCGCCTAAGGCGCGTCCACCAAGGTCTTTTGATTCTTCTGTCAGGGTAACCTGATACCCACGCCGACCCAATTGCAAAGCGCATTCAAGGCCAGATGGGCCAGCACCTACAATCAAAACAGATTTGTCAGATTTCTTTGGTTCTATGATTTCTGGGTGCCAGCCTCGACGCCATTCTTCGCCCATGGTTGGGTTCTGTGTGCATCGGATAGGAACACCTAAAGAATCGCAGGATGCGCAGATGTTACAACCAATGCACTCTCGGATTTCCTCAATACGACCTTCCCTAATTTTGTTAGGAAGTAAGGGGTCTGCAATCGAAGGTCGAGCCGCACCAATTAGATCCAGAACGCCATTTTTGACCAGCTTGACCATTAAATCCGGTGAGGTAAAACGCCCAACGCCGACTGTTGGTTTGCTTGTAGTCTCCTTCACGAAAGACATGGCTTCGACCTGAGCACCTTCATTGGGCTCGAAGCGCGCGGAAATCGTATCGTTCGGCCAATCTGAAACGTTGACGTCCCAAAGGTCAGGCAGTTTAGCGAGATGCTCAACAATGGCGCGGCCATCTTCATGCGCCTGAATGCCGTCTTCGCCCATTTGCTCGTCGACAGCCAGCCTGAGGGCGATTGCGCAATCCCCCGCGGCTGTTTCTTGTGCCTCTTCAAGCAACTCTCTAGTCAAGCGAGCTCGGTTTTCTAGGCTGCCGCCGTACTCATCCGTTCGCTGGTTATATCGAGGGGACAGAAAATGCTGAGTAATGGTCATGTTGTGACCGGCGTAAACATAGATAATGTCAAAACCGGCAGCTTTAGCGTTTTTAACAGCGCGGCGATGCCAGGCACGCAGATCTTTAATGTCTTGTTTGTCCATCGCCCGGGCCATTTTCGGATATCCAACGTCTAATTGGATATCGAGAGGGGCCAATGCGGGGAGGCGAGAGAAGAGGTTCGGTGCCATGTGGCCGTTGTGAACTAACTCGATGCCCGCCAAAGATCCATGAGCTTTTACTTTCTCGACCATCAGTGAGAGTGCTGGGATATCCTTCTCGTCCCAAAGTCGCTGTTCAGAGTAAGGAGATAAGTCAGAGGTAGGATGAATTTCACATTCTTCTGTGCAGACAACGCCCCAACCACCTTCGGCCTTCATAGCGCGCATCGCTGAATGAGCCTGGGGTCTCAGATGGCCCATGCCGCAAGCGTGTGGCACCTGATAGAACCGGTTGGGTGCAACAACGGGGCCGATTTTCACAGGTTCAAAAAGGATAGCGTATGGATTGGCTTTTGACATTGGACACAAATAAAATGGACGATCGTCCATTTTTGTGCCATTATATGAGCAACAAGTCAAGGACCAGCGAGATAGATGGCTCGGAAACCAAGAAATAAGCGGGAACAGACGCGACTGACTTTGATTGAAGCCACCATACAATCAATTGTCGAAATCGGCCTGCCAGATACGACCGTTACCAGCATCATGCAAAGGGCAGGGTTGTCGCGTGGCATGCTCCATCTTCATTTTGGTAGCAAGGACGAGCTGTTAGAGGCCACTGCCGCTTTCTTTGCAGAAGACTATTATGTGAAGCAGGAAGCTTTCCTCAAAAATGTTGGGAAAGACCCAATCTCTCGTTTGAAAGCTATGATCGACGCTGATTTCAGCGAGGAATTGCTTAATCAAACAACAGCTATTGTTTGGTATGCCTTGAGGTCAGTTGCGCACACTAATGAAGCCATCCGACAGCACGCGACGACGCGAGACCAACGGCTGCTTGACGTCTATAGTGAGATCTTCAAAGACCTTGCCCTCAGCAAGAATGGCAAGCAGTTGAGAGCTATCGAGCTGGCTTATGGCCTGGTGGCGATGACGGAAGGTATGTGGATGGACTATTTCTTGTTTCCAGCTAACTTCAACCGAAGAAAAGCAAAGGAAATCGTGTTGGCTTTCATCACCGGTCAGATTGACATAAATTGATAAAGCTGTAAGCCTTTGAATTACAACACATTAGTTAGGCTGATAATGCCTAGAGACAACAGACGAAGTAGGAGGACGTAATGCTTGAAAGAACAGAATTACCCATTCTTGAAAAGCCGATCACTAATAAGGCTGAAACGTCGTTTACCTTGTCTCGCGAATATTACACCGATCCGAATGTCTATGAGCTTGAGAAGAAGAAGATATTCTACAGGACTTGGCAATATGTGGCACACAAATCCGTCTTAGCTAATGTAGGCGATTACGTAACCGTCAAAATCTGTGATCAAAATGTATTTGTGATCAGAAGCGGGGATGGAGAACTTAGAGCCTTCTACAACGTGTGCAAACACCGAGCTCATGAGCTTCTAGAAGGACAGGGTAATGTCAGTTCTGTCATTGTCTGTCCTTACCACGCCTGGACGTTTGAAATGGACGGAAAGCTAAGAGGGGCACCCAAAAGTTCTAGCCGTCCAGGTTTTGATAAAACCGATTATTGTTTGTCTTCTATTCGCTTGGAGATGTTCTGCGATTGTGTCTTCGTTAATCTTGATCCAGAGGCAGAGAGTCTTGCTTCGATTGCCGGTGACTTAGAACGTGATATCCGATCCAGGATTCCCTACCTTTCTGAGTTGGCTGTCCATGATGGTGGCGCTTTAGCGGGGGGCACTGATAGTAATCCTGTCCAAAAAGCAGGCTGGAAGGTTGTCGTTGATAACTATGTTGAGTGTTATCACTGCAATCACGCGCATCCGGCCTTTGCAGATTTGATCTGCATGCCTGACTATGAGGTCGACGTTTTTGACTATTGGAGCCGTCAGATTGGTGCAGAAATAAGAAAAGAGAATTCGGCCTATTTGGTGAAGGATGAAGATCCTGTTCAAAATTCAGGCTTCTGGTATCTGTGGCCAAATACGACTTTCAATGTACTGCCAGGCCAAAAAGAAGTCACAGTGCTGGCGGCTCGGCCTTTATCATCTGAAACCACCAGCTTTGAGGGACACTTCCTATCTTTGGCTAATGCAAAGGAAGATGATCTTCGCTCTGGATATATAACAGATGTGTTGGTGCCCGAAGATCTTTCCTTAGTTGAGTCAGTCCAACGGGGCCTGCATTCACTGGGCTACTCGCAAGGGCCGATCATTGCTGACCCAGAGGGATCTGGTACTGCGGAGCACGGCATTCATCATTTCCACCGTTTAGTGCATCAGGCCCTAAGTCGTTAAGAATTGTAGATAATTTTCAGTCAACGTTTCTTCTGTAAGACCAAACGACGGCTGGTGGGATATTTTGCCAGATCCTTTCTGACACTTTAGCCTCCCATTCCTCGTTGTCAGCGACGAGTGGAGTAGGGCTGTAGGTGAACTGACAGAAGTACCCTCCAGGCCTAAGGATTTGAAGGCAGTCCCTAATACAGTCTTCTCTGACTTCCTCAGGGAACATCAACAAGGGCAGACCTGATAGAGCGGCTGAAAACCGCTCTGCATTTTGCCTCAACTCTTTCAGCACCAAAAACGCATCGCCCTCGATTACCTGGGCCTTTGGAAAATCCTGCCTGAGCTGGTTGGAGAATTCTGGGCTATACTCAACAAGAACCAATTGGCGTTCTTCTACTCCAGCGTCCAGCAGAGCTCTGGTAAAAACACCTGTTCCTGGACCAAGTTCCAAAATACGCTGCCCCGGCTCTATTTCGCTGGCTTCAATCATTGCGGCAGCTAGCTCCATTGAGCTAGGCACAACCGATGCAACGGATGCAGGTGATTGTATCCAAGCCCAGAAGAATTTTATTTTTTCGAAGATAGACTTAGACAGTGATGCCATCTGATTGCTCCGATTTCCCCTCCATTTATGGCCGCCAAATCGGGCCATTTCTAGCCAAAAGAACGACGAAGCTTGATTTGGCCGTTTGGCGACTTCTATCGACGCAAGAGTTTTAACTCTGCCCCTTGTAATCTGGGCGTTCTTTGGCAGCAAAAGCCCGCATGCCTTCTTGAGCATCTTCACCTTGAATCAGGCCAGAAATCGTACGAGCCTCCAGTTCCATCTGATGCTCAAGACTAGAGTTGAAGGTTTCAGCCAACATCCTTTTGACGCCGCCATAGGCTTGTGTTGGGCCCTTAGCTAAGCGTTCGGCCAACTTCTGAACTTCTGCTTCGAACTCCCCATCGGGAACAGCGGTTGTAACGAGACCCCAATCTTGGGCTTCGGCTGCTGAAAGCTTGCGGTTTGTGATCATGAGTTCCTGGGTGCGGCGCATTCCGATTAAGCGCGGCAGGAAGAAGGTTGAGCTGCCATCTGGGGACAGTCCGCCGTTGGTATAGGCCAATGTGAAGGAGGCGGATTCTTTAGCCAAGACCAAATCGCCCATGGCTGCAAGACTAACGCCTGCGCCAGCGGCTATGCCATTAACAGCACAAATCAAAGGCGCGTTCATACGCGTGAAACGGGAAACAGCCTGATGCAGATACATGGTCATCAACTTGACCCCCTGGCCAACTTGATCGCCCATCGAAGTGAACGCCTTTAGATCTCCGCCTGCAGAAAAGAACCGCTCGCCCGACCCAGTCAAGATCACCGCTCTGATTGAGGCATCTTCGCTACATTCCACGGCTGCATTCATCAGCGAGATCGTGGCATCCATATCGAGGCCATTGGCTGCGTCTGGCCGGTTGAATTTGATCGTTGCTATGCCATTGGATTTCTCGAACGTGATCCCTTTGAGTTCCATGCCTAAATTCCTTCTTTTCAACCGAATACTTCTTTGAAGCTTTCTTTTAGTGCCAAGTCTACGTCAGATATAGAGGCAACGATGCCTAAGTCCACTAGAGAAGTCACGCCAAACTGACCTAATCCACAGGGAACAATTCCAGAAAAGTGCGACAGATCCGGTTCGACGTTGAGAGAAATGCCATGCATGGTCACCCATTTTTTTACTCTGACGCCGATGGCGGCAATTTTCTTCTCTCCTTGGTCGGTCACAACCCAAATCCCAACACGACCTTCGCGCCGTTCACCCTTGACGTTAAACTGCTTTAGGCAAAGGATGAGCCAGTCTTCCAAAGCATGAACATAACAACGGACATCACGCTTTCTTCTATTCAAATCAAGCATTGCATAGGCTATCCGTTGGCCGGGACCGTGATAGGTGTACTGGCCGCCACGGCCGGTTGGGAAGACAGGAAATCGATCGCCATCGAGAAGATCCGGCAACTTGGCACTGGTTCCAGCCGTGTAAAGGGAGGGGTGTTCCAACAACCAAACCGCCTCCGGTGATTTCCCCGACTGAATTTCAGCAACGCGTTGCTCCATGAAACTCAAAGCCTCAGGGTAATCGACCAAGTCGTCTGAAAGCTTCCAATGCGGTCGCAAACCTTGGTCTAGCAGCCTCATTTTTCCGGTATATGTCTGGGTTTTCTGTTCCACGAAATCCAACTGTAATTAAATTGTGTTAACGGCGCTTTATGCGCTTGCTATTCCTTAAGCGGTTTGTTAATCCCCTTTCTGCGTTGGGGCAAGACCCCAGCCGCCCAGACGTGCGGTCGTGGCGGAATTGGTAGACGCGCAGCGTTGAGGTCGCTGTGGCCGTAAAGGCCGTGGAAGTTCGAGTCTTCTCGACCGCACCATTGAAGTGTTATGTAAGTTGCTTAAAACGTTGTTTTTCATGCACTTAGAGCACATATATCACAAGATAGTGTAGTGAAAAGTGGCCCACACGGGGTCACTTTTAACACTTGCGGGCGACAATTAGACGACGTAGAACACGCCCATGGCTACGATCACAAAAAGAGAATCCGGCGGCTGGAAAGTTCAAGTAAAATTGAAGGGCGTCCGCAAGTCTAAGACCCTGCCGAGTAAAAAAGAGGCACAAGTCTGGGCTGCTCGACAAGAATACCTCATCAATGAGGGCGAATCGTCGACGAGCCGTGTTTTGCTCCATGAGTGCTTCGACCGTTATATGACGGAAATATCCCCCGGGAAAAAAGGCGCTCACTGGGAACAGATTCGCCTCAAGAAGTTCTGTCGACACCCTTTAGCCGCAAAAAAAGTCGGGGAGTTGACCGCGCTTGACTTCAATCGTTGGCGTGACGACCGGCTGAAAGAGGTCGCGCCATCAACGGTGAACAGGGAAATGTGCCTGCTGTCAGCGGTCATGACTGCTGCTAGATTGGAATGGGGATACATAAAGGAAAACCCACTGGCCGATGTGCGCAAGCCAAAGAAGGGGCCACCTCGTGACCGTCGTGTGAGGGGCCACGAAATTCAAGCCTTGCATGACGCCGTGGGGCCTAATGCGCACACACAATATAAAGTGATACGAGCATTTGAGTTTGCCATTGAAACAGCAATGCGCGCCGGGGAGATAGTAGGGCTTCATCAAGTCGACGTTGACCCTGTCGACAGAGTTGCGCGTTTGGAAGACACCAAGAACGGCACAAGTCGTGAGGTTCCGTTGTCGAGCAGGGCTGTGGAAATACTGGAAGAGTTCACGGCCCCCAGTGGCCCGATTTTCGGCCTTACCAGCAGCCAAATGGATGTTTTGTTTCGGAAGACTCGTGATAGGGCGGGGATTGCAGAGCTTCATTTTCACGACAGCCGTCATGAGGCCATCACCCGCCTGGCGAAGAAGTTGCCGCCGCTAGACCTGGCTCGGGCCGTAGGTCACAAGAACCTGAACCAGCTGATGACCTACTACAATGCGACCGGCGCTGAATTAGCTAGAATGCTTGACTAGGAACGCCACGACCGAGGCGTGAGAGACGAGGGTTTTCCTCTCTCCCACCTTTTGCGAGTCAAGGCGTCCGGCGTCGATGTATCTATGAATCGTTGTTGGTGTCACCCGCATCATCTTTGCAGCCTCAACGACCGTTAGCCGCTCTGGGATTGAATCGTCGCGCATGGCCTTTATTTCAGACTCCAGCGAAGTGATCTTGCCGGTTAAGCCCAACACCAACCCCTTAAGCTCGCGAAAGTCTTCTACAGTGGCGATTTGGGCGCTCATTTCTTGGTTTCCCACGCTAGATTAACGGCACAGACTTCCAGGTCTCCCTTGCTGCGATCTGCTTTAGGGGTGATCTCTATTTCCAAATACTCATCATCGCCCAAGATGCTGCCGCCACCACCATAGCCGCGCATGGCAAACGTGCCTTGGTACCATGCCGCTATTGAGCGTCGAGCAGCCAGCGCACTCAAGAACAGCCTTGGCGGGTTCTTGTATTTTTCCAGCGGTTCCCAGTAAGAATAACCAGATCTTGTTTCCGGCATCAGCGTCTGCGTGGCTTTGTGGCGAATGACAAAGAACTCAGCCATTTACTCATCTCCCTGACGGCAAGAGCGTTGCTTAAATTCCGCAACGCATGCGTTCACAAAGTCCATCTCGACAATTTCCATGCCAGAAGGGTACACGCGTTTGATAACTACTGGCCCGACTGTTTTGGTCCCCAGGTCATAGCCGATGCCCATGAAGACAGCGACGAACAGAGCGGCCAACATGACGATCTGTGCCGCCTTCATTGCGTGGGCCACGCGCGCATAATGTCCTGCAGATCGTCAGGGCTTATGTTGTATTTCTTCACCAAGGCGTCACTAAGCATTCCGGGGATGTCGTCAGGGCTGACCTCGTGCCATGTTCGGAGCGTTCTCAGTTCAACCACGCGCACGGTCGTGCGACCGATGGCGTGCGACCAATGACCCGCCACTGCACATCCAAACGCAGCTTGCACTTCACGGACGGCGGCCACTGCGGCATCAAAATCATACGTGTACAATGGTTCGGCGTGACTGCCGTACTTGCCGAAATCACCAGGTATCAAGAACTTGTCCTTTCCGTCAACGGTGGCTCGTACAGCGTATTCTGTGGTTTTGCTTATCTGGTTGGTCACTGGCCTGTCTCCTTGTCTTTGGCTGTTTTCATTGCTCGCTTCAGGCCGCGCGCGCTCGTGTATCCCATGGCTTGCGCTCGTTCATCGGTGATGTCTGACGATGGCAATCTTGACAGCCTGATCAAGGTAGCTTGTCGTTCGGAGCGATACAGATCTGCCCATCCACGATATGAAATGTGCTGCTGAATGGACTCAACGCTGCGATGGTAGCCATGTAGCTGCAATTCATCCTGTAGGACCTTACGTTTGCCCATGCCCAAAGATCGCTTTAAAATCGCCTCTTCATCGCTCTGCCAGGGGTCGTTGTTTTGGGTCAACGGTCGGTTGTAATAGCTGGTGACGAACCGGTCGACGACCTTGAATCGCTCTTCGTCTAACTGTTCGAAATCGAGAAAGTCTTTGATCGCGCTTGCTATGTCGCGCAATTCACTGATGCTGACCGGTACGGTGATCATGGGCTGTGCCTTTGGCGGTTACCGTGTGCGCCTGTTCAGTGACGCACACGGGCGGTTGGTTCGTTTGGGAGTTAGGCACGTGGCCCGATGACACGCCCGCGGGATGATTTAAGCTCTGACGGCATCTCGCGAAGCACGCCTGCGATCCGATCGGTCCAATGTTCCCTGATGGCATGCATGGTGCGATCTGCCTGGCGTTCCAGACTGAGACGCGTAGCTTCGGCCAAGCCGTCAACCGTCGCTGTTCCCGCGTCAAGATCGTTGGTCTGAATACTGACGCCGCCATTGTTGTGCTCTAATTGGCACGGCTCCAGATCGTATTCGCCGGATGTGAAGCGTTTGTTTTTGCCAATGGTCATGAACACAATCGGGGTGTCGTTATTGGCACCCGCATTGATGGCCTGTGCCATTCCAGGGGTGATGCCATAGTCTTCAAACACCCATATTTGGTCGGCCTGTTCGGCGTACATAAGGGCCGCGTCAATTCCTTGCTTGCGCTGTTCCGGGTCGGTGTCGTCAAGCACTTGCGTGTAGAGCAAATGTGAGGCCATAGGGGCAAAACCCGCGTCGAGCGCGTATCGCAAGGCACGCTTGGCGTAAGCAATGTTTCTCTTGGTATCACCTGCGAATGGTGATTCAATTTGAATTCTCATGTTAGTAGTCTCCTGGGTTTGGGTGGTGTGTTTAGGCCGCTTGCAGCAGGTGGCTTGCTTGCCGCTCTGTGACGTGGCGGTAAGTACGGCCAATAGCCTCTGGCAGGAACGTGCTGGTTGCGCTGGTGCGGAAACCCTTGGTGGCATGTAGGCGCACATAGGTGGGTAGCAGCACTTGCGCGCCATCAGGGAGGACGCCGACAACCTGTTTTTCCCAAATGATGCGGCCACCGGCGACGCGCTTTTGAACAAGGCCTTCACCGGGTTTGCGTGCGCCGCGCAGTCTGCGTTCTTGTGATCGTTTCATGTTTGTCTCCATAGTTTTCTAAAGTTAAAAATTACTTGTTTCAAGTAAAGCTCAATCAAGACACAATGCCATCGGGTCGATTTTCGCGTTTTCCATAGCCCTGAGAGCAGTAGCTTGTCGGTGGCTGTACCTGCGTTCCATATATTTCCGTGGGCTATCATTACACCGTATCAAGTGAACTTCTCCGCCACCGGGAAGCAGGATCACAGCCTGCCCGTGCTTCATGGCGTAACGCGTGGCAGCTCTCCGTGCGGTGCCAATACCAGAGCGCCGGCCAACTTCCAGCCATACGTCCATAGGGGCAACGTGGTCAGAGTCCATGTCAAAGTGGGCGGTCATATTCTTGTCTCCGTTTGTCTCGTTGAAATCTCTTATACATTATAAAAAACCGCGCACAAGTCTTTTTTTACTCTAAAAAGGTAAATTACAACTTCTATGCACTTTTTTGTCTGCTAGTGTACAAGCACATATATAGGAGAATAATCTTGATTAAATTTGTTGGTGCAGTATCGGCGTCCCTGTTGCTTTCCATTACCATGGTGCAAGCCAACCCTGTAAGGGTGGTTGATGGCGACACTATTAAGATCGGACCTAGGCCCGGCACAAAGCGGAGATGGCTGAAGGTCTCAAGCGCATATTCGCGGCAGAAGCAGCCCGGGAAGCCCGCCAGAGATTTGACCAACTCGCAGAGCAGATGGAGGCAAAAGCCCCCAAGGCAGTCGCCTGTCTCGAAGC
>CAJQQZ010000154.1 GCA_905480575.1 uncultured Alphaproteobacteria bacterium | reverse complement strand
GCGTTTTCATCGCGCAGGGCCTGGATGTCCTTCTTTAACTGGGCATTGTCCTCCAGAACCTGCAGCAGCAGCTTCTTTAACTCTTCAATATCCAGATCATCAATAGGAGCAAGCAATTGTGTCATCAACGAAGAGACTCGCACAATTCGTGCCCCTTGTGAATCTCTCTACGGAAAAAAATTACCCGGACTTTTTCCGATGTTACAATTTCCCTGACTATGGCATTGAAACTATTGGAAAAAATCGCGGTGTTAGTTTTGACTATTTCATTGGCTGCATGGGGCATTTAGGCAGAGGCCTTGGCTCCACGATGCTGAAACGCACTATCGCGCTTGTTTCAGATCAAATAGCGCACCCTGACCAAAGTTTCTTTATCGGTCATCAAGTCGATAACTCAAAAGCCGTACAATGCACAACAAGAGCCGGTTTCAAATTTGAGCGCAATTTTGTCGAAGATGGAAAATTATCAGCTCTTTATTCTCGTGGTAGCTGAATAGTAGATACAACTCGGGTGGCGTTTCACCCTCAGAGGGGAAAGCCCAGTTACGCAGTGGCGTTTTAAAGGTGGCATCATTCTAATGTGACCTAGACTCGCACCAAACTTCTGTAAGTGAGCAGACTACTTCCCCGAAGCTAGCCATAACTTCGGGAAGAGCAGGTTAGCCTTACTCTGCGGACTTAGCTTCTTCCGCTTCCCAGACCTGTTTCTTGCGATAGATCGTAGAAGCCGAAATTCCAAGCAAAGCGGCTGCCTTAGGAATATTACCGTTACAGCTGTCAATTGCCGTCTGGATGGCTTCTTTCTCTGTTTGCCAAAGCGGCATGATCTGCTTTGGACGCAGAGGCATGGTTGGCATTTCAGGCTGAGGCGGCGAAACGCCAGTATTGTAGTTAGGAATTGGATGCGGGATGCTTGCTTCCATTCCAGACGTCGCAAATGGCGGTCTGGCGGGTGGTGTCGATATAGCCTGACCATTGTTTCCGTACAGCGGGTAAGGCAGCATGGTTTCTTCGACGATACGGCCCTTATTCATGACAACAACCTGTCGAATGACATTCTGTAGTTGACGTACGTTACCTGGCCAGTCGTACGTCACAAGACGATTAATAGATTGGTCTGAGAAACGCTCAAATTCGCGCGATTCTTCTTCGGAGTAATCGTGCAAGAACTTCATTGCTATTGGCATGATGTCATCGGGGCGATCACGCAAAGATGGCAATTGAACGGGAATTACATGGAGGCGGTAGTACAAGTCTTCGCGGAACCGACCGGCGCCAATCTCAACCAATGGATCACGGTTGGTTGCACAAACAAAGCGAATGTCAACCTTCTCCATTCTAGCAGAGCCCACCTTGTGGAAAGTACCCGTCTGGATGAAACGCAAGAGCTTTGACTGGAGATGGATGTCCATCTCGCAGATCTCATCAAGGAACAGGGTTCCTCCTTCGGCTTGTGTGGCAGCACCGTCGTGATCACTGATCGCACCAGTAAACGCGCCTTTAACGTGACCGAAGATCTCACTTTCCATGAGATCTTTCGGGATGGCGGCACAGTTAAGAACAACAAGTGGCTTTTTTGCACGGCTGCTAAGTGCGTGAACAGCTTATGCAGCAACTTCCTTACCTGTACCACTTTCGCCGGTGACAAAGACAGTCGCTTTGGAATCTGCTGCTGCTTCAATCGTTCTGTAAACAATTTGCATTGTTTGAGACGATCCGATGAAACCTTGGAAACCGTCATGGAGTGACAGCTCTTGTTTGCGGACCAAGCTTGCAAGCTTTTTACGATTCAGCGCTGAATTCAAGGTTTGAAGAAGACGCTCTCGATTGAACGGCTTGACCAGAAAATCATAGGCACCGCCACGCATCGTCTCAACGGCGGTATTAATCGATCCATGAGCGGTGATCATGATAACCGCAGTGTCCAAACCGCGGTTATTGACCTCTTCCAGAATGTCTGTTCCCATCATGTCAGGGAGGCGGATATCAAGGAGGATTGCATCTGGCTCGTTATGCTCAAGATAAGCAATGGCTTCACGACCAGTGGATGCGTGGGTGATTTCCAAGGATTCGTTTTTTAGGTATTGACCATAAAGGGTCGCGAGAGACTTTTCATCCTCGACTAAAAGTACCTTGGAGAGGTGTTCCGACATATAAAAACCGCCAAAAAAAACTAAAAGTTTAAATTAATTCGTAGGCAAAGGTTCTAGTTTATTGGTCTGCCAAAAACTAAAATTTTATCCACATTAGCTATAATTGCAAATTAATACCGAGTCTTTGCATTTTGCACAAGGCATTGTTCAACGAATCGGAATATTTTTGCAAATCACAACAAAAAACTATTATATGGCATTGTTTTTGCTTAATCAATAATCGAAATGCGACGAATCCAATTTTGCGAACGAAAGTTTGAACATAAAAAAAGGCCCATTCCAAGGGAGCGGGCCTTCTTTGAACCATTCAAACAAATGGCTCGTATTTTTGAGGGTGGCAATCAGCCAAGTGCACTCAAAGCAATTGTCATAATTGCAATAGCGATGAGGTAGCAAAAACCAGCGCGATCAAGAACAGACATGATGAAATCCTTAGGGTTAAATTTTCGCCTTCTTCATCTGAAGAAAGTCATTAACGAGGGATTTAGTTTCTTGAGACCTAATTAACAAACAGGCGTTTTGCAGCTCTGGAATGCATTAATTGCAGGGCTAGGGAGTCGTTCCCATTTTCCATTCGCGTTATTGGCCATTTCTGTTGGATGTTAACAATACACCCTTGTGTTGATCACTCAGCAAGTGAACCCTGAAATGGTCTAATTATATCGCTATGCGACAATTTTATGTCGCTCAGACGGAAAAATCTTCTGAATTTGTTATCGAGAGAGCTTTTCATTTGTCGGGCGCAGGCCTATATTGCGGCGAAATTTTACACCCAATCTACCCATTGTGTCACCAAGCAGAGTCGTTGGAGGTTCGCTTCGTTTGTTGGCAGTCAAAACAGCAGGAGCACATATAAGTGGCTAACCGTAAGGACAGTTTGAAATCTCGCCGGACACTCTCAGTCGGCAACAAAGACTATGACTACTTCTCTATCCCTGAGGCTGCAAAGACTCTAGGAGACGTTTCCCGTCTTCCTTATTCATTGAAGGTCGTTCTTGAAAATCTCCTGCGCTGGGAAGATGGTGGCACTGTTACAACGAATGACGTACAGGCCGTGGTTGATTGGCAGAAGGATCAACGTTCCGACAACGAGATAGCTTACCGTCCAGCACGTGTTTTGATGCAGGATTTTACCGGCGTTCCTGCCGTTGTTGATTTGGCCGCTATGCGTGAAGCTGTGGTGAAGATGGGCGGCGACCCAAAGAAGATCAATCCACTTGTTCCCTGTGATTTGGTTATCGACCACTCAGTAATGGTTGATTATTTCGGTAATTCCGAAGCGTTCGGTAAGAATGTTGAGATGGAATTTGGTCGTAATAAAGAGCGTTATGAGTTTTTGCGCTGGGGCCAGACAGCATTTGATAACTTCTCTGTTGTTCCTCCGGGCACTGGTATTTGTCACCAGGTGAACCTTGAATACCTCGGTCAAACCGTTTGGACAAAAGAAGAAGACGGCCGCACTCTTGCTTACCCTGATACTTTGGTTGGTACTGATTCACACACAACCATGATCAACGGCCTTGCTGTTCTTGGTTGGGGTGTTGGCGGCATTGAAGCCGAAGCAGCAATGCTTGGTCAGCCAATCTCTATGTTGATTCCGCAGGTTGTTGGCTTCAAGCTTTCCGGTAATCTGAAAGAAGGTACGACAGCGACGGACTTGGTTCTTCGTGTCACTGAAATGCTGCGCGCCAAGGGCGTGGTCAGTAAGTTCGTTGAATTCTACGGTCCAGGTCTCGATAATCTTTCTCTCGCTGATCGCGCGACGATTGCCAACATGGCACCAGAATATGGCGCGACTTGTGGTTTCTTCCCGATTGACCAAGAGACTTGCAACTACCTGCGCTTTACGGGCCGTGATGAAGAGCGTGTTGCTCTCGTTGAAGCCTATGCAAAGGTACAGGGCATGTGGCGTGACTCAAACAGTCCAGATCCTGTCTTCACCGACACGCTTGAGCTGGACATGGGTGAAGTCAATCCAGCGATGGCTGGTCCAAAGCGTCCACAAGATCGTGTGTTGCTCAGCGATGCAGCAAGTGCTTATGGCGACGTTCTTGCTGCTGACATCAAACAGACCGCAAGTAAGACAGCCATCGGCAGTGAAGTTGCAGTTGAAGGTCATGACTACGAGCTCGGTCATGGCGATATTGTCATTGCTGCGATCACATCATGCACCAATACATCCAACCCATCTGTTATGTTGGCTGCTGGTTTGGTTGCCAAGAAAGCACGCGAGAAGGGCCTGACAACGAAGCCTTGGGTTAAGACTTCACTGGCACCAGGATCTCAGGTTGTTTCTGACTACCTTGAAAACGCTGGCCTACAAGATGATTTGGATGCACTTGGTTTTGACGTTGTTGGGTACGGTTGCACGACTTGTATCGGTAACTCTGGCCCGCTGCCTGAGCATATCGCCGGTGCAATTACAGAGGGTGATCTTCGAGTTGCTTCTGTTCTTTCTGGTAACCGTAACTTCGAAGGCCGTGTTCACGCACTTTCCAAGATGAACTACTTGGCTTCTCCTCCGTTGGTTGTTGCCTATGCTTTGGCTGGTTCCATGCATATCGATCTTTTGAATGATCCAATCGCTCAAGATCCAGACGGCAATGATGTTTACCTGAAAGACATCTGGCCAACTAACCAGGAAGTAAACGACACTGTTAAGCAGTTCCTGACCCCTGAAATGTATCGCTCTCGTTATGCGGACGTCTTCAAAGGACCACAAGAATGGCAAGACATTCAGACTTCAACAGGTCTTACATATAAGTGGGACTCAGGTTCGACTTACGTTCAGTACCCTCCTTTCTTCGAGGGCATGGACGGTGACGCAGCAGCGATTGCAGACATCAAGGGCGCTCGCCCGTTGGCTGTTTTGGCTGACTCCGTTACGACTGACCACATCTCACCGGCTGGTGCGATCAAGCGTGATGCACCTGCAGGCCATTACTTGCTAGAGCGTCAGGTTCGCCCAATCGATTTCAACTCTTACGGTTCACGCCGTGGTAACCACGAAATCATGATGCGTGGTACTTTTGCTAACATCCGTATCCGCAATCAAATGCTCGGTGGCAGCGTTGAAGGTGGTTACACCCTGCACGTCCCATCTGGTGAAAAGATGGATATCTACGACGCTGCAATGAAATACCAGGAAGCCAACATTCCATTGGTTGTTCTTGGCGGTAAAGAATACGGCACAGGCTCATCGCGTGACTGGGCGGCTAAAGGCACCAGACTTCTGGGTGTTAAGGCGGTTGTGGTTGAAAGCTTTGAGCGTATTCACCGTTCCAACCTGGTTGGCATGGGTGTGCTGCCACTTCAGTTCACGGGCGACGACTCAGTCACAAGCCTGGGTCTGAATGGTACAGAAACTTATGACATCACAGGCATCGAAGGCGGTATCACTGCCGGCATGGACGTGCCTTGTAAGATCACTTACGCTGATGGCAAGACAGCTGATGTAACTTTGCTGTGTCGTATCGATACAGAGGACGAAGTGGCTTACTACCGTGATGGTGGTATCCTACAGCACGTTCTTCGCAACATGATGAAAGCCGCGTAAGCTTTTTCATAGACGATTGAAGAAGAAAGGCTCGGTGGAAACACCGGGCCTTTCTTTTTGTCCTAATTTACCGCAACTCGAAGGGTCGCAAAGTGCTCATCCCAGCCTTTATCAAGGGCCATCATAAGGTCTAGAGCCGCGCCGCCCGAGGCCTCGGCTATACCCTCATGGGTCAATGCCAACTTCGTTCCGCCGGCGACCTCTTCTAAAACCCAGGTTATTGTCGTTTCCTTTCCCTGGAATGGTCCAATGACAAAAGTCGTAACCAACTTGGTTGGCGGCTCGAACTCAAGAACTCTGCCGGTGATAAGAGGTGTTTTCTCGCCAGCGCCTTCACTTTTCACTAGGCTGTATTCAGTATCTGCTGAAAGACTGTCCAACGCGGGATGATACCATTCTCCAAGCTTGTCTTTGTCTGTTAAAAACTCCCAAACGACTTCTCGTAAAGCTCGAAAGAAAACGGATTTGTTAATTGATGTATTGCTCATTAGTTTGTGCTTTCGTCATTTAGAGTTTGATTGGTGGTTTCTTGCCGTTCAACGGCTTGCTGCAAACTCGACAAACGTTGATCCCAAAATTTGTTGAAGTAATTCAGCCATTCGGACGCTGTTCTTATCGCTTGGGGTTGGAGTTGATTAATTCGCTCTCGACCTTTTGTTTTAACAACGATCAGCTCGCCTTCCTCCAGTATGCGAAGGTGCTTTTTGACGGCTGCTCGTGTCATGTCAAAATTGTCGGAGACCTCTCTAATGGTGAGGTCTTGTCGGCTGAGCATCATCAAAATTTCTCGGCGTGTGGGATCGGCTAAAGCTCTGAAGGTTCCTTGGACCTGAACGGAATGGTTTTCTGTTAGCATGTAAGCCTCTTAATGATACCAATTGGTATCCTAATAATGCATGAGGCAACTTATAAAGCAATACCAAAAAGTATTATTTTTGTGAGATAAGAGCAAAACTCATCAATCTTATGGAACAGAGAGTACCAAGGTAGCTTTGTTATTTCTGCGGAAGATCGTTATTTGGTTGTGTAATCTGGACCTTTGTGTGTCGGCAAATCATCGCCGATTTCATACCAACGGAGTTTCTCCTCGTGGGAAACATGGAGAGTTGGCTGAAATTTCTCAGGATCGTCGAGGGCCGCCAAATACAAATGCATCATGCCAGACATGGCTTGTGATCGAAAAGAAATAGGTGTGCCACAGTTATCACAGAATGTCCGTTCGACACCTGGAGAAGAATGAAAAACCTTGGGTTCCTTTCCCGTCCAACGCCAGTGGCCGTCTGGGATGCCGATGTAGGTTGTCATCGGTGCGGAGCATTGCCTCCTGCAACTTTCGCAATGGCAATTGACGCAAGCGAAAATTGGTAGATCGATCTCAAAACTAACGGCTTTGCAAAGGCATCTTCCACGGCAGGTTTCTGTCATTTGCACTATTCCTTTTTGGTCTAGACGTTCGGTCTCTAACCGGAAACTTGCGCTGGTTTTCAAAGGGATCTTTTCCAAAGAGCGACGATATTTATTCTGCTAACCTCTTAGGGTTTTAGAAAAGCTACCGGCAAAAAGAAGGGGAGTGACTTTCGCCACACCCCTTTTTAGTTACGGGAGTTAATTTGATTTGGGTGAACCGTGAAAATTTCAGATGCTCACCCCAATGCCTGACTGATATCGGCGATGATGTCGTCGGCATGTTCAATTCCGATAGAGAGGCGGACATAGCCCGGGGTCACACCGGACGCTAACTGCTCTTCTGCTGTCAATTGAGAGTGGGTGGTTGAGGCTGGATGGATTGCAAGGCTCTTACTGTCGCCAATGTTGGCGACGTGATAAAGCAGCTCTAGGCTGTCAATGAACTTGCTGCCAGCCTCAACACCATCTTTCAATTCAAAGCCCAACAAAGCACCGTAACTTCCACCAAGATACTTGTCTGCACGTGCCTTGTTTTCGCCACTCTGAAGCCCTGGGTAAATCACTTTAGAAACCGCGGGATGATTGGAAAGGAAGTCTGCGACTTTGGCAGCATTCTCGCACTGGCGTTCCAATCTTAATGCCAAAGTTTCCAATCCCTGAATGGTATAGAAGGAGTTTGTCGGGCTTGCCGCACCACCGGTATCGCGCAACAGCGTAACGCGTGCCTTAAGAATATAGGCAATCGGTCCAAGCGGCTTCACCGCCTCAACCCATACCGCACCGTGGTAGGAGGGGTCAGGCGTGCTTAGAAGCGGGAAGCGTTCGCCGTGCTTTTCCCAATCGAATTTGCCCGAATCAAGAATGACACCACCAATCGATGTGCCGTGCCCACCAATGTATTTGGTAGTCGAGTGGATGACAATGTGGGCTCCATGGTCAATTGGTCGGCAGAAGATAGGAGCGGCCGTGTTGTCAACAATCAAGGGTATGCCGAGGCTTTCACCAATGGCAGCCACCTCAGCGATGGGGAAAACTTCCAATTTTGGATTAGGAAGCGTTTCCGCGAAGAAGGCTCTTGTCTTATCATCAACCGCTTTTGCGAAGTTATCGGGATCGGCTGGATCGACGAAACGAACTTCAATGCCTTGCGCGTTCAGTGTGTTCGCGAACAAATTCCAAGTGCCGCCATAGAGGTTGGTAGAGCTGACGATGTTGTCACCGGCCTGCGCAATATTCTGGATCGCCAATGTGATGGCCGCTTGTCCAGACGCCGTTGCCAAACCTGCGACAGCGCCCTCCAACTGCGCGAGGCGTTCTTCCAGAACCGCTGTTGTCGGATTCATGATACGGGTGTAGATATTGCCGAGTTCTTTTAGACCAAAAAGATTGGCTGCATGTTCAGCGTTGTTGAATTGGTAAGATGTTGTTTGATAGATTGGAACTGCGACAGAGCCAGTTGCAGGATCAGCGCGGTAAGATCCACCATGCAAAACGAGTGTTTCGGGATTGGTTGAATTCGTAGTCATTTGAGAGCATCCTCATTTTAGAACTAAAAAGGACGCTGATGAACGATAGGTTTCTATCGGTTATATCTTTAGCAGTTTTATGGCCCCTCAAGAGGCCGCGCCCGCAAGCGAATAACAAATCAGCGCAATATCTGGGTATTCAATATTGACCGTTTTGTCAAACGTTCGTCCGGTAAAAAGAACAAATACTACCAAAAATAGGGAATTCCACGTTCTTCGTCCCCATTTCGTTCAAGTCTCTTCACAGAAGATTGACCTGACAGTACCTCACCTGTTTTTTACTAGCGGTTTTTCTGAGGCTGCCTTACCTAATAGACATGAAAAAACTCCTGTCATACGGTTTGTTTTGTTTCGCTTTGGCGACGCTCTCGGTGCATACGACTTTTGTGCAGTCGGCGTCGGCGGCAGACAATCAGACAAAATCGATTGTTAACCCAGTGATTGTCGAACTGTTTACCTCGCAAGGGTGTAGTTCTTGCCCGCCTGCTGATGCCTATCTAAAGCAAGTTAACAATAATCAGGATGTCCTTGGTCTCTCGTTTCATGTCGACTATTGGGATTATATCGGTTGGAAAGATCCTTTTGCCTCTCAGTTACACACCAAACGTCAAAGGTTGTATGCTGACGCCTTGCGTGCGCGTTATGTCTATACACCGCAAGTCGTCGTGGACGGTCGTTTGGATGCGATGGGAGCGGACAAGAAGGATATCAAGCGCTGTATCAATTACGCCGACAAGCAAATGAAGTTGGAACTTAGTCGCGGTGACAATGGTGAAATTCTTTTCCCACAAGACCACCATGGGAAGAACAGCTCGGTTTGGTTGGTTCACTTTGATAAGGAGCACACGACACAGGTGCTCAGAGGCGAAAACCGGGGACGTACTCTGACCAATGCAAACGTTGTTCGTGCTATTGAGCACTTGGGATTGTGGGACGGTCAAGCCATGGCGTTGAAGTCGCCAGAGTTCCTTGCTGATGGGTTTGTTATTATTGTCCAGTCAGCAAGAAACCTTGGTCACGGTCCAGTCCGCGCTTCATATGCGGAGTTTAAGTTCTAGGATTAAGTTTTAGGGCCTAGAGTCAGGCAATTGTCGCTGCCAGAATTTTGTTTAGTTTCCTCGTATATGACGCAGGGTCAGTCAGACTCTCACCCTCCTGAATGATAGCCTGTCCATAGAGAACCTCTGTGTAATCCTCCAAATCACTTGCTGATGTCCCGCTGTCCAACTTAGCCTTGAGGTGGACAATAATTGGGTGGTTTGGGTTGACTTCAAGGATGCGTTGTTGGCTTTCATTCAGCTGTTTGTGCTGTTTCAGAATGCGCGCCATGTGAACATCAATGTCGCCATCGTCGGCGACGAGGCAAACGGGACTGTCGGTCAGGCGTTGTGTCACACGAACGTCTTTGATCTTATCACCGAGGCCTAGCTTAAAGAGCTCAAGAACAGCAGCGACATTCGGCGTTTCCTTCTCATCTTTCTTCGTCTCATCCTCTCCGGCTGTTTTGATTTCATCCAGATCAGCAGAGCCGCGTGTGATTGACTTGAATTGTTTGCCTTCAAACTCGCCGATCTGACCAAGCCAGAAATCATCTACCGGATCAGTCATCAGCAGGACTTCGACGCCTTTAGAGTTAAAGCCTTCGAGGTGAGGCGAGTTCTTGATTGCCTCCAGGTTCTCACCAGTGATGTAAAAGATGGCGTTTTGGCCTTCCTTCATCCGTCCAACATAGTCCGACAGGCTAGTAAGTTCATCCGACGTGCTTGAATTGAAACGCGCGAGTTCCAAAAGGCCATCTCTTTGTTCGAAGTCCTCATAAAGCCCTTCTTTCAGGACAGCGCCAAAAGCACCCCAGAAAGAAAGATAACTCTCGGCGTCATTCTTAGCTTTCTTTTTCAGTTCCCCGATGATGCGCTTCGTCAGGCCGGAGCGAATTTTTCTCAAAACGGGATTGTCTTGGAGGAGTTCACGGCTGATGTTGAGCGGGAGGTCAGAAGAATCAACAATACCACGGACGAATCTCAAGTATCCGGGAAGTAGCTCCTGACATTCATCCGTGATGAAAACTCTTTGAACAAAGAGCTGTACGCCGATTTTTCTCTCTGGCTGAAAAAGGTCGAAAGGAGCCTGGCTCGGGACAAACAGTAGTGAAGTGTATTCAATCACACCTTCGGTGGTGTTGTGCATCGTCAACCAAGGCTCGTCAAAAGCATTGGCCGTGTGGCGGTAGAATTCTTGGTATTGTTCTTCTGTTATCTCAGATTTAGATCGGGTCCAAAGCGCCGACGCTGAGTTGAGGTTCTGATCCTCCTCTTCGCCCTTCATCACCACAGGAAATTGGATATGGTCAGAGTAACGACCAACGATGGATTGGAGGCGGTGTTCATCGAGGTATTCGCTGGCATCTTCTTTCAAATGCAGAACAACGCTGGTTCCGCGTGCGATGTCAGTACTTCCCTCGTCTATGGCGTACTCACCCTGTCCATCACTGGTCCAGGTCCAGGCCTGGTCTTCGCCGGCCCTTTTGGTGTTTACGGTGACATTTTCTGCAACCATGAAGGACGAATAGAACCCGACACCAAACTGACCGATTTGACTGACGTCCTTTTTGTCTTTGCTGAAGTTCTTTAGGAAGTCGAGCGTGCCAGACTTAGCAATAGTACCGAGGTTGGCAATCAGGTCATCACGATTCATGCCGATACCGTTGTCGGCGATGGTTAAGGTCTTGGCTTCCTTATCGACGGTTAGGCGAATCTTCAGCTCGCTGTCGTCTTTCAGAAGATCAGCATTCGTCAAAGAGAGATAGCGAAGTTTGTCGCAAGCATCGGAAGCATTTGAAATGAGCTCCCGCAGGAAAATTTCTTGGTTGGAGTAAAGTGCGTTGGCAACGATATCGAGTAGACGGGCTACCTCGGTTTGAAACTGCATTTTCTCTTGGGCCATTCTTTCCCTCCTTTAAGCTGAATTCAGTGGACGCTCTTATATGGTGAGACTAGGCACAAGCTCAAGTCTTACGAACGAGAATTTTTGACTTGCTTTTGGTGGTTCAGGAATCGAAAAGTTAAAACACGATGGAACTCTTCTCTGATTCACAAATAGTTGCGGTCCTTGGGCCGACGAACACCGGCAAAACCTATCTAGCGATTGAGCGAATGTTAGGCCATTCCAGTGGTATGATGGGCTTTCCATTACGGCTGCTTGCTCGTGAAAACTACGACAAAGTTGTAAAGGCCAAAGGCCCCGAGGCGGTTGCTCTCGTAACTGGCGAAGAGAAGATTATCCCTAACAATCCATCCTATTGGATTTGTACGGTGGAAGCCATGCCGTTGGACATAGCCGTTGAGTTCATGGCGATTGACGAAATCCAACTATGTGGAGACCCTGAACGCGGACACGTCTTCACGGATCGATTACTGCATTGCCGCGGGACGGAAGAAACAATCTTCCTGGGTTCAGATACGATCCGGCCCCTAATCAAGAAACTGGTGCCTGGCACGGATTTCCAAACACGTCGGCGGCTTTCGACACTGAGTTATGTGGTGCCGAAGAAGCTGTCGCGAATACCACCACGATCAGCTGTCGTGGTTTTTTCAGGCTCTGAAGTTTACCGGGTTGCCGAGACCTTGCGCCGTCAACGCGGAGGGGCGGCTGTTGTGCTAGGCGCGCTTAGCCCGAGAACAAGAAATGCCCAGGTTGAGATGTTTCAATCAGGAGAGGTCGATTTTCTGGTAGCGACGGATGCCATCGGCATGGGCCTGAACATGGACCTCGACCACGTGACCTTCGGCAAGGTGAAGAAATTTGACGGCCGGCGAAATCGTCTATTGACGGTTCCAGAGCTGGCCCAGATTGCTGGACGCGCTGGTCGGCATATGAATGACGGCAGTTTCTGCACGACTGCTGAAATTGGTGGCCTGCCGGAGGAGGTGGTTGAGGCAATCGAAGAACATCGGTTCGACCCGCTTCAATCGATTATGTGGCGCAGTCGAAATCTGAAGTTCGACCGAGTTTCACATTTGCTGTTGAGTCTTGAGGAGCTGCCTCCGGTTAGAGGGATTTTGCAACGTTCACGAGATGGCGACGACCATCAAGCGCTGAAGGTTTTGTCCAAAAATCCTGAGATTCGCCAAATGGTTCGAGCGCCGGCGGCTGTCAGGACGCTATGGGATGTTTGCCAGGTTCCTGATTTCCGACAAACTCTCACAGATTCCCACACCAATCTTTTGAGCGCGATTATCAAGTTTCTATTGGCTGGGCAGGGGTTCTTACCGGAAGACTGGATTGCCGCACAAATCAAGCAGCAGGATAAAATTCAGGGTGATATCGATTCTCTAATGGCGCGGATTGCGGCCATTCGAACCTGGACTTTCATCTCTCACCGCGGTGATTGGGTTGAACGTAAAAACTATTGGCAGGAAAAGACGCGAGACATAGAGGACAAGCTCTCGGATGCTTTGCACGAACGCCTAACCAAGCAGTTTGTTGATCGTCGAGCAGCAGCAATTGTCAGCCGATTGAACAGTGATCAGGCTTTACAAGCAGGCATCAGGGCCAATGGTGAGATTGTCATTGAGGGGCAGGAAGTTGGCCAGCTCACCGGATTTGATTTTGAATTGGATGGATCAGTTTCTAACGGCGATAAAGAAACGATCAAGCCGATTTTGACAGCCGTTAGACGCGTCATAGGTCCTGAGATCGATAGGAGGATTGGAGAGTTTTCAGTTGCTCCCGATAAAGCTATCAAATTACGGGCTGATGGCTGTTTTTACTGGAACGACCAAATGCTTGGGCAGATGATCAAGGGTAAGTCGGTTTTAGCGCCTGATTTAAAACCCGTTCGATTCAAGTTCCTAGAACCTGAGCAAATTCAAAAGATCATGGACCGCTTGAAGGATTTTTATCAATCTCACAAGCAACAAGTCCTAGGGCCGCTCGTATCTTTACTAGGCGACGACAAGACTCCCAAGAACTTACGTGGTTTGGTATTTCAGCTCGGCGAAGGTTTGGGACTTCTTCCCCGACGCGCCTTGGTTCAAGTGCCTAAAAAACTAACGACTGAAGAGCAAGATTATCTAAAAGGTCACCGCATCATCATTTCTCGCCATGCCGCCTGGCAGGCAAGTCTGATGGATCGAAAGGCTGCGAAGCTGAAAGCTCTACTTTGGAAGAACTACAGCGGTGATACAGGAAAAAACCCACCGGTCGGACAGCAGAGATTGGTGATGGTTGAGAGTGAATTCAACGATTCTCTTTACCAAGCTATGGGCTATCTCGTGTTTGGGACAAAGCGGAATCGCAAGGTTGCTGTTCAGTGTAGTTTTCTGCCGAGACTGGAAAAGAAAGCGCATGCATTACTGTCGACAGAAATGAGCAGAGCAATTTTGGCTTTGATTGAGTTTACAAACAGTGACGATGCCCGAGTTGAAGTCATTCTCAACTCGATAGGGTTTCAGCCTATCAAAAATGAAACCGGTCAGTTGGTTTTGAGTAAGAGAAAGTCACCGGTTAAACAAAAACCTAAGCGGATTAAAAAACCGAAGAGGCCAACACACAAGGAGCACGTCCTAAGCTTGTCTCCTTTTGCAGCTTTAGCAGGGCTGAAGACGGGAACCACAACAAAGTGACTGAAGGCGAGGATAGACTAAGAATTGATAAATGGCTGTGGTATGCTCGGTTTTTCAAATCGCGAACCCTGGCGAGCAAAGTTTGTGAATCGGGCCGCGTGAGGGTGAACTCTACGGTGATAGCTAAAGCAAAGGCGCAAGTAAAACCCGATGACGTTCTGACGTTTCCTCAAGGAAAAGACGTCAGGGTGATCAAAATCATCCGATTGGGCGGCCGACGTGGTCCGGCTAGCGAAGCTCAGAGCCTTTACGAGGATTTGTCGCCACCAGACCAGGTACGCAAAGAAACCGAGATCGACGCGAAAACGGTTAAAACGGCTGTGCGAGATATGGGGGCGGGTCGACCGACAAAAAAAGAGCGCCGGGAGATGGATCGTTTCTTGAATTCGAGCGAATAAAGCTTAAGTCTGGCCGAAATCTTGAAAGAGTTAAATCATGGAATGGCTGTTTAACGTCGAAATCCTTGCCAGTTTGGCAACTCTTATCTGTAGAAGTTCAGACCTGATCTGACAGTTTCCGGATTTTGATGCGGTGTCTGTCGGATCAAATTCAGTTGTAGAAGTTCAGACCTGATCTGACAGTTTCCGGATTTTGATGCGGTGTCTGTCGGATCAAATTCAGTTTATG
>CAJQQZ010000153.1 GCA_905480575.1 uncultured Alphaproteobacteria bacterium | reverse complement strand
ACCTAAGACTATTCATTATACTTGCAGCTGCAACCGGACGCAGAACAACGGCGATTCTCGACCTGACATGGGATAGAGTTCACTTTAATCGAATGATCTTAGATTTTGAAGTCCCTGGCAGGAAGGTGAAGAACAAGAAACGCGGGGTTTGTGCTATGGGGCATAAGACAGCCGCGGCTCTTCGCTCGGCCAAAGAAGTCTCAAATTGCGATTATGTCATATCTTTTAGAGGCAAGCGAATCGCCGCTGTGAAGAAAGCTTTTGGCAGACAGGTAAAGCACGCGGGGCTTCCTGAATGGTTTACGCCGCACGTTCTAAGGCACTCAGTGGCCAGTTGGATGGCGATGGCGCGCAAGACTAGAGACGAGATAGCCGACTTTATGGACCTCGACGAGAAAACAGTGTGGCGTATCTACAGAAAATTCAACCCAGATTACTTGCGCGACAATGCGGAATCACTGGTAGAAGGGCTAGATTTCTAATGTTTTTTGTACATCTGTCTAAAACGCCAACCCTCGCAAATCTGCTAAGTCATTGTTTTAGTTGGTCGGAACGGCAGGATTTGAACCTACGACCCCTTCACCCCCAGTGAAGTGCGCTACCGGGCTGCGCTACGCTCCGACACTAAATGTCACTTATTTTTCAACAAGTCCGACCGGATGCTACTACTTGCCTCAAATTACCCTTCTTATGCTTCTCCCGATCGATGGGCATAAGCAAGGTTTTGTGCATCCACAGAGGATGCGTAGCCAAGTAATTTTGTCCAGCTATCGGGGGTTTATAGTGGGCCTAATTGAGAGTCAACCAGCCAAACAAATTCTGCCTCATCTTTCTTGAATAAGACAGCGACGGCGACGTAATACGAAGAAATTAGGTGTGGCACAAATCTCTTTTCTAGAGAGAAAAGGCCTGACGAAAATCAGTTTGAATCAATCGCAATTCCGCCAACATCGCCGCGAAATCAGCGTCCTGAGATAATAGTACTGGTTCAGGAAGTTTCTCAATCGGCGCTGGTTCAGGCACAGCATCTTTTACTTCTACCGCTTCTGCGTTACCTACTTGCTGTAATACTTCTTCAACCTGCCCTTCCTTAAAGAGGCGTTGAACGCCTTTAATCGTATAACCTTGAACGTACAAGAGATCACGGATCGTCCTTAACAGGTCAAGGTCTTCGGGACGATAGTAACGACGTCTGCCGCCACGCTTAAGCGGTCGGATCTGTGTGAATTTGGTTTCCCAGAAACGCAGTACATGCTGAGGAACATCAAGTTCCTCTGAAGCTTCACTGATTGTTCTAAAAGCAACTGCGGATTTTTTGCGGTGACTAATAGCCATTTGTTACTTTTCTCCCAATCTATTGCTTGTCCCTTGGACCTATTCTTCCTCTTCCAGGCTGCCATCCCAGCTGCCGTCAATTTTCTGCTTTAGGATCTGGCTCGCCTTGAACGTTAAGACCCGGCGAGGTGAAATCGGCACCTCGTCGCCCGTCTTAGGGTTTCGACCGATACGTTCAGATTTCTGACGAACCGCAAAGGTTCCGAACGAAGAAATCTTCACGCTTGTGCCAGCAATTAAGGTTTCAGAAATCATTGAGAGAATACTCTCAACCAACTCTGAGGATTCATTGCGGGACAAACCCACTTCTTCATACACTACTTCTGCCAAATCAGCTCTGGTTAAAGTTTCACCAGCCACTAGTACCCCCAGCTTCCCGCGCTCTGCTTATCTGTGCAAACGTCGGGGTTAATTCACTTTGGCTGTGGAAATAGCTTTTGAGGCTTACAAATCAAGTATTAACTTACTGATTACAAAAGTTTTTTTAGATTCCAGGGCAATTTTCCGGCTTGACTCAGTAGATTCCGCCAAGCGAAGAAGGCTCACTAACGGTCTTGGAATAACCAAAACTATCAACTGTAGAAGGCTGAATCGAGTCACCAGTTGTGGGATTCGAACCTTCTGGCCCAGTGGCTTGTGCTCGAAATCCTTCGCTGTATCCAATAGAACCTGCTTCCTCGTCGCCACGTTCAATCAGAACGCCCGTAACAGGATCAATGTTCCTAAAAACGACTCCTTTTGGTACGCGAAAAGCCTGCGCTGGCTTTCCTTCTAACGCACCGTTCACAAAGTCTTTAAAGATGGGAGCCGCTGCACGACCACCGTACTCGCCCTTGCCTAGTGGCTTGGGCGTGTCGAACCCGACATAGACGCCAACAACTAGGTCCGGTGTAAAACCAACAAACCACGCGTCCTGTGCTTTGTTCGTCGTCCCTGTTTTCCCACCGATAGGACGATTCACAGTGTCCCTCAACGATTTCGCAGTGCCCCTTTGCACAACGCCCCTTAACATAGAAACCACCTGGTAAGCAGAAATAGGATCAGCGATCTGTTCTCGTTCATCCAGCAAGGCAGGCATCGCGAGATTATTCCATTCTTCACTCGCACACTCATGGCAGTAACGGTCATCATGCTTAAAAAGCGTCCGCCCACGACGATCCTGAACGCGGTCAATCATGGTGGGTTCAACGCGCTTGCCCCCATTAACGAGCATAGCATAAGCACGAACCATTTTGAGCAAAGTCGTTTCTCCAGCCCCCAAGGACATGGAAAGGTAGGGGGGCATGTCTTCATCGATGCCAAACCGTTTCACGTATTCTGATACAGTTTCCATTCCAACGGCATCGGCCACTCTGATGGTCATCAGGTTACGAGAACGCTCTAGACCGACTCGAAGTGGCTGTGGGCCCAAAAACTTGCCGTCCGAGTTTTCTGGACGCCAAGCCTCTTCATTCAACTGGTCAATCACCACAGGCGAATCTAGAACAGTCGTTGCAGGGCTGTACCCCTGATCCAACGCTGCCAAATAGACAAATGGCTTAATCGTAGACCCAGGCTGGCGCGCAGCTTGTGTTGCGCGGTTGAATTCACTCTGCGCGAAATCCCATCCACCGGACTGAGCAACGACGCGTCCTGTGTGCGGATCCATGGCGAGCAAAGCGCCATTAATGTTTGGTATTTGCTGAAGCTCGAACGTTTTCTCAACACCTTCAATTAGCGAAACAGCAATGACATCTCCATTTTTCAGGACATCAGAAACTCTCTTGATTTTCCCGCCTCGCTTTTGACCCGGTTTCCAGGCCCTCGCCCATTTCATGTTTTCGAGTGGTAGGACACCAGTATCCCCTGACTTCAAGAATAATTCAGCGGTGTTATCACTGAAGTTGGTAACGAGAGCCACTTGCCAGTTATCCTTCAAAGCAACTGGACGTTCCATGGCCATAAGCTCAACTAAAGCTGAGTCACCTTCGGCTTCTATCCTAGTGAGAGGTCCGCGCCATCCATGGCGCCGATCATAGGCGATCAGGCCGTCTTTCAACGCCTCGTCGGCAATCTTCTGTAGTCTCAAATCAACAGACGTACGGGCAGAAAGACCGCCTTCGTTAACCGTCTTAATGCCATAGCGCTCAACCAGTTCTTTTCGCACTTCTTCCGCGAAATAAGGAGCTGCTTGGATCTCTGTGCGTCGCTTCTGTTTTACACCCAAAGGCTTGGCTTTGGCCGCCTCTGCTTCTGCTTCTGTCACGAAACCGTTTGCTGCCATTTGGCCCAACACCCAATTCCGTCGGTCGATTGCACGTTTCTCGTGTTTGAAAGGATGATATTGGCTCGCTCCTTTGGGCAGAGCCGCCAAATAAGCCGCTTCTTCCAAGGTCAGTTCTTCGACTGATTTATCAAAGTAGTTGAGCGCCGCTGCTGCTATTCCATAAGACCGCATCCCAAACCAAATCTCGTTGAGATAGAGTTCAAGTATCTGGCCTTTGGAAAGGTCTTGTTCCAGGCGCAGCGCGATGAAGGCTTCCCTGATTTTACGTTCCAAGCGACGTTCACTACCGGCCAAAAAGTTCTTAGCAACTTGCTGCGTGATCGTTGACGCCCCAACGAGCCTGCGCCCGCTCATGAAGCGTTCAACATTGTTAACGACGGCACCGGCCAAGGAGACAAAATCAATGCCTATGTGGCTGTAGAACCCCTTGTCCTCAGCAGCCAAGAATGGATTAATCACCCGCTGTGGAATGGCTTCAATCGGCATAAACAGCCGTCTTTCAGTTGCGTATTCAGCGATCAATCCGCCATCGGCCGCATGCAACCTGGTTGCGATTGGCGGAGCGTAGTTGACCATGTGTTCATGAGAGGGCAAATCGCGGCCGTATTCGTGATAGGCATAGATCAAACCTCCAACCGCCGCGAGCGTTCCCCAAAACCCAAAGAACAAACCTAGCTTCAGCCAAAAGAGCCAGAAACCCCAAAAGCCGCCACGTTTCTTCCTTTCTTTCTTCTTTTTTGCCTTTTTCACAGGAGGCGGAAGTGGCGCCTCTGGTTCAGCAACAGGTTCAGGCGCTTGATTTTCCCAATTTGAGGAAATAATCAACCGGTCACTGGGATCGGGGCCTTTCAAATCATTAGCCACGTGCTTGCGCGCCCAACTGGTCAAAGTAACGACCGATAGCACGCACAACTAAGAGCACGAGTTTTGACCGCTGTTGTTTTGATAGCAGCGTATTTTCATCCCTACGATTGGTTAAGTAGCCCATTTCCAAGAGGACAGAAGGCATGTCAGGCGCTTTGAGAACAGCAAATCCAGCAAAGCGGTGCGTGTTATTTCGTAGGTTCCAGTTCCTGCGCATGTTGTTCACAAGCAAATTTGCGAACATGGCAGACAAGTTCATGGTTTCGCGCTGTGCCAGGTCGATCAAGATATTACCAACCGAATCATATTGCTCATCTAATCTAACGCCTGCCAAAACATCTGCTTTGTTTTGTTGTGCCGCCAAAGCTGCCGCCTCTTTATCAGAAGCTTTCTCTGATAAAGTATAGACAGAGGCACCTCTGATCTTCGAGCTATCGTGTGAGTCCGCATGTAATGAGATGAAAAGATCTCCCTTTTTCGCTCTGCCAATTTCGATACGCTTGCGAAGCGGCAAAAATATGTCACGATTGCGCGTTAAATGGACTTTGTACTTTCCCGTACGCTCGAGTTCTCTTTTCAGCTCTTTCGCGATCGCCAATGTGAGATGTTTCTCCCTAGTGCCTCTTTTGCTGATGGCGCCGGGGTCCACTCCTCCATGACCGGGGTCGAGAATGATTACTTTCTTATTCTTTGCCCAATCTGTTTTTTGTATTTTAGCAATGGAACGTGGCTTAGGTTTTGGTAACAATACGCCGTTCAGACTAATCGGTGTCCGTACCGTCTTTTGGTTAATGCGCTTAGAGCCTTTGGTGACTTCTTCGTCTTTGTACACACCGGCGGCGACTGCCTGTATATCAACAACGATACGGTATGCAGCACTGCCCACTGGTTCTAACAGAAAGGTGTTCGCTATTTTCACGGGACTGCTTAGGTCTAAAACCACCCTGGAGACTTCGGATGAATAGAGACCATATCGCAAACCTTTTACGACTCCACCTGGTTTAGGCATGTTTCGATCTGCCACAGCCCAAGCGGACGCCGGAAAGTCGACCACCAAACGATAAGGGTTATCCAAAGTGAAAGCTTTGAATTTGACTTGCTCAGACACCTCTAAAACCAGGCGAGTCTTATCGATGCCAGGTCCTATACGTACCGATTTGACTGCTGGACTGGCCAGCGCTTCGGAGAAAACACCAAATAACAGTGCAATAAAAATTATATAAAAACGCATCTGCACAGCAAAAACTTAAATATTCCCGAGTCTAATTACAGTAAAAAGCAGATATTGCAAAAGAATCTGACATTTTCTGGATGCTTTAAGGGTTAAGGGACTAAAAGCAGCGCACTCTGTCAAATGTCTTGGGCAAAAAGGCAAAAATCTTAGCTATTTCCAAACTAGGGATTGTCTAGCAGCAAGGAAGTCCCTATGTTCCCGTCAGGTTTGTGAGAAAACCGCTGGTTAGCCATATGCAACTCTGAGGCTAACAAAGACAAACAGTTGGATATTTTTCTAAATCTTTCCTGCAACGACGAGGCACTACTTTAGCCGCAGTTGCTTACGTTTGAAGACCGCGTCAGCAAGTTCCTTAGTGACGTTTGGTTCCTTTCTACTTCGAGCTTCAAACAAATAAATTGGTTTCAAAGCTTCGTTCGTTCACGAACAAGCCAACAACACGCGCCGCCGAGCAGATTGACCCCTCACAGGGCTTCGCCGGGACCGGCTGCGAAACGGAGATTATATGGTTAAGCGCATGCTTATTGACGCTTCCATGCCCGATGAGACTCGGGTTGTGGTTGTAGACAACGGTCAAATCGAACAAGCGGATTTCGAACTCGCTTCTAAAAAACCCCTAAAAGCAAATATCTATCTCGCTCGTGTTACGAGAGTAGAGCCATCTTTGCAGGCTGCTTTTGTCGATTACGGTGGCAATCGCCACGGTTTCCTACCTTTCAGCGAAATTCACCCCGACTACTACCAACTGCCTGTCGCAGACCGTGAAGCCCTGCTGGCAGAGGTTGAAGAGCGGTTAGATCGCGAACGCAAAGCTCGAGAAGACGACGAAGCCGAGCTGGATGGTGAAGACAGTAATGAAGATGATGGTGACGGACCTGACACTATCGATCATCCCGGGCTGATAAACGAAGAAGACGAAGACGCTTCCGACACTGAATCCTCGGATGATGATCAACCCGATGAACCTGTCGCTGATGGTGCTGCTGACGAAAATGAAAGCGATGAAGAATCATCCGAAGAGGATGATTCTGACGCAAACGGACCTAGCAAGACAATAGCTCAGAGCAGCGATTCAAGCGATTCCATTTCTACTGATGACGAAGAATTAGACACTTCATCTGAAGAATCAGAAACTGAAAAAAGTGACACAAACAGCGACACAGACACCGCAGAGCCCCATACTACAGAGTCTGACGCGGCACCTGTTACCGAGACAGCATCAGATGATGATAACGACGATGACGCTTCGGAAGTAAGTGACGAACAAGTTGCAGAACATGCCACCGATGACGATTCAGATGATCCTGCAGATGACGACGCCGTCGACGAAGAAGCCTTGAGAAGCCGTGCAACAACAAAAGCGATCCTTGCACGCCGCTACAAAATTCAGGAAGTTATTAAACGCCGCCAAATCATCTTAGTCCAAGTAACTAAAGAAGAGCGCGGTAATAAAGGCGCAGCACTTACAACTTATCTATCACTTGCTGGCCGCTACTGTGTTCTTATGCCGAACACTTCAAAGGGTGGAGGCATTTCTCGCAAAATCTCTAGCCCGAAAGACCGCCGCAAACTCAAAAGCATCCTTTCTGAAATGGATATCCCTACTGGGTTGTCCGTTATTGTGCGGACAGCAGGTAGCCAGAGAAATAAGAACGAAATCAAACGCGACTTCGAATACCTGGTTAGAACTTGGGATGAAATTCGCGAGCAAACCGTCCAATCAACTGCGCCTAGCCTGATCTATGAAGAAGGCGACATCATTAAGCGCGCGGTTCGGGACATCTACACCCGTGAGATGGACGAAATCATTGTTTCCGGTGAAGCTGCTTACAAGACTTGCCGGAATTTCATGAAAGTTCTGACACCTAGCCATGTGCGCAAGGTTAAAGACCACAGTGATCCACAACCTCTTTTCCAACGTTACGGAATAGAAAGCCTGTTGAACGCTCTTCATGAACCGGTTGTTCAATTGCCATCTGGCGGTTATCTGGTTATGAATCAGACTGAAGCTCTTGTCGCCATCGATGTGAACTCTGGCAAAGCCACCAGAGAGCGTCACATTGAGGACACAGCGCTCAAAACCAACCTTGAAGCAGCTGAAGAAGTGGCGCGTCAACTGCGTTTGCGCGATATGGCCGGTCTTGTTGTTATCGACTTCATCGATATGGAAGAGCCGAAGCACAACAATACGGTTGAACGAAAACTGAAAGAATCAATGCGCCAAGATAGAGCGCGTATTCAGCTCAGTCGTATTTCAGCTTTCGGTTTGCTAGAGCTTTCACGCCAACGTCTTCGCCCTTCAATGGGTGAAATCACGAACATGACGTGCTCGCATTGTAACGGCACAGGCATGGTTCGCTCTCCAGCGTCAGTGGCTTTGTCGGCTATTCGAGCATTGGAAGAGAAAGCTGCGGCTGGTAGTTCAGAAACCTTTACTCTGAAGCTGCCGCTTCAGGCCGCTCTCTACATAATGAACGAACGACGTTCGATGTTATCAGAAATCGAAGATCGCAATGGTATTTCGGTTAATATTGACGTGATGCCTGCCGACCAGCCTACAGAATTTCTGGTTATTGCTGGTGACGGTGACGCTGCTTCTGATTCAAACGACAACCGCAGACGCGGTGATGATCATGGTAACCGCAACAACAACCGTCGCCGTAACCGGAACGAAGATCGCAATAATAATCGCCGTGGTCGCCGTCGTAACGATCAAGCCGAAGACACCGAGGAAGAAGGCGCTACCACGCCACAACCTCCCGCTCCCCCGCCCTCAGCCGCTGATGACCAAGATGAAGATGGCGAACGCAAAAGAGGCCGCCGCAGACGTGGTAAGCGCGGAGGTCGCCGTAGACGCAAGGGTGAAGAAGGTGAAAACGTCAGTGATGATTCTGAGGTTCAAAACACAGAAGAACAAAGTGAAAGCCCTGTAGAAAACACAGAAACCACTGCTGATTCCGAAGCTAAGACAAATGATGAGAAACCTCGTCGTGGCAGACGTCGCCCTAAAAAGACCGAGGAACAGCCAACTGAAGAAAAAACAGATTCTTCAGAAGGCGAAGTAAGCGTTGATCCTGCACCCGAAGAAAAACCTAAGCGCCGGACCAGGAAAAAGCCTGCAGAAGCCGCAGACGTCGATGAGGCTAAGAAAGTTTCTTCCGAGACTGAAGAAGTAGTAGAGAAACCAAAGCGTCGCCGCACAAAAAAGAAAACCGACGAAGAAGCGTCTACCACTGAAGTAGCGGCTCCTGAAGGTGAAGAAGAGAAGCCTAAACGCGTTCGCCGACCTCGCAAAGCAGCACCGAAAGAAGAAGCTGTATCGGGTGAAAATGCGGAAGCAGTTGCTGAAGAAAAGCCCAAACGTGCCCGCCGCACGCGCAAGCCGAAGGAAGCAACAAAAGATGCTTCGGTAGATCCTTCTGAAACACCACAGCCAACCGTCTCAGAGGCTCCAGCTCCAGCTCCAGCTCCAGCTCCAGCTGAAAAAGCCGAAGAGAAGCCGAAAGACAAACCTAAACGTCGAGGTTGGTGGCAGCGAGGCTGAGTTATCTCAGCTCTTCTGTAACCATTTCTCTAAACGGTTTAAAGCGTTGGTAACGGCTTCGGTGGTTCCAGCAAAAGAGAAACGCACCCATTGATGCCCCCGGCCTTGGTCGAAATCCACGCCGGGGGTAGTCGCGACATGAGCCTCGTTGAGTAATTTTTTGCACCATTCCAATGAGTTGTCGGTCAAATGCCCCACGAATGCATAGACATAGAAGGCGCCATCTGCCGGCGCTAGCCGCGTGATTCCCATCTGTGGCAGTCTGTTAAGCAACAGTGCACGACTTTCACGATAGACATCAATATGCTGGTCTAGCTCAGCCAAATCATCAAAACTCGCTGCGGCGGCAATCTGAGAGATCGCCGGTGGACAAATGAACAAGTTCTGTGCGAGGCGTTCTATATTCTGAGACAGATCCGACGGCATAAGCATCCACCCTACCCTCCAACCCGTCATGCTGAAGTATTTGGAAAATGAATTGATCACGACGCTTTTCTGACCAAATTCCCAGACAGTTGCCGTTTCTTGGCCGTACGTCAGACCGTGGTAAATCTCGTCCGATATCAGTCGTATCGACCGGTTGTCGCAATATTCCGAAAGTCTTTTCAGCTCGTTGCTAGACAACATTGTGCCGGTTGGGTTCGCAGGACTGGCGACGATCAGGCCAGCTAGATTGTCCACTTGATCCAAAATCTCTGGTGTTGGCTGAAATCCTGTCTCGTCATTGCAAGGTATCGTTACAACTTCCATTCCCAGCGCCACCAGGATGTTGCGGTAGGCCGGATAACCAGGACTGGCCAAAGCGACACGGTCTCCTTGTTTGAAGGCAGCGAGAAAAGCTAAGACAAAAGCGCCAGATGCTCCGGCTGTGATAGCAATGTCAGCAATTGAAACCTCAAGACCATAAGAGTTCGCATAGTGTGCCGCAATTCGTTGTCGCAGATTTTCTTGCCCGAGCGCTACAGTGTAACCCAATGGCAAACCACTAGACATCGCTTCGGTCACCGCTGCGATCGCCGCGCCCGAAGCACCCGTTCCTGGTTGACCGACCTCCATGTGTATAACGTCGGCGCCTTGTTGTTCTAAAACAGCTGCGTCGCGCATAACTTCCATCACGATAAAGGGATCGATATCTAAATCTGCCACATTTTTTTCCTATGAAAATCGGTCCAAGCGATTAAATTCGCTAAAGCATAGACAGCCTGAGCAGACAACTCTAGGGTTCGTTGTAGAAAACTCTATTCAAAGCAGACATCGTGAAGATATTTAAGCCCTCTCTTTTTCTCACATTCTTGGTCGCCTGTCTTATTTCAGTTCAGGTTGCCTCAACTGCAAATGCCCAGCGTCTTTCCTTTATTCGTGATGCAGAAATAGAAAGAACACTCAAGGATCTAATGGCACCATTTCTGGAGGCCGCTGGCCTTGGAAGAAACTCTGTCGACGTTTATTTGGTCAAGGATGAGCGCATTAACGCATTCGTCGCCGGTGGTTCGAATATCTTCTTTCACACAGGGCTCATTCAGAAGTCTGATTCAGTCGAGCAACTGGCGGCCGTTATCGCTCATGAAATCGGCCATATTGCAGGTGGTCACCTCCTGAGGACGCAAGAACAAATCAGAATGGCGCAGATACAGTCGACCATAGCAACCATTTTGGGTGCTGGAGCAGCCATTGCGACGGGGGATTCTCAAATCGCTGGTGCAGCCATTGGGCTTGGGACATCCATCGCGCAAGGCAATTTTTTCTCCTATAGCCGCTCCCAAGAATCTTCTGCAGACCAAGCGGGTGTTCGATATATGGAAACTGTTGGCTTATCGCCCTCCCACGCCATGAACTTCATGAAGAAACTGGAGAATCAAGAGCTCCTCAGCGCGGCAAGCAAAGATCTCTACGCCAGAACTCACCCGCTTACACGTGAACGAATTTCGTTCTTAAGGCATGCTGCGGAAAGATCCAACAAAACCGGTCTTCTGCCATCATTCCAACGTGAACGTTTCCACAGAATAAAGGCAAAGCTGGACGGCTTTATTAAGCCATATGAACGCGTATCCAGAGACTATCCGCTGTCTGACAATTCCGTTGCCGCCCGGTATGCACGCGCCATTGCCCATTACAAGCGTTCAGACCTAGCAAGAGCCCTCCCGCTGATGGACGAACTAATTGCTGGAGAACCAAACAATCCCTTCTTCCACGAACTCCGTGCCCAAGCACTGATGGAACACGGCCGCCTCGCAGAAGCACACGATTCCTACGCTAAAGCTGTTCAAGCCTATCCTGGCTCACCGTTGATAAGAGCAACCTTGGCACACGTCCAGTTGGAGTTAGGCCAGCCGCAACTGCTCCCCTACGCACGTGGCAATATCGAAGTGGCGTTGGCGTCAGAGCCTGCTAACGGGAGTTATTGGAGCTTGGCTGGCAGAGTTTATGGCAAAGAGGGCAACATCGGCATGTTCAACGTCACCCAAGCAGAAGCCTCTATGGCCTTCGGGAAGTTCGATCAAGCAGTTCGCTGGGCTAAAAAGGCTCAAGAAATTCTCCCCAGAGGTTCCATAGCCTGGAACCGAGCCGTCGATTTGGAGCAAACTGCCAAAAGATTGGCTTCGAAGAAGCGATAACCCTACCAAAATTGTAGCCTCTTCAGCTAAATGTGAGCTAATTCATCGAGTCTTTGTTGGATTGTTATGATATAAAACGCTAAATTCAAACAAACTGATTTCCATTCGGAGTTTTTACATGGCTATAAAATCATTCTGGTCCGACCTCTTGAAGGTTGGCTCCTCTGTTGCAATTGCTGCACTCGTTGCTGGTGTGTTAATGACGACAGCAAAGGCACAAACAATCGTTACAACGCAACAACAGTCTTTTGATCAACGGCAAGAACAAGATATTGAATCGATTGTTCACCGTTACCTGCTCAAAAATCCTGAGGTGGTTTACCAAGCACTCGTCTCTTGGCAAGCACAACAAGAGCAGGCTGAAAAAGTAGCGGCACAGCAAAACATTGCTCCAAACGCAGACGCCCTGTTTAACCGCGCCAGCGATCCAATATTTGGAAATCCGAACGGCGACGTTGTGATGGTTGAGTTCTTTGATTACCGTTGTGGCTATTGCAAACGTGTCACTCCTGGCTTGATGGATATGTTGGCGAAAGACGGCAACGTGAAATTGGTTATGAAAGAGTTCCCAATTCTTGGTCCAGACTCTGTCGTCGCCGCCCGCGCGGCCCTCGCTGCTAGAAAGCAAGGCAAATACAACGATCTTCACATGGCCCTGATCAAGACTAAGGGCGCGCTTAACGAAGGCATTATCATGAAGATTGCTAGTTCCATCGGTATAGACACCGACCAACTGAAATCGGACATGAATGATCCAGCCATTCAACAAGAAATCGCGGAAACGAGAGCTTTGGCTCAAGCGCTTAAGATTAACGGCACACCAGCTTTCGTGTTCTCTGATCAAGTTGTACCTGGTGCGATTTCACCAGAGCAGATGCAGCAACATGTCGATCGCATAAGACAATCGAACGGCTAAGCTGCTAATTGAACTATGTCTTCTAGGGCGGTCGCATTTCGTTTGCGTCCGCCCTTTTGTTTCTGTAAATCTGTCTCATTCAAGCAATCGAGAATAAGAGTTTGCCCTGCCTACAATCCAATTGAATTCGATAGGTTAGAAAACATCTAGTTTGTAGCACACTCCTCCCTCTCGGTCGCGACACGACAAAACCAACAACTGTTGAATACCTGGAGTTATTATCACCATGGCAAAGTTTGATGTCAGCGAAGATCTACTGCAAAAACTTGCAAAGGTCTTAAAAGAGGCTGAACTAACTGAAATCGAATATGAAGTAGACGGTGCCCATATTCGAATGTCCAAAGCTGTGGAACAGGTTCCTATGATGCAGGCGCCAATGCAAATGGCGAGTGCACCTGTTGCTGCTGCGCCGGCATTACCCGCATCTGTCGTTGCAGAAGCAACAAACACAGCAGCAAGCAGTGGTCATACGGTAACTTCCCCTATGGTTGGCACCGCGTACCAATCTCCTGATCCGAGCAAACCAGCATTTATCAAAGTTGGCGACAGTGTGAAGGAAGGTCAGACATTGCTTATTATTGAGGCGATGAAAGTCATGAACCCATTACCGTCACCTGTTTCTGGAACTGTTACAGAAATCATCTACAACGATGGTTCTCCTGTTGAGTTTGGCCAGCCCTTGCTCGTCATCGAATAAGAGAGCTGGACAAATAGATGTTTGACAAAATCCTGATAGCAAACCGCGGTGAGATTGCATTACGCATCCACCGTGCTTGTAAAGAAATGGGTATCGATACCGTCGCTATCCACTCCACCGCCGACCACGATGCAATGAATGTCAGACTAGCCGATGAAGCGGTCTGCATTGGCCCACCTGCTGGTGGTGTCTCTTACCTTCATATGCCAGCTATCATTTCCGCTGCAGACATCACTGGTGCACAGGCTGTTCACCCTGGTGTTGGTTTCCTTTCAGAAAATGCCAACTTTGCCGAGATGGTAGAAACGCACGGCCTTACTTTTATCGGTCCTTCACCTGACCATTTGCGAAACATGGGCGACAAGGTTACAGCAAAAAAGATCGCGCAAGAAATCGGTCTCCCCGTTGTTCCTGGCTCGGCCGGAGAAGTGACATCCCTCAAAGAAGCGAAAGAAGTAGCTAAATCAACGGGTTATCCAGTTCTCATCAAAGCTACCGCTGGCGGCGGTGGTCGTGGTATGAAGATTGCCAACGACGAAAGCGAGTTGGAAGATGCGCTTTCCATGGCTTCAAACGAAGCAAAAGCCGCTTTTGGTAACGCCGGTGTTTACATGGAAAAATACTTGGGCAATCCGCGGCATATTGAAATCCAAATTATTGCTGATAAGCATGGAAATGTTGTCCACCTCGGCGAACGCGATTGCTCCATGCAACGCCGTCATCAAAAGGTCATTGAGGAAGCGCCGTCTCCCGCTCTTTCAGTCAAAGAACGTGAAGAAATTGGTGAGTTGACCCGCAAAGCCATTGAGCGTTTGGGCTATCATTCTGTTGGAACGGTTGAATATCTTTATGAGAACGGAGAGTTCTTTTTCATTGAGATGAACACGCGTTTGCAAGTCGAACATCCAATCACTGAGATGATCACTGGGGTCGATTTGGTACGTGAACAAATTCGTATCGCTCATGGCCACAAGCTTTCATTCACACAAAAAGATATCCGTTTCTCTGGCCATTCCATCGAGTGCCGCATAAACGCAGAACACCCTGAAACCTTTGTTCCTTCTCCCGGTAAATTGCAAGAATACCATGCACCAGGCGGGCTGGGCATCCGTGTCGATTCGCATCTTTATTCCGGCTATTCTGTTCCACCACACTACGATTCACTGATTTCCAAGTTGATTGTTCACGGTAAAACTAGAAATGAGTGCTTAATGCGCATGAGAAGAGCGCTGGGTGAATATGTTATCGGTGGAATTAACACTTCCATTCCATTGCACCAACATTTGCTTCACCAACCTGACTTTATCAATGGAGACTATTCCATTAAGTGGTTGGAAACTCATATGGAAGAAAACAATAAATAGCGCAGAATTTTGACAGAACTTGAGCTAACTCCTGAACTGTTATTATCGGCCTATTCCATTGGCCTCTTTCCGATGGCGGAGAGTGCTGACGACCCTTTTCTTCATTGGATTGACCCGGATTTGCGGGGCGCTATGGAAATCGGCGATTTTCATGTCCCCCGGCGATTGCGTAAACTGATCAGACAGGCTCCCTTCTCTATCCGAGTGAACACAGCTTTCCGACAAACGATGGAATTCTGTGCTGAGGAGGCAGACAACCGACCGGACACTTGGATCAATGATACAATTCTTGATCTATACACGGAGCTTCATGAGCAAGGTCAAGCCCACTCTGTAGAATGCTGGCTCGAAGAACGAATGGTTGGTGGGCTTTATGGTGTTTCACTTGGTGCAGCGTTTTTCGGAGAATCCATGTTCTCCCGCGTCAACAATGCCAGCAAAGTCGCCTTAGTCGCATTAGTTGCCATCATGAAAAAATCCGGCTTTACACTGCTTGATTGCCAGTTCTGGACGGAACACCTCAGTCAGTTTGGCATCACAGAGATTGAAAGAGACGTTTATCAAGAACTTCTGCAATCGGCACTCATGGAACGACCTCAATTTGTAGAAGAGATAACGGCTTCAGAGCTCGCGGAATTTTTACAGTCTACGACCCAGACGTCGTAAACCGGGTGTTCCATAGCGGCCAATGCTGGACTGGATGCGAACATCCAACCACTATAGACCTTCAATGCTTCCACCTGGCTCCTATTATCCACGATTTGTAAGAAAGCAGCGCTTTCAGGAGTTTCTGTCGAAGGATTTTCAAAGCAAGCCCGGTTTGTAATGCTCAAACTGCCAAATTTGATCGTCGACCCTTTGACAACTTCCATCTCGGTGATACGCGTTGTCACTTTATCCAGGGCTCTCAACACAGCAATGTCCATAGGCAGAGGCGGATCGCGCTTAATCAGGGCCTTGTTAATCAAAACTTTCTGACGTTTTAGTTTTTCACGCTCGGCTTCGCTAAGGCCATCTTCGCCTTGTGGGTTCTCTGTGTCGTCTCCACCGATGACGATGACATCGCCGCCACCCAGCGCCTCATCCAGGTTGATATCACTGGCTTGCAGGGTCGCGATAGATGAAGGAAGGTCAGGATTGTCTTCCTCAAACAAGGTTACTCCTTCAACTACGCCAGCGAACAAACTACCGGCAGCACCGGGGAACAAACCGTTGCCATAAGGATTAATCGTTTCCCCTTGGATGTTGACGACTGGGATTAAACCAAAGGGTCTGGGTTGAGGGATGGGAGGAAAGTCGAAAAGCGGGTCAAACGGCTCAAGATTACCGGTGGCTTCATTGTCAAAACTAAGTGTCGTCTGAGCAAGACCAACCTCTGCCCCTAATAGGGCTAGAGCAAGCAACGCAGATATTTTCCTAGCCTGTTGTTTCATCACACTTTTTTGTAAGGGTTATCAAGCGAAGCGAGCAACTCAGCCAAAACACTCCGGACTTGTTTCTCATCACAGCCCATTAATATGGCATCTTCAAGGGCATCTTGCGCTATTTCACGAAGTTCTTCCAGATTCTCGTTGAGAACTTTTATCTTCTCAATACAAGTCACAGGTTGCCCGTCAGGTTGCACCCAGGTTGGAATTTCGAAATTCTTCACTAAACTGCTCCCCGATTTCTGATCGTCAAGCAAAATGCTTTCTCAATCGTCTTTTTGAGAGAAAACAGCCGTTGAAATCAAGTCAATGAGATTAACTGCATCAGAGGTGAAATCGATGTGGCCACCATCGGCCAGAAATTCCTCTTCGCCACCGGGGTCGATCATAAGATAAGAGCCTCCCAGCAAACCGTCGCTCAAGACCCTAACCGAAGAGTCCGTTGGTAGCTTCAATGTCCTATCGATTTCCATAACGACTTTGGCTTGTAAGCTTTCGCCGTCCAACGTCTGCTCAATAACACTGCCGACCTTGACGCCGCTGATTCGAACTTCGGTACCTGGCTTCAAACCGTCTGCGTTACCGAACGACGCTGATACTCGGTATCCTTCTGGTGTAGCGATACCAGTTCCTCTGACGACCAAAACTACAAAGAACACCGCAGCTGCTATGACCAGCGCGCCAATAAGAGTTTCAAAACTACTTCGGTTCTTCATCTATTCGTCCTAGTTTCTAGGAGGGTGTCCAAGATTCGTAGTCACTCGCGGATTTGGTTTCTGTTGAGCTCAGACGGCCATGACCTGGAGGACGGTAAGCCAAATCAGTACCCGTGTGGTTAGGCTGGTGGTCTTTTTGCCAATCAAAGCGCTGATGCTTTGCTTCGTCAGGTGTTTCATCAGACGTGTGATGCAACCAAACATGCCATTCGGCGGGCACCTTAGAGGCCTCAACACAATCTTTGTAGAGTACCCAGCGGCGTTCGTGCATCAAAGTGGCCACACGGCCACTTGGTTTCTTGCGACGATAGTACCGGTTGCCCTGCTGGTCAGTGCCAACGTGTTCGCCGCGCAGCTTTGTATAAAGCCAAGTTCCAAAGTCGATCATCTACTCTTCCAAATCTAATGATTCGTTTGCGCCCTATATGACATTCCTGGTCTATCCAGTCCATAAGGATTTAGCTGACCATTAGGTCAATATAAGCGCAGATTTAACTAAATGCTTCGAATTGGCATCTCTGCCCAGAATTTGAGGGCTTTATCGCTCAAAGGTATCCTACTGAAAAGTCTTCCTGGGCCCCTGCTAAGGTTCACGCATGCTTGGAAAAGCTTGACTGATTTAATGAGAGCGTGCTTCAGGAGCAATATAGTTTCACCTCATCTTCAAATCGGATGCTTCCTTTTTATGTCACCTCACCTAATTGGCTTTTTACTTATTATTGGGTGCAACATTGCCCTGGGACTCAATCCGCCATTAGCGAAGCTGGTCTATAGTCATGGTGGCAACCCGGAGACCGTTGTTGCCATGCGCTATTTGATTGGCATTCCGATTTTGACACTCTTCCTAATCATAAGCCGGCAAAAACTCAAATTCGCTACATTCAGATCTCTTCCCGCCTGGGTCGTGGGATTGGGATGGACCGTAACATCCGTCGGTTATTTGTCATCTGTCTTCTTCATTCCCGTTTCCTTAGCTGTTTTGCTGTTCTTCACCTTTCCCATTGTGGTGACACTGATCGATATCGCTCTTGGGAAGGTTGGTAACAACCTTTTCACCTTGTGCGTCGTTGCTTGTGCCTTTGTCGGTCTAACCTTTGTTCTGGCTCCAGCCTTCGATCAGCTGGATTGGCGCGGGCTGGTACTCGCTTTTGTTGGAGGATTGGGCACTGCAACTGCTATTTTGGTAACCAATCATAAAGCCCAGGATTTGGATCGGCTTTCATTGGCAATGGTTGTGTTGCTGACCGGAGCCATAATCGTGGCCCCCGTCGCCATTTTGCGAGACGCGCTTATTTTGCCGGCTACTATATCTGGTAACCTTTACCTTTTGACGGCGGCGTCTCTTAATGCCGTCGCACTAATTATGATGTTTTCAGCGATAAAACGAATCGGTTCAACTCAAACGGCACTTTTTATGAACCTTGAACCACTCGTAACTATATCCGTCGCCCTTTTGTTCCTCAATGAGGTGTTAAGCCCTCTACAGATCGCTGGGGTTCTGGTCATCTTATCCGTGCTATTTGCAAGTTCTCTACGGTCGAAATAGGCCCATTTCGATTCGCCCGCGACTCCAAAGCCAAAGTCAAGATCAAAATGCAGTATCTTTTTTGCTTTTTGGCACAAAATGTGGTAGTCATCCGAAATAGTTTATGGCATTTAGAGCTTCGTCGCCGAGGGCGGTGGCTGATTTAGGGGGTTATAAAACCAGGAATAAAGAGAGGCTAGTTTGCTTCGATTGATCACTTTGTTTCTGTCAATTTAATACCGAGAATCGATAGCCCATAAATAAGATATTTGTTCTAATAAGATTAGACCCTGACAGTGGCTGCAAAGCTAGGGGATAGCTGTCTAGATGTCCGATGCACAGAGAGGATTCCGACATGCGTTTCGAGCGTTTGTTTACTGCAGCCAACGACGAACCTTACGCGTCAATCGAATTTAAAACCACAACAAGCGAAATCAAGAACCCAGACGGTTCAATCGTATTTCAAGCTAAGAACATTGAAGTTCCCAAAGACTGGAGCCAAGTGGCTTGTGACGTACTTGCGCAAAAGTACTTCCGTAAAGCTGGTGTTGCACGTTGTTTTAAGAAAGTAGAAGAGAACTCCGTCCCTAGTTGGCTCTGGCGTTCTGTTCCCGATGAAAAGGCCTTAGCCAAGCTGCCCGCAGAAGAGCGTTATGGCGCCGAATCATCGGCTTGCCAGGTTTTCGACCGTCTTGCTGGCACATGGACCTATTGGGCATGGAAAGGCTCATACTTTACGTCAGAAGAAGACGCTCGCAACTTCTTCGACGAAATGCGCTACATGCTTGTTAAGCAGATGGCGGCTCCAAATTCACCACAGTGGTTCAACACTGGTCTTCATTGGGCTTACGGCATTGATGGTCCAAGCCAAGGGCATCATTATGTGGATTTCGAAACCGGTAAACTGACGAAGTCCAAGACTGCTTACGAACACCCGCAACCTCACGCCTGTTTCATTCAGTCTATCAGTGATGATTTGGTCAATGAGGGCGGTATTATGGACCTTTGGGTTCGTGAAGCGCGTCTTTTTAAGTACGGCTCTGGCACCGGTACAAACTTCTCTTCTCTTAGAGGTTCCGGCGAATCACTTTCCGGTGGTGGCAAGTCTTCTGGTCTGATGTCGTTCCTCAAAATTGGAGACCGCGCTGCTGGTGCTATCAAATCAGGTGGCACGACACGCCGCGCCGCTAAGATGGTAACAGTTGACGTCGACCACCCTGACATCGAAGAATACATCAACTGGAAAGTTGTGGAAGAACAGAAGGTTGCGGCCCTCGTTACCGGGTCCAAACTTTGCAACCGTCACCTGACGGCCATCATGGCTGCCTGCCATGTCGCCAATTTAGATGAAGACAAAGCCTTCGACCCGAAGGAAAACGCAGCCCTTAAAGCTGAAATCAAAGCGGCCCGCAAGGCGCTAATTCCAGACAACTATGTTTACCGCGTCATTGAGTTCGCTAGGCAAGGTTTCAACGAAATTGAATTCCCAACCTACGATACTGATTGGGATTCAAAGGCTTACCTGACAGTTTCAGGTCAGAACTCAAACAATTCAGTACGCGTCACAAACGAATTCCTCGAAGCTGTCCTTAACGACGGTGAGTGGGAACTTGTTCGTCGGACAGACGGCAAAATAGCAAAAAAGATTTCAGCGAAAGATCTTTGGGAGCAAATCACCCATGCCGCGTGGGCGTCAGCAGACCCTGGCTTGCAATATGACACTACAATCAACGAGTGGCACACCTGCCCTGCTTCTGGCCGCATCAACGCCTCTAACCCTTGTTCAGAATACATGTTCTTGGATGACACGGCTTGTAATCTAGCCTCCTTGAACCTCATGACATTCCAGGACGACGACGGCAGCTTTAATACCAAACTTTATGAGCACGCCTGTCGCATTTGGACTGTTACTCTCGAAACATCTGTTTTGATGGCTCAGTTCCCCTCAAAGGAAATCGCCGAGCTTTCTTATCGCTTCCGCACTCTGGGCATTGGCTATGCCAACCTTGGCGGCCTACTGATGGCGATGGGTATTTCCTATGACTCAGAACAGGGCCGTGCCGTTTGTGCCGCACTTTCTGCGGTCATGACTGGTGTCTCCTATGCTACATCAGCTGAACTTGCTGGTGAAGTCGGTCCGTTCCCTGCTTATGCAGAGAACAAAGACCACATGTTGCGTGTGATGAGAAATCACCGCCGCGCTGCTTACGGCCAAGATACAGGTTATGAGGACCTCACCGTTCATCCAGTGCCACTCGCCAATGCAAACTGCCCAATCGAGGACCTTCCTCAGGCAGCACGTGATGCTTGGGATAGAGCTATTGAACTTGGAGAAAAGCACGGGTACCGCAACGCTCAAGCATCCGTCGTAGCACCAACTGGCACTATTGGCTTGGTGATGGACTGTGACACAACGGGTATCGAGCCTGACTTCGCTCTCGTGAAGTTTAAGAAACTTGCCGGCGGCGGATACTTCAAGATCATCAACAGAACAGTTCAGATCGCATTGAAAACTCTTGGCTATACCAAAGCTCAGAGCAACGCGATTATCAACTACGCTGTTGGTTACGGCACATTGGCAGACGCTCCGCACATTAACCACGAAAGCTTAGCCGAAAAAGGTTTTGGCAAAGAACAGATTGAGGCGATCGAATCTGGTTTGGCCGCAGCGTTTGAAGTCAAGTTTGCATTCAACAAGTTTACACTCGGTGAAGAGTTCTGCAAAGAAACCCTCGGTATCAGTGATGCGCAGTTGAATGACTTTTCGTTCGATATGTTGCGCCATTTAGGTTTCACGAGAAGCCAAATCGAAGCAGCGAATGAATATTGTTGCGGCACGATGACTTTAGAGGGTGCGCCAGAACTGAAAGACGAACATTTGTCCGTCTTTGATTGTGCCAACCCTTGTGGAGCTAAGGGCAAACGGTTCCTTTCTGTAGAAAGCCACATCCGTATGATGGCGGCTGCACAGCCGTTTATCTCCGGTGCAATTTCCAAGACCATCAACATGCCAAATTTGGCAACCATTGCTGACTGTGATGAAGCCTACATGCTATCCTGGCGCCTTGGTTTGAAAGCCAACGCTCTTTACAGGGATGGCTCCAAACTATCGCAGCCTCTAAATTCTCAACTTCTTGCCGTTGCAGACGAAGATGAAGATGAATTAGCCGACAAGGTTGAAGAAATTCTGGCAGCACCAGCCAGCCAAAAAGCCACAATCGTTGCAGAACGTATTGTTGAGCGGATTATTGAGCGCGAAGTGCCAAAACCACACACACGTCACAAGCTGCCTGATCGTCGTAAGGGCTATACTCAAAAAGCGATCGTTGGTGGTCATAAAGTCTACCTTCGCACTGGCGAGTATGAAGATGGTCAGCCTGGCGAAATCTTTGTCGATATGCATAAAGAAGGTGCCGCCTTCCGCTCTTTGATGAACAACTTCGCCATCGCGATCTCCATTGGCTTGCAATACGGTGTGCCTCTAGAAGAGTTTGTTGACGCCTACACATTCACGCGATTTGAGCCGTCTGGTATGGTTGAGGGTAACGATGCCATCAAGATGTCGACATCTGTGCTCGACTACATCTTCCGTGAATTGGCTGTCTCTTATCTCGGTCGTAACGACTTGGCTCATATCGAGCCGGGTGACCTTCAAATCGATACTATGGGTCGTGGTGCAGATGAAAGTGCACTGCAAGAGAATTCAGGAGACGGCCTCGTTGCCAAGAGCATCAAACGGGTGACTTCTTCAGGCTATGTACGGAACAAGTTAGTTGTTGTCTCGGGTGGTCAAGACAGGGCGACCGGTACCGATGGACCTAACCTGCAAGGCGCCTCAACAATCACAGAGATGTCAGCGGGCGTTTCAGTCGCTACACCAATATCAAGCGCCGTCAGTCCTGTTGTCACGACCGAAGCCATGTCTTCTTCAAGCGCAAATGGTGTTCGAACTGAGCGCCTGCGTGAAGCCAAAATGAAAGGCTATGAGGGAGATGCCTGCGGCGAATGCGGTAACTTCACTCTGGTTCGAAATGGCACCTGCATGAAGTGTATTACTTGTGGTGGCACCAGCGGCTGTTCCTAACAAACGCATCATCAGACAAAAGATCGGGCTAGGAGGACTCCTGCCCCTTTTTTTACTCTGAATAATGGAGATTCGTTTCCGAACCTCATCTGAAATCGACAGTTTATGGAAACAATTTATTCCGGGTGAAATTGAATCAAAGTTAGCGCAAAATCAACACTCTAATTTGGCCAGATAAACAGATCCCCAAAAACAAAATGAGGCGCAAGTGCCTCCTCGCACTCACTCCTCACCTTGCGTTACAGCTCCATCAGACCTGCTAAACCTATTGCCTCAACCCCTGCGCGTACTATAGACTAGCAAAATTGCCGTCCAACCTGCAAATTTGCATAAGAAAGCCGCAAAAATGCAAGCTATCGACTGGGATGGTCTGAGATTTATCCTCGCAGTGTCTAGAGGGCGCTCTTTTGCGGCGGCAGCGAAATCTCTTGCCGTCAACGAAAGTACCGTCTCCAGGCGAATTTCTCGATCAGAATCTCATTTGGCATCGAAGCTGTTCGAACGCAGCGAAGGCTCATTGTTTCCAACTGTCGAAGGATTGGAGCTCGTAAAAAGGGCCGAAAGGATTGAGGGTGAAATTCAAGCCGCGGAAGAACGTATAAGGGGCACGGATACGAAAGTCGCAGGTCCAGTGTCGCTTACAGCGGTTCCAATCATCACGAACCACCTTCTCGTACCTGCGCTTCCGTCGTTGATTTCGAACTATCCGGAACTAGAGGTAGCGATGGGCGGCGATGCTGCCGACTTGAGCCTTATGCAAAGGGAGGTCGACATCGCTCTGCGGCTTGCTCGCCCGCAAAGTGAGAAAAGAGCGCTAACCAAAAAAGTGGGGGAGATGGATTACGGCCTCTATGCCGCCAAAGGCAGTGACCCTAGCCGATTGGAATGGTTAACTTATACTGACAACTTGAGCTTCATTCCCCAATACCATTGGATAAATGAGCAGATCAGCTTCGAGCCTGGCCCTCCCAGGTCACCACGTAAGAAATTCAACGAAACAATGACATTGCTAGAAGCTGTTCGCGCTGGGCTGGGCAAAACCATTCTCCCCAATTTTCGAGCAAAAGAGTTTAGTGAACTTGAACGCATTGACGATGGTTTAAACAACTGGTCGAGAGAACTTTGGATGATCGTTCATCCTGAAATCAAGGACCTTGCAAGAGTCAAAGTAACGGCCATTTGGCTAGAGCGCGTCATTCGAAAAACGTTCAGCGTCTAGAACGAAGACTGAACCAAGCCAACAAAGAAGCAACAACAACAAAGGCGACATTACCCAAACCAATCGTTGCCACTGAGACGTTGGCGTCGAAAAGTATGCCGTAAGCGGGTGGAGAGAGGGCGGAAGCAAAGATCATAACGGCGGCAGCCAGAGACTTTATCGAACCCAAGTGTTTCACACCGTACATCTCTGCCCAGAACGGAGACACAACGGTTCCGTTCATCCCGGCAGCTGCGCCGAAGGCCACAAGAACGATCCCAATCCACGTACTACTTTCGCCCAAGAAGAGAGCCAAACCGCCCAAAGCGATGGGCAGTGTAAAGAAAGGCATCAGCTTCTTTGCGCCTAACCGATCAACCAGTTGTCCAGATATAAGCGAGAACACCACCGCAGAACCAGCATAAAGCATCAAAAATATATACCAGGTTTCAAGCGACCATTCTTTGGCAGCAACTATATGCTGATGGTGGAACATGAGGCCTGTATTGAAGAATGAAGGCACGAAAACCACCATAAAAACCCCATAAAACACGGGGTCTCTCAGCATTTCACCGCGTGTCCATTGCCTTTGGGCGTCGCTACTTTTCCCAGTGGATGCTTCGTCCAGAATGGCAAGTCGGTCAAGATAACGCCCATGACGTTTTTTGTGATCGGCTATCAACAAAAGAAGTAGAGGCAAGATAAGGCCGACCGAAACTGCCGCCAAGACGAACCACGAATTTCTCCAGCCTACAATAAGAATGAGGGTCGAAATTGAAAGAGGAAGAACAGCCTCTGCAAACGAAAACCCTTGCCCAACGATGGCGGAGGCTTTCCCCCTCACCGTCTCATAGTAGCGATTGACTGACGTGACAGAAATGTGGCTCATCAAACCTTGCCCAAACTGTCTTAGTAAAAACAAAGCGATGAGAAGCGAGAACGGGCCAGTGGCGCTACCGGCCACAAAACAAGCCAACGCCAGGCCAATCGTCGTGATGGCGAAGACCAGTCGAAGGTCAAATTGGTCGATGAGTTTCCCGGTCCACAAAATCAACGCAGCGCTGGCCAGCGTCCCAAACATGTAGAGCTGGCCAAAATCACCATGTGTAAGGTCAAAAGCGGCACGAATGTCATTATTGAACAAAGAAATGACGAGCGTTTGTCCAGGAGCCGAGGCCAAAGAGGCGAGCGTTCCAAACGCCAAAAGCCGCCAATCTTCAATCAGTTCCGAGCGCTTATTTTGCTGCAGCATGGTAAAGCCAAATAGATAACAGACCAAGCTGACTAGAACTGCTGGTGGTAGATTGCAAGCTTATTTCTATTGATCAACTGTAGAAGTTCAGACCTGATCTGACAGTTTCCGGATTTTGATGCGGTGTCTGTCGGATCAAATTCAGTTTATGAACTTGGCCTTCCAGATTTCTTT
>CAJQQZ010000152.1 GCA_905480575.1 uncultured Alphaproteobacteria bacterium | reverse complement strand
CCTGAGAAGAATTGGAGCAAGAACTTTTACCGAAGTCTTCAAGGCAATTGGAGATATCTGCTACATGTTCGAACCAGATGAATGTTTCAACTATTTCAAAGCCGCTGGATATCAATCAAATTAAAACCGAAATGCTTTAAGAAATCTTTTAGCGATGTCGTTGTCCACGCCAGGTAGTTTCTGATCGATTAGAAAACGTTCTTCTTCAGAGAAGCGCAAAGCGTTTCTAACAATATAGAGACGGCTCAAGCCAATTATTGATAGAACTATCCAGGCGATTTGAATGATGGCTGACGACAGGTTGAAATCTCGAAACAGGCTGATGAGCACGAATGATGCCGCCAAGCCATTCACAAGTGTGTACAAATAGCCGCCACCTTTTAAGAAACCGATTTGTAGGGCGGCATATGAGCCAAGATAGAATGCAACGCCAATCAAGCCTGCAATCTGAAAACTATCAAAACCGAATAGTGTCATCGTAAACTTCCTTTAAACCAATAAATCTCAGGTCGTAAGGAAAACTACCAATCTTGCTGACTTCGTTTTGTGATGCAAAGCACTATATTTTGTAAAAGATATCTCTAGTGTGGAGAAAGAGATAGGAGGTACTATGAAACGGATTATAGCTATCATTACGCTGTTGGCAGTTTTTGTCAGTTACGCGCATGCGGAGAGCGATAAGCAGAGATTTGCCTTGGTTATTGGCAATGCCGAATATGAAGGCGACGCCTTGTCTGCCTTGAAGAACCCGGTAAATGATGCAGCTTTGATGAGCGACGCGCTGGAAAAAGCTGGGTTCTCGGTCTCTTTGATTATGAATGCAGATCTGAGATCAATGAAGAAAGCGGTCAAAAACTTTGGCGCTAGCCTGACGGAAGCAGGCGGCGACACGACGGCTCTATTTTACTATTCGGGACACGGGTTTCAGGCCAACAACTTGAATTATTTAGCTCCGATAGGGGCTGAGCTGGAAGATGAAGTCGACGCAGAGTTTGAGGCGCTGTCAGTTGACTGGGTCCTCGCCAGGTTAGAGCGATACAATTCAGGGGCGAATGTTGTGGTCCTCGACGCCTGTCGGAACACGGCTTTGACGCGCAGTGTTCGCAGCCTATCCCAAGGCTTGGCTATGTTAAGCCAAACGCCAGTGGGTAGCTTTATCTCCTATTCTACAGCGCCTGGCAGCACCGCTACCGATGGCACAGGCCTGAATAGCCCATACACAGCAGCAATTGCTCGAGAAATCATCCAGCCAGGGGTCTCAATCGAACAAGCTTTCAAGAAGGTTAGAAGATCAGTTGTTGAAGAAACGGGCGGTGTACAGGTGCCTTGGGACTATTCTTCACTAACCACCGATATTGTTTTCATACCCGCGGCTAATCTAGAGGCTATCGCCAAATCACAGGGGCAGGCTTCCACAGATCAAATGCAAGCGGAGCTACAGTTTTGGAACGATGTGAAAGATGCAACTTCAGCCGCTTCGATTGAAGCCTATTTGACAGCCTATCCGGATGGTGTCTTCAGTAGTTTGGCCAACATCAAGTTGGAGGAAGTGTCAGCGAACGCGGGTTCTGGCGAATTCTCGGGCCAGGTGGAGAAGTTGTTTGCCAGATTGAGCAACAGGTCACTAATTGTTGAAAAGCCCACGAGGCCACATGAGTTCTATGCCAATGCTCGGATGCGAGAGTTGCAAGGTGACTACTTGCTAGCGCGGCAGGATTACATGAAGTTCTTTGCCTTTGGTGAGTCTTACGTCGATCCACATTACCGGTTTCAATCTTTCATAAAAGGTCAAGAGGGGCGCGGTGGTGCGCTTGAGATCTATTCCCAGCTTCAGTTGATCGGGAGAACACCAACACTGAAATTTGCCAGAGCGCTATTGCTGGAGCGTCAGGATAGGGTGGTTGCGTTGGAAGCCTATATCTCGAACCACCCCAACTTTGCCCCGGCATATTACGAACTAAGCCGTGATTTCTCCGAAGCAAGACAAGGACACCAGTCCTTGGAAGACAAAAAACGCTGTTAGACGACTTCTTGCGCTTGAACAAGGAAGGGCACTTCCTCAAATATTTCTTCGATCAACAATTGTCTGCGCTACAGGTTCAGGATGCGGAACAACGTATGAAAGCTTTGTCTATTGTTGATGAACAAGCCATGGATAATCCAGTTAAAATTAATGCCATTCGGTCTAACCAATCCTGGATGATTTCAATTTCCATTGCCGATCAAGCGAATGAAATATTCGTGGCTCACTCTGGCAACGCGCCCAAATCTACAGGGTTCATGGCAGGAACGATCAGTCAAACAACGGGTAAGCCTTTACCCTACCCGTTGATTGAGTTGCCTGCTCATGCGGAGAAAACGCTTTTGGGCATCAGCTACCAAGACATACATGGTAAAATGCAGGGACCATTTGAGATCGATTTTGACCCCGAAATGGCCCTTGTGGCAGGACAAAAAGACTTACTGGAACGATTGTCGCAAAGTTGGTTGGCGTATGGGGAATACGATGGTGGAAAAATCGTCTATTTCACCGCGCTGCTTTCTTACCGTTGTGCCTTGACGGAGATTAAATATAGCTTTGGAAATGACGAATTAGATCAGTCTTTCCCGCTTGATCCCTGTGATCCGACAAACCCTCATGCTGTTACAGCCAAAAACGGTGTGCCGACGATTTTTGTGGCGGTACCCAAAGGGACGGAATTTACGGCGGTACAACTATCATACAAAGATGGCACACAATCAGAACTCAACCGTTTCAAAATTGTTCGATAACCCGGTCTGAGTTGATATGAGATGACAGGTGAACACATAGTCGGCGGCAAGATTGCAAGCTCCAGAATGGTGCCGCTTTGGTTGGTTATTGTTTTGCTGGTTTCGACCTTGTCGGCTTGTTTGCTGTCGTTTCGCATCGAAGTTCTTGTTGGGGATTATTTGCTCACTTCAATGCGTGAAAACAAGGTTTCCGAGACGGACATCGTTGTGGTTGCGATTGATGAAGACACGCTGGCTGGCTTGCCTTACCGTTCACCAATCGACTGGTCGTTCCTTGCGGACCTCGTTGAAAAGCTTGACCAGGCTAAACCGAAACTCATTGCTGTAGATTTGTTGTTCGATCAAGTGACAGAAAGTGAAAAAGATAGTCGTCTTTTTTCAAGCTTCAGATCGATTTCGGCACCGCTTGTAGTGGGGAAAGGGGGCCTTCACGATAAACTAACCGATGCTCAACTAGCCTATCAGCATGAAGCACTAGCCGGATTGGACACTGGTTTGGTAACTCTCGCACGACATGACTACGACGGTACGGTTAGAGAATTGTACCCTGGTCGCAAGACAAAGACAGGGTTTGAACAATCCTTTGCCTTTGCGATTGCTGCTCAATTAGAGCTTTCAATAGAAGATATTAGCGGGCGCATAGCCTTCCAAAATGACGGCACTGGTGGCGCTTACTCCTTCCCGGTTTATCCCGCGCACACGGCCCACTTGTTGCCCGTGGACTGGTTCGAAAACAAAGTGGTCTTAGTCGGCGTTAACTTACCGCACGCGGATAAAAGCCCGACACCTTTTGTGACGACTAAAGGGGCGGAAGAGGGCAACTTACCCGGCGTGTTGATCCATGCTCACATCGTCCAACAGCTGATGTCTGCAGATGTACTCAGGGTGGTGCCACCTATTTTGACGGTTATAACCGTTGCAATTATTTCCGCTTTGGCACTGCTGATCATGCTGACCCCGATGAGCCTGCCTTTTAGACTGTTTACGGTGACAATCGCTCTGAGTAGTTATCTCGTAGCCGTGTTCTTTGTTTATCGTGGGGTCGGTGTTCAGTTGCCGGTTGCGTCGACAATTCTCTCGGTGATTTTCGTAAGCGCTGCTTTGTCGTTCTATCAATGGCTCAAGGATCGTGCGCAACGAAATTTTCTGGAAACAGCATTTTCCCGTTACGTCAGCCCATCAGTGGTAAGTCGAATATCCTCCGGCCAACAGAAACTCGAACTGGGAGGGGAAAGCCGTTTGGTGACCTATATGTTCACCGATCTGGAAGGCTTCACGACCTTGGTGGAAACTGAGGACCCTGTGTTGGTTACAAAAACGCTCAATACCTATTTGGATCGTATTTGCGATCTGTTTCTTGATCACGGGGCAACAATTGACAAAATCATTGGCGATGCGGTGGTTGGCTTTTTTGGCGCTCCCGAACTCCAGGAAAATCAGGCGGAAATGGCGGTCAATTTAGCTCTTGCGGTTGACGAGTTTAGCGAAAGTTTCCGTCGGGTTGCCGCAGAACAAGGATTAAGGTTAGGCATGACCCGCATTGGGATCAACAAAGGGAAAGCAGTTATTGGAAATTTCGGGGGAGATCGGTTCTTTGATTACACGGGGCAGGGAGATACCGTTAACACGGCTGCTAGACTAGAGTGAGCCAATCGGCATTTCGGAACCCGCATCTGTGTCAGTCAGGCCGTTGCAGATAGTTGTCCTTCTCTTCAGTTCAGGCCCATTGGAGATGTGGTTCTAAAGGGAAAGAATGAGCCAATTTCTTGTTTGGAGCCTTATGAAGAAGATAGGAACCAGAAGGCTGATCTTGTTAAATATCAAAGTGCTTTTGATGAGATTACTATGGATGCCGGCAAGGCGTTGGACAGTTTTCATAAATTAGCCAGAATCTTTCCAGATGATGGTCTGGTTCGCTTTCAATATCATCGGTTGAAAGCAGGTGAAAGAGGTGTCAAGATCACTCTTGGTAACAAATAGCAGGATGCCAATGCCAATATATCGATCCAAAGTCGCACATTTCCTCTCTGCTTTGCTCTGCTTTGTCGCGTTGAATGTTTCGTCCGCACTAGCCGGTAACTACGTTGTCATCGCTGTTTCGGAAGGGAATTCTCTGACTGCAGGACAGGTGATCGAGATTGATCAAAAGGTTGAGTTGGCGGCCAACGCCAAGGCTGTATTCATCTCTCAATCGGGAGAGATGATCGAGCTAACGGGGCCGTTTTCTGGGAGAATATCGAATACTGTCGATAAAGATGAAGAGCAAAGCGGCGACTTGGTTACGACTGTTGCTGGTCTCATACTCGGCGTTAAGAAGCAATCTTCGGTCATTGGTGCTAGTCGCGAAACCTTGCCTAGTGGGCTTGCGGACAAGAGTTTTTGGCTCATAACCGTAGACAGCTCAGGGCCTCGTTGTATCCCAAATGACAAGGCATTCTTCTGGAGAAAAAACGGCGAAGAAGCACTCAAGGTTTCCCTGCGTAGCGCTACGGCAAGAATGACTGGTTTGACCTGGCCAGCCGGAGCAAGCAGTTTGGAATTACCATCTGAGTTCCTGGTTAATGGAGACCTTTTGGTGATGAAGGTCGGCAAATCCCCTAGGAAATTTAATCTCTTCATTCAACCACAGTCTTTGCATGCGAATGATTTGGGTGGCGCTTTGAAATGGATGCTCGCTCAGGGATGTGAGCGTCAAGCAACAGTCTTACTTCATCAGATTTCAGATCAACTCTGAGCGCAGAGTTAAGGGAATTGTTACTCAAAAATGAAGGGGCGACCCTAAAAAATCTGGAAGTATTCTCGCTGTTCCCAGTCTGTTACTTCTGAGAGAAAGCGGCCTATCTCGGCTTCTTTAATTTTCAATAGATAGTCGACAAAGCCGGCCCCGAATTTGTCGTGATAGAAAGAGTTTTCTTTGGTAGCTGCAACCGCTTCCATAAGCGACGTTGGCAGCATAGGAGCGGATGTATCATAAGGTTCGTCGGCAGCTGTACCAGGCAGCAGCTTGTTCTCCATCCCATCTAAACCGGCATAGATCTGTGAAGCCAGATAGAGGTAAGGGTTGGCCGTTGGTTCGCCAATACGGTTTTCTATCCGTGTCGCGGGATCAGATGGTTGTCCAATTGCTCTCACCATGAGGCCCTTGTTGTCGTAGCCCCAAACAGCGCGGTCGGGCGCAAGGGAATAAGAACGGTACCGTTTGTAGCCATTGATGGTTGGTGTTGTAAACAATGCAGCAGGTCGTGCGTGTTTCAAGAGGCCTGCCACGTAACTAAGCGCCATTTCCGAGAGTACTTGATCCGGATTATTGGACATGAAAAGGTTGTTACCGGTCACTGGATCAACGAGAGACTGGTGCAAATGCCAACCACTGGCGAACACACTTGGCAGTTGAGGGCGGCACATGAAGGTTGCGTGAAGTCCATGACGACTGCTGATTTGTTTCACTGCTGAACGTAAAAGGACCATGTCGTCGGCGGACCCGATACCTTTGCGAGGCTGAAAGGTCAGTTCTACCTGGCTTGGCCCAAACTCATTTTCGATTGACCGAATGGGGAGGCCAATTGCCAGCAACTCCTTGCGAAGGACCGATAAGATTGGTTCAAGGGCATCTAATCTAGTTTCAGTGAGATATTGATAGCCTTGGTTTAAGTGAGACACAGTGGGTGCTTCGCCGGGTTGCCCGACGTCGGCAAGACCCAGTTTGGGTTCTTGTAATTCGAAGAGATGAAATTCGACTTCTAATCCAGCCATTATTTCGTAACCAGAAGCATTCATTGTACCCACGGCTTCTTTCGCTTTACGTCTCGTACAAAGCGGGACGGGACGGCCATCTGGGAAATAAAGGTCACATAGCATCCAGGCTGTATCTTCCAACCAGGGAAGGATTTTGAAAGTGCTGGGATCCGGAACCATAATGATGTCTGCAACGCCTGACATGCCCGGGATATCAAAGCCGCCAGACGCTGTGAACGTTGGAAAAACGGTTTTGTGGGATGTGTCTTTGGCGAGCAGTGAACTTGGCATGTTCAAGCCGTTCTTAACCGAATTCAATAGATCGTCGCTTATAAGCGCTTTCCCACGCAGGATACCATGTTGATCAGCAAAGGATAGGCGCAGAACGGACAAGTTCTCAGCGGAATACCGTTGGGCGTGATCTGAGGCGATGCGCCATTGTTCGTCTGTCCATAGCCCATGTTTTGCAATGAAACCTGGTAGCGTCATAGTGGACAATTCCAGGGTGCTTTGTTCCGGCGTTCTTGGTCTCGTTTCGGTGCTGCATCCTGCCACCCATCAACAGAACCAACGGCATCGACCGCCATAGGTCCTTTGATCTCGGCAGCTTCTTCTGTTGTCAAAACCATAACT
>CAJQQZ010000151.1 GCA_905480575.1 uncultured Alphaproteobacteria bacterium | reverse complement strand
TAGGCACCACCATAGGCTTTGCGGGTAATAACTGTTATTTTTGGAACAGTTGCTTCGGCATAAGCATAAAGTAACTTCGCACCGTGGGTAATGATGCCACCGTACTCCTGGCTTGTGCCCGGCATAAATCCAGGCACATCAACCAATGTCACAACCGGAATAGAGAAGGCATCGCAGAAACGCACGAAACGCGCTGCCTTGATAGACGCCGGAATGTCTAGACAACCGGCCAACACCATCGGCTGGTTAGCGACAAAACCTACTGTGGAACCATCCATACGGCCAAAGCCAATAATGATGTTTGATGCATAGTTAGGCTGAAGTTCAAAGAAATCGCCCTCATCAACCATTTTAACGATGACTTCTTTCATGTCATAGGGCTTCAAGGGATCATCCGGAACCAAAGCATCCAATGAGAAAATGTCGCGATCAGGATCGTCGTCAGTCGGCCATTGAGGCGCTTTGTTCTGACATGAACTTGGCAAGAAACTCACGAAACGGCGCAGCTCCAGCAGCGCCTCTATATCGTTTTCAAACGCTTTGTCCGCAACACCAGATTTCGTCGTGTGTGTGCTGGCGCCGCCCAATTCCTCATGCGTCACGATTTCATGGGTCACAGTTTTCACAACGTCAGGGCCGGTCACATACATGTAGCTAGTGTCTTCAACCATAAAGACGAAGTCAGTGATGGATGGCGAGTAAACCGCTCCGCCAGCACAAGGCCCCATGATCATAGAAATCTGTGGAATAACACCGGACGCATCGACATTACGCTGAAAGACCTCTGCGTAACCGCCGAGCGACGCAACACCTTCCTGAATTCGAGCACCACCTGAATCGTTCAAACCGATCACCGGTGCGCCAACTTTCATGGCTTGATCTAGGATCTTGCAAATCTTCTCGGCGTGAGTCTCTGAAAGTGATCCGCCAAACACGGTGAAATCTTGGCTAAAGACGAAAACCAAACGCCCATCAACCGTACCATGGCCAGTGACAACGCCATCACCTGGAATAGATTGCTCCTCCATGCCGAAGTCCCGGCAACGGTGGCTCACAAACATGTCCCATTCTTCGAACGAACCTGCGTCCAGGAAGACTTCAATTCTTTCCCTAGCCGTTAGTTTGCCTTTGGAATGCTGCGCATCAATCCTGCGTTGTCCACCGCCAAGAAAAGCGGTTTCACGAAGTTCGGTTAACTGAGCGACGACATCTAACATAAGACAAATACCTTCTAACTTAAGGGCTCTTCATTTTGGGCACTTATGGCCTATTTAGCGAGCAAAAGCAAAAAGTTAACGGCTGACTTTAGGTCCTGCGACTTTTGACCCCGCGCTTCTGCCTCCTCTTCGTCTTCTCCCCAATTCTCAGCTTGGAAGTTCTCTTCGATTTGCGTTGCTTCAATGGCTTGCACAGGAGTCAAATGCCCTTTTGCCAGCCCGAGACTGATTACCAAAGACCCTGTGATCGAAACCAGTTCCTGCATGGCGGCTATCTGCCAATGGTCCATGGCATTCAATTGGTTTCTTAGGTTCTGAATCGATTCATCCGGCTGAGCTACAGCGATGATACCATCAGTGCTGTGCAACGGAGCATTCAGCTCTTCTTTCACCCATACATGAATGGGTTCCCATGCCGCACGCTGCCGTGCAGTGAGATCGTCAGGTCCAGCGGCGTAATAACAAATAAGATCAGTTTCGCCGTATTTACTAATTTCAGCCGCTTTAGCTGTGCAATTTCCGGCGATCAAATCCAACGCTGTTGAGGCAAAGATCATCATAGGCATGGTTAGTGGATCGATTTTCTCGCCCTGTTTTGCCCACTCCTCCGCGATAGCTTCTGCTAACTCATTTGTCGGCAAAACCATTTGCTTTGCCGCCTTCGTTTTAAGCATCCGCCCGTCTAAAAGAACCGCATATCCATCTTCTTGAGGCTCGGCGCTTGCTAGTTTGTAGAATTTTCTCACGTCGTCTAGGTCCTTAAGATTTACTCGGTGAACCATCCGTCCACATCCGATCCACCGAGCATTTACTTACTTGATCGCTCAAATCTAAAACAGGGTTAATTAGTGCTGAACTAGATTTAAAGCGAGGATAGAGCTTCTTTCAATTGCTGCGGAGATTTCAACACTTCGCTGGCGCCAGCTTCAACCAACTGTTGCTCGCTGTGATAGCCCCAAGCAACCCCTATGGCCGTCACACCTGCATTCTTCGCCATTTGCATATCGTATGTTGTATCACCAATCATGACCGTTTGGTCCACCGGTGTTGCCGAGAATTCCATTGCCTGTTGCAACATCGTCGGGTTCGGCTTTCCCGGAGCATTGTCAGGTGTGTGAAGGCTATGGAAGAAGTGATCGATTTGGTTATGTTCCAATGCCGGAACAAGCCCCCTCAATTTTTTACCGGTACAAATGGCCATGAAGATTTCATCGTCCTGCATCCCAGACAAAGTGCTTTTGATGTCAGAGAACAAAACCTCCTCCAGTTTGTTACCAAGGCGACGTTCCAAGTATACATCACGATAAAGCTCGGAAAGCGTGAAATGATCTTCTCGCTTAAGGTCCGGTCGAAGGTTAGCCATGATGTCCGGCAAATTGAGTCCGACCTGTTGTCGAACGGCCTCTTCTTCAGGCAGGTTCAAGCCGAACTGAGTAAAGGCTTCCCGCATACAGGCAACAATATCACGCTGACTGTCCATTAAAGTGCCATCGAAATCAAATGCCAGCAGGCGAAATCGATGCTCAACAGCCATCTACAGAATTTCCTCGTCGAAGATACCCGCTGGATCAGAGGCGTCAAACCCGAAGTATTTGAAACTGCTTTTCATGAGAGGAGACAAGGGCGCCTCGACCGACAGAACACCGCCGCCTGGTTTTTGAGTTTCCAATTTCCTGGCATGGAGATGCATTTTTTTGTCGACCTCAGCGCCTTCAATATAGGCAAAAGCGCCACCGTATTTTCCATCCCCTAGAATTGGTGTTTGCATAGATTCACAATGGATACGAAGCTGGTGCGTCCTGCCCGTTTTGGGCGCAAGAGCCAGCCAGGAAGCACGATCCCCCGCCCTATCCACAACACGATAGTACGTTGTTGCTTTCTTACCTTTCGAGAAATCGACAACCATTTTCTCGCCTTTTGAACCGGAGGCTTTAATCAATGGAGCGTTAATCTGCCCCTCATCAATCTCTGGTACCCCAACGACCAAGGCCCAATAGGTTTTTTGAACTTGGTTAGTGCGAAACATCTCGGTGTAGAACTGGGCGGCTTTAGAAGACTTCGCGATGATCAGAACCCCACTGGTATCTTTGTCTAATCTATGAGTAAGTTTGAACTCCTCACGCCTTCTCTCCCCGAGCACGCGCAGAATACCATCGACGTGCCGATTTGTATTGGAACCGCCTTGGACAGCAAGCCCCGCAGGCTTGTTCAGCACCAGAGTGTCGCGGTCTTCGTAGATGATCGCTTGCTCAAGCGTTTGAAGATCTTTCTCGTCGACAATATCTTTCTTAGGTCTCGCGGGCGTTGACGATACGTTCTCAAAGGGTGGGACACGAACTTCTTGGCCAGCCTTTACCCGCGTATCGGTTTTCACTCTTCCGCCGTCCAAACGCACTTGCCCGCTGCGCATCAATTTTTGCAAGCGTCCGAAAGGCAGGCCCGGATAGCGTTGCTTGAACCACTTATCCAAACGGCGACCATCCTCGTCTAAACTGACTTCAACCAATGTTACGCCGCTCATGAAATCAAACCTCTAGCTAGTAAAAGACCAAGCGCGCAAGCAGCCACGGTCAAAATTAAGGAACATGCCATATAGCCCAAAGCCTGGGTCGTCTGCCCGGTCTCAAGAAGGCGCATGGTATCCATCGAAAAAGTTGAGAATGTCGTGAAGGATCCAAGGAATCCAATCGTCGCTAAGAGTTTCACATTCATCGGCAACCACTGCAAACCATCAAAGACCACCACCAACACCCCCATTACAAAGGAACCAACCACATTGACGCTCAAGGTTCCCCAGGGAAAGGTCACACCCAACAGGCTACCTATCGCAACAACCGAAAGGTACCTTGCAACGGCCCCCAAAGCGCCGCCAAGTGCAATAGCAATTAACTGCAAGTCTTTTCCTAACTGTTCTTAGAACGGCGCAAGTTGGCCCAGTATTCCAAGCGCTTTTTCACGTCTCGTTCGAACCCCATCTCTTTGGGATTATAGTAGGTCTCTCTCGCCATATCATCTGGAAAGTAATCTTGGCCGGAAAAGCCGTCTTCTGCATCATGATCATAGCTGTAACCTGAGCTGTAGCCCAGATCCTTCATCAACGAAGTCGGTGCATTCAAAATGTGTTTAGGTGGCGACAATGACCCGGTGTTCTTGGCGGCGTTGACGGAAGCTTTGAAAGCAACATACTGAGCGTTGGATTTGGGTGCTGTCGCCAAATAGATCACAGCCTGTGCCAAAGCCAATTCGCCTTCTGGAGAACCAATGCGTTCAAAGGCTTCCCAAGCAGCAATCGCTTGAGGCAAGGCGTTGGGGTCTGCCATACCGATATCTTCAAAAGCAAACCGAGTGATCCGCCTGGCTATGTACTTAGGATCTTCTCCCCCAGCCAACATTCTTGCCAGCCAATAGAGGGCCGCATCACAGTCTGAACCACGCATGGACTTATGCAAAGCTGAGATCAGATTGAAATGACTGTCCTGCCCTTTGTCATAAATGGGCATGCGTTTTTGAACGATCTGCAACAGTTCCTGGACGGTGAGATCATGCCTGGGTTCAGCCGCATATATTTGCTCAACAAGATTGATCAAATAGCGACCGTCTCCATCTGCCATTCCACGAACGGCGGTCCTGGCTTCATCATCCAAGGGCAACTTGTTTCGTTCTTCCGATTCTGCCCGTTTTAGAAGCTGTTCGAGTGGTTCATCGTCCAACCGGCGCAAGACCAGCACTTGAGCCCGAGAAAGCAACGCTGCGTTCAATTCAAACGAAGGGTTTTCAGTTGTTGCACCGATCAGCACAACTGTTCCATCCTCTACATAAGGCAGAAAACTGTCCTGTTGAGCGCGATTGAAACGATGGATCTCATCCACAAATAACAAAGTACCAATACCAGAGAATTGACGTTCTTTCGCGCGCTCGAAAACTTTACGCAAATCAGACACGCCGGAGAAAACGGCACTGAGGGGTTCGAATTCCAGCCCCGAGTGTCGCGCCAACAATCGAGCTAATGATGTTTTTCCGCAGCCCGGTGGTCCCCACAGAAGGCATGACGTAACCTTGCCACGCGCAACCATCCGCCCTATCGGACCATCGTCTTTCAGAAGATGATCCTGCCCGACAACTTCCTCAAGGCTTTCCGGCCTCAATCGTTCGGCAAGTGGCTTCGTTTGCAACTGCCTAGAAAATAGATTTTCATCGCCCACGGGCTGATTTTTCCTAAAACGCTAGACGGATCTTCAAGACACGTCCTGCTCGCTTGTAGGTGATCTCCCACTGACGAAGCGCACGGTTCGCGATATCCAATAAATCAGCAACCGAATCAATTTGAACACCATTTACCGACAAAATGAGATCACCAACCCGAAAACGGCTGTAGGCTGCAGGGCTGCCCCGCTCTACATCCGTAACAGCAACGCCTTCCCATTCCCCGAACAGTTCCATTTCTTCAGAAACTGCTGGTGACAGATTGACAACTGTAGCACCGGTGAACGGACTGCGCCCTTCGATTTTGGTTTCTTTACGCAAGACCGTTTCGGGCGGAGCAATCAATTCAAGTACCAAATCTTGCTCTACCCGGTCCTTCCAAACTGTTAGGACTGCAACCGCACCAACCGACTTTGTTCCCAACCGGAAGCGGAAAGCCTGAGTGTCCAACACCTCTTGGCCATCAAGCGCCAAAATCACATCGCCTTTGTCCAGCCCTGCTAGAGCTGCTGGGCTGTTAGGATGAACACGCGTTACGATAACGCCGCCAGAACGGCCAATGCCCAGGCCTTCTGCAAGATCGCTTGTCAGAACCTGCCCTTCGAGGCCCAACCAAGGTCTCACGATGGCCTTGCCGTGCTTCGCGTTCTCAAACAGTACTTTCACCATAGAACTTGGGATCGCAAAGCCAATGCCGTTCGAGCCGCCACTGCGTGAATAAATCGCCGTGTTAACACCCGCCAGTTTCCCATCAACCGTGACCAATGCACCACCAGAGTTCCCTGGGTTAATCGCGGCATCGGTTTGAATGAAGAATGAGTAGTCATTCACGCCAATACCTGTTCGAGCTAAGGCGGAAACGATGCCAGATGTTACTGTTTGTCCAACACCAAAGGGATTACCGATAGCGAGGACCAAATCGCCAATCTCAACAGTGTCTGAATCCCTTAGTTCCAAAAAAGGGAAAACTTCGTCGTCTACGTCCAGTTTGAGAAAAGCCATGTCAGTGCGTTCATCGAGCAAAATAGGTTCTGCATTAAACTCACGACGATCATTGAGAGCAACGCGAATTTCGGTTGCCCCACGAATGACGTGAAAGTTAGTAACGACAATACCTGAAGGATCAAGTATCACGCCTGAACCAAGAGAATTTTTCACGCGCTCACGCGGTTGGCCAAATCCGAATCCATCGCCAAAGAAGCGATCGAAGAAAGGGTCGCCTGCGAAAGGAGAATTGCGTTTACGTGTTTGAACAACGGTCTTTGTATAAATGTTCACAACCGCGGGAGCGGCACTTTTTACCAATGGCGAAAAACTGAGGCTGATTTGTTCCCGCGATTGCGGAATTTGCTGCGCTTTGGTTATGGCAACAGGCAGAACAAAGGCAACAAGCGTAATGAAAAAGCCGAACTTCAACAGATCTTTCATCTGGGGGGTCTCTCTAACTTAAGAAAATATCTTCGGCTAATGTAGTTAAGTGTCTCGCGAAATGCAAAGAGCGGCTCGAAAGCCGCTCTCAAAACTTCTTGATAATTTGGTGAACGGCTACTCTTCGCCGTCAACCTCGTCATCTTCGCGATCGGCTGTTGGGCCAGAATCCTGACCTTTTGCCTCTGGGTCGCGATCAACAAGCTCAATAAATGCCATAGGAGCCATGTCGCCATAACGGAAACCAGCTTTCAACACGCGTGTATATCCGCCGTTGCGCTCTTTGTAGCGTTCGCCCAATGTATCGAACAGCTTCGCAACAAGCGCAGTGTCTTGAAGAATCGCGAGAGCTTGACGACGAGCATGGAGATCTCCGCGCTTGGCAAGTGTGATCAAAGGCTCAACATAGCGACGTAGGTCTTTTGCCTTAGGCAGAGTTGTTTTGATTTGTTCGTGCTTAATAAGCGCCGCAGCCATGTTACCAAACATAGCCTTGCGGTGACTAGCCGTACGGCTAAATCGACGTCCTTGTTTACGGTGACGCATTCTCTTTTCTCCTGAGGCTCTCGGCCTCTCTCTGGGGACTTTTGTCCGGTTTATACTTTATTATTAATCGTCTGTTGTTTCTCAGACGTTTGAGACACCCGCCTCTCAGAGCCAGAGGCGGGTGAATTTATTGAGTTCTTAAAACGGCTCTTCTAAACGCTTTGCCAATTCTTCGATGTTCTCTGGTGGCCAGTTTGGTACTTCCATACCAAGGTGAAGCCCCATTTGAACCAACACTTCTTTGATCTCGTTCAGTGACTTACGACCAAAGTTCGGTGTACGAAGCATCTCGGCTTCTGTCTTCTGAACCAAATCACCGATGTAAACGATGTTATCGTTCTTAAGACAGTTGGCAGAACGAACAGAAAGCTCCAGTTCGTCAACCTTACGAAGAAGGTTACGATTGAACGGAAGCTCTTCTTTCTCGTCTTTCTGTGCAGCAGCTGATTCAGGCTCATCGAAGTTGACGAAGAGTGACAACTGATCCTGAAGAATACGCGCTGCAAGGGCGATTGAATCTTCAGGGGTGATTGCACCGTTCGTTTCGATTGTGAGGTTCAACTGGTCATAGTCTGTCTGTTGACCAACACGTGTGTTATCCACACGGTAAGCAACGGAACGAACTGGGCTGTAAATCGCGTCAATAGGAATAAGACCGATTGGAGCATCTTCAGGGCGGTTCTGAGCAGCAGGAACATATCCCTTGCCCATTTCAACCGTCATTTCCATGTTGAGGTTTGCACCATCATCGAGAGTACAAATAACATGGTCTGGGTTCATGACTTCAATGTCAGGACCAGTTTCAATCATGCCGGCTGTCACTTCACCCGGGCAGTGACCACGAAGGCGAACGCGCTTTGGACCTTCAACGTGCATACGAAGAGCAACGCCCTTAATATTAAGCACCATATCCGTAACGTCTTCACGAACGCCAGGAAGCGAAGAAAACTCATGCAGAATACCATCGATCTGAATCGAAGTAACAGCAGCACCCTGGAGTGAAGAAAGAAGAATACGACGCAAGGCATTACCAAGGGTCAAACCAAAGCCACGCTCTAGCGGCTCGGCGACAATCTTAGCAACACGTGTCGGATCACTTCCGCTGTCTACATTGAGATTGGTAGGCTTTATTAACTCTGTCCAGTTCTTCTGAAGCACCTGAGACCTCTTTCTAATGGAAAAGCTTACGACCAGCTTTTCAGTACAAACCTAAATTACGCAGAAGGGCCAGCACACGACTCTGCACTGACCCGAAAACTTCTTATTTCAGGGCGCCTTATACGCGGCGCTTTTTCTTCGGACGGCAACCGTTGTGTGGAACTGGAGAAACGTCTCTGATGGCTGTGATTGTAAAACCAACAGCTTGCAAAGCACGCAGAGCTGACTCACGGCCAGAACCAGGTCCTTTAACATTAACTTCAAGAGTCTTCATTCCGTGCTCTTGAGCCTTCTTGCCAGCATCTTCTGCAGCAACTTGAGCCGCATAAGGTGTAGATTTACGAGAGCCCTTAAAACCCTGTGATCCAGCTGACGACCATGAGATAGCATTGCCCTGGGCATCAGTGATTGTGATCACTGTATTGTTAAAAGTGGAGTTCACGTGTGCCACACCAGAAGAGATATTTTTCTTCTCGCGACGACGAATGCGTGGAGCCGTAGCCATAATTCAAACCTTCTCTGCTTGCGGCTGAAAGACAACCGCAATGAAATCTTATTACTTCTTCTTACCTGCAATCGCCTTTGCAGGGCCCTTGCGTGTGCGTGCGTTACAGCGTGTACGCTGACCACGGACCGGAAGTCCCTTACGATGGCGAAGACCGCGGTTACAACCAAGATCCATCAAACGCTTGATGTTCATGGCCACTTCTCTGCGCAGATCACCCTCAACCTGGTGATCTTCACTGATCAATTCACGAAGACGAACAACATCATCATCAGTCAATTCGTTTACACGACGCTCTGTTGGAATGCCCACTTTTGCGACAATTTCACCAGCCTTAGTATGGCCGATGCCGTGAATATATGTCAGCGCAATGTGCACTGGCTTTTGTGTTGGTATGTTTACCCCAGCGATACGAGCCACTGTTGCTATCTCCTTTACCCAGACTGAATCTGGTATGCGGCCATAAGAAAAACTGCAGCACAGTCGGAACTGTCCGCAAGTTGAGCGCTTCTACCGAAGCCCTTGTCTTTCGTCAATAGAGGTCTTAACAAAAACCTCCGATTAGAAAGGCTATCTAAGCCGCCTCCAGAATTTTCTCTAATTGTTTTGTTACGTCTTCAATATCTGCCATGCCATCAACTCTTCCCATGAGACCTTTGGCTTCATAGTAAGGAATGATAGGGGCAGTCTGATCATGGTAGGCTTTCAATCGTGTTCGCACAGTGTCTTCGTTGTCATCCGCACGACGTTTGAATTCTTTTGATCCACAATTATCACAAACGCCCTCAACTTCAGGCTTTTGAAATTCATCGTGATATCCGTTGCCACATTCTGCGCAAGTGTACCGCCCAGTCACTCTTCCAACGAGCGCTTCTTCGTCAACAGCCAACTGAATAACGGAATCCAGTTTCAGTGACTTAGAAGCCAGCATTTCGTCAAGCGCTTCTGCCTGAGCTTCTGTGCGAGGAAAACCATCAAGAATGAAACCATTCTTACAGTCCTCATCATCAATGCGGCTTGAAATAATCCCAATCACCAACGAGTCGGGGACAAGCTGTCCTGCATCCATCAACTGCTTTGCTTCTTTACCAAGTTCGCTGCCGGAACTCACTTCAGCTCGCAGCATATCGCCAGTGGATAGTTGCGCGATAGAGAACTTTTCTTCCAATCGCTTTGCTTGTGTTCCTTTTCCAGCTCCCGGAGGACCAAGTAGAATCAAATTCATTTTCTACCCTTCTTCTTGGATTTCGTGTCTCTAAACTTTGCTGTGCTGCGAAGTTTAGATTTCTCTATGAGTGACTCGTATTGTTGCGCCACTAGATGCGAGTGGATCTGCCCAACAGTATCAATCGTCACTGACACAACGATCAGGATAGACGTTCCACCGAACAAGAATGACACACCAACGCGGGTCACCAAGATCTCAGGGATCACACAAACCAAAGCCAGAAAACAAGCACCGACTGTGGTCAAACGAGTAAGGATATAATCCAAGTAGTCAGACGTTTGTTTTCCTGGACGAATGCCAGGGACAAAGCCGCCTTGCTTCTTCAAGTTATCAGCCGTTTCCGCAGGATTAAACACAATCGCTGTGTAGAAAAAGGCGAAGAAGATGATCAAAGCTGCAAAGATCACAAGGAACAACGGTTGTCCACGGCCCAACGCGGTCGTCAGGAACACCATCCAGTCGCTTCCAGATGCAGTGCCAAGACCAGACAGCGTCGACGGGACCAACAGAATTGATGACGCGAAGATTGCTGGAATAACGCCCGACGTATTCAGTTTCAAAGGAATGTGCTGAGAGTCACCCTGGAATTGCTTATTGCCAACAACACGTTTTGGGTACTGTACTAACACCTTACGGAAAGCACGTTCCATGAACACGATGAACAAGATAGCGGCAACGACCATAATGATGACACCAAAAACCATGCCATATTTGTCCTCAGTACGCCCCAATTCCATAAGGAGATAAAGAGCCCCGGGCAGGTTCGCGACAATGCCGACGAAGATAATCAACGAGATACCGTTTCCGATACCGCGGGCCGTTATTTGCTCGCCAAGCCACATCAAGAACAAAGTTCCACCGGTCAGTGTAATGACGGCCTGTAGCCTAAAGAAGTACCCAGGATCAATTACTGGAGATCCATTGATGGATTCTAGTCCAACCGCAATACCGTAAGACTGTACCAAGGCAAGAAGAACCGTCAGATAGCGTGTGTATTGATTGATTTTCTTTCTACCACTTTCCCCTTCTTTCTTGAGAGCCTCAAGCGTAGGGAACATAGCAGACGCCAGCTGCATGATAATGCTGGCCGAAATATAGGGCATAATCGAAAGTGCGAAAATCGACATGCGACTGACGGCACCACCGGCAAAAAGGTCCAACTGACCCAAGATACCGGTGCGATTGTTGTTGAAGAGAGCCTCCAATTGAACGGGGTCGATCCCCGGCATTGGAATATAAGTGCCAAGGCGATAAACCAACAGCGCCCCCATTGCAAACAGGAGACGCTGCTTCAGTTCTTTTGCCTTGGAGAAAGAGCTCCAGCTCACATTGGCTGCTAGCTGTTCAGCTGCTGACGCCATCCTTTATCCTCTCTCCGTATTCAGGAACGCTTGGTTCCTTTCAAACTATTCGCTTGCTTCGGCCTTCTCAGCAGTAACAGTAACGCTACCACCGGCCTTTTCAACAGCTGCAATGGCGCTCTTAGTAGCCCCTGCAACAGTCACATTAATCTTCGCCTTAAGCTCACCGTTGCCGAGCAAACGAACACCGTCTTTAACACGACGCACGAGACCAGCAGCCAGCAAAGCTTGGCCATCAATGTCAGCTTTTGCATCCAATTTGCCGGCATCAATTGCCTGCTGGATACGGCCAACGTTAACTTCAGCATAGGACTTTGCAAAGATATTCACAAAACCCCTTTTTGGTAGGCGACGGTAGAGTGGCATCTGACCACCCTCGAAACCCTTAATGGCAACACCACTACGAGCCTTAGCACCCTTATGACCTTTACCGGATGTTTTACCCGTTCCAGATCCAATACCGCGACCGACGCGCTTTCTAGCTTTGCGCGCGCCGTCGTTATCGCTTAATTCATTTAGTTTCATAACCCTAGGACCCTCATATTGGATCGACTGGCAAAAATACCAGAAAAAATTTAGTCGACGATTGCAACCAAGTGCTTAACTTTTTCGATCATCCCACGTACCGCAGGAGTATCTTCAAGTTCACGAACAGTTTCGCGCTTCTTCAGACCTAGACCACGAAGATTTGCTTTCTGTTTTTCAGTGCAACCAATGTAGCTGCCGGTCATCATGACCTTTAGCGTTTCAGCTTTTTTCTTAGCCATGCTTATTCTCCTTGGTCCTCACCGGTGCGACCCTTTAGGACGTCCTGGACGCGCTTACCACGACGCTGAGCGACATGGCGTGGGCTTTGGCAGTTTTTCAAAGCTTCGAAAGTAGCCTTCACCAAGTTGTATGGATTTGAGCTGCCGATGGACTTGGAAACAACGTCACCAACACCAAGAGCTTCAAACACCGCACGTGATGGGCCACCTGCGATAATGCCAGTACCAGAAGGAGCGGCGCGTAGTACAACACGACCAGCACCAAACCGACCTTCGATATCATGGTGAAGTGTGCGACCCTCTCTCAAAGGAACACGAATCATCGATTTCTTAGCGGCCTCGGTCGCTTTGCGAATTGCCTCAGGCACCTCGCGAGCTTTACCTTTACCCTGCCCTACACGGCCTTTGCCGTCACCGACAACAACCAATGCAGCAAAGCCGAAACGACGACCACCTTTAACAACTTTGGCTACGCGATTAATCGCAACCAATTTTTCAACGAATTCGCTTTCTTCGCGATCACGGCCTCGTTCTTGTCCTCTTGCCATTTGCTATAACTCCCTAGAACGATAAGCCGGCTTCACGTGCCGCGTCTGCCAAGGCCTTAACACGGCCATGGTAGCGATATGCGCCACGATCAAAAGCAACTTCGGTTACGCCCGCCTTTTGAGCGCGCTCAGCTACCAATTTGCCGACTGCTGCAGCAGCGTCGACATTACCACCAGTTTTCAAAGATTCACGAAGCTCTTTGTCTACTGTTGAGGCAGCAGCGATTGTTTGACCTTTACTGTCATCGATAACCTGAACGTAAATGTTCAAAAGTGACCGATTTATAGACATACGAATACGTCCGGCTGATTTCTTCCGGAACTGGCTGCGGTTGCGCAGTTTCCGGTGAGCACGTTTTTGTTGTACCGTTTTCATGAGCCTTACTTCTTCTTACCTTCTTTGCGCAGGATGAACTCATCTGCGTACCGAACACCTTTACCTTTGTAAGGCTCAGGCGGACGATAGGATCTAATTTCAGCAGCGATCTGGCCAACAATCTGCTTATCGATACCCTCGATGCGGATTGCTGTTGGACGCTCACAGGTCACCTTAATTCCCTGAGGAATTGGATATTTCACGTCATGGGAGAAACCCAACTGCAACTGAAGATCACTCCCCTGGACTGCAGCACGGTAACCAACACCAACAATTTCAAGATCTTTCTTGAAACCATCAGAAACGCCGGTCACTAGGTTCTGGATACGTGCTCTTGTGGTTCCCCAAAGCGAACGAGAACGCTTGCTCTCAGACCGATTCATAACCTGAACGCCGTCTTCTGTCTTCTCAACAGAAACCTCGCGAGACAAAAACTCGTAGGAAAGCTCACCGAGCTTACCTTTGGCTTTAACAACAGACCCGTCGATGGAAATTTCGACACCTGCGGGAATGCTTACTGGATTTTTACCAACTCTTGACATCAGTCGTTCCTTAGAAGACGCGACAGAGAACTTCGCCGCCAACGTTCTTTTGGCGAGCTTCGTGATCAGCCATCACACCGACAGGTGTAGACAGAATGGAAATGCCCAAACCGTTGCGAACACGAGGTAGTTCTTTAATCTTAGAGTAAACGCGACGACCAGGCTTTGACACACGGGCCACTTCGCGAATAACGGGTTGACCGTCCTGATACTTCAGTTCGACCTTGATCTCATCGAGACCTTTACGCACGTTTTGCGTAGAGTAATCACGAATAAAACCTTCAGACTTGAGAACTTCAAGAACAGAACAGCGAAACTTCGATGCTGGGCTCATAACAGATGACAACTTAGCGCGTTGTCCGTTACGAATGCGTGTCAGCAAATCGCCTAGAGGATCAGATAAAGACATTTATTGTTCCCTCCCTTACCAGCTAGACTTAACAATACCAGGGATCTTACCTTGAGAACCAAGTTCTCTAAGTGCGATTCTGGACAATTCAAACTTACGGTAAACCGCGTGTGGGCGGCCCGTGAGTTTACAACGACGCATCTGACGATTTTGGGAGGAGTTCCTAGGCAATTTAGCCAGCTTAAACTGGGCCTGGAAACGCTCTTCCATCGATAGAGATTCATCTCTCGTGATAGCCTTAAGTTCTGCGCGCTTTGCTGCAAACTTCTTGGCCAACTTTGCACGTTTTACATCGCGTGCAATCATGGATTTCTTAGCCATATCTTCTCCGCTCCTTTCCGTTATTGCCGGAATGGCATGTCAAAACACTTGAGCAAGGCACGAGCCTCGTCATTTGTTTTGGCGGTTGTGACGATAACAATGTTCATTCCGCGAATTTCATCGATCTTGTCGTAATCGATCTCAGGGAAAACAATTTGTTCTTTCAGACCCATAGAGAAATTTCCACGACCATCAAATGAATCAGGAGAAATACCTCTAAAGTCACGTACACGTGGCAGGGCCACAGTAACGAGACGATCAAGGAATTCGTACATACGGTCTGCACGAAGAGTTACCTTCGCACCGATGCGCATGCCATCACGAAGCTTAAAGCCCGCGATCGAATTCTTAGAAACAGTCGCCATAACTTTTTGGCCGGTAATTGTCTCCATGTCTGAAATGGCCGCATCCAACTTTTTCTTGTCTGCGACTGCTTTACCTACACCCATGTTAACCACGATCTTTTCGATCTTAGGAATTTCCATTGGGTTTTTGTAGTTGAACTCTTTTTGTAACTCGGAACGAACTGTCGTTACATAATGTTCTGATAACCTTGCTGCCATGATCTCTCTCCTAGTCGATCACTTCGCCGGAACGCTTAGCAAAGCGTACCTTGCGGTCACCGTCGATCTTATAACCAACGCGCGTTGGCTTTTTGTCTTTTGGATCGATGTGTGCAACGTTTGAAACGTGAATGGCCGCCTCTTTGGAAACGATACCAGCCTGAGCTGTCTGAGATTGCTTTTGATGGCGTTTCACCAAATTTGCACCCTCAACAATCACGCGCGAATCTTTTGGGAAAACCTGCTTAATCTGACCGGTTTTGCCCTTGTCTTTACCGGCAAGGATCATCACTTGATCACCGGTTTTGACCTTCATCTTTGTAGACATCTGGATAATTCCCCTACAGCACTTCTGGTGCTAAAGAAATGATCTTCATGAAGTTCTTTGCACGAAGCTCTCTAGTAACAGGTCCAAAAATACGAGTACCTACAGGCTCGCCAGACTTGTTAACGAGAACAGCAGCGTTGTCATCAAAACGGATCGCAGACCCGTCTGGACGCTGAATATCTTTAGCGGTGCGTACGATAACCGCCTGCATGACGTCGCCTTTTTTGACGCGTCCGCGAGGTATCGCTTCTTTTACAGACACTACAATGATATCGCCGATGGAAGCTGTCTTCCTCTTTGAACCACCGAGTACCTTGATGCACTGCACCCGGCGAGCTCCGGAATTATCGGCAACACTCAGGTTGGTTTGCATCTGAATCATCGGGAAATCCCTTTCGTTTCAGTCGATTACAGAAGTCTTACTTATTCTGAAGTAAGCGCTTCCCAGGTTTTAGTTTTAGAAATAGGACGACATTCTTGAATTCGAATATTGTCTCCAGTCTTAAACTGGTTATTCTCATCGTGCGCAGCATATTTCTTTGAGCGCTTAATGAACTTTTTGTACACAGGGTGCATAATGCGGCGTTCGACACGAACGGTCACAGTTTTATCTGTCTTGTCGCTAACGACGACACCCTGAAGAATTCGTTTTGGCATTGTGTTCTCCAATAACCCTCTAAGCCAAGCCAAACGGCTTAGGCGGATTTTTCGCCAAGGACTGTTTTAATACGTGCAATATCGCGGCGTACCTGACGAACGCGAGCTGTGTTTTCCAACTGCATGTTGGCAACCTGAAACCGCATGTTGAAGCTTTCCTTGCGAAGCTTTAACAATTCTGCCTTCAAGTCTTCACCAGACTTTTCTCTAAGTTCACTTGCATTCATGACTTAAGCCTCTTCACCGCCAAGACGGGCAACAAAACGAGTTCTGATAGGCAGCTTTGCAGCCGCCAATTTGAAAGCGTCTTCTGCCAAGTCCTTTGGCACACCGTCAACTTCAAACAAAATACGACCAGGGCTAACGCGAACTGCCCAGTAATCCGGAGAGCCCTTACCTTTACCCTGACGAACTTCAGCAGGCTTGCTTGAAACAGGTAGATCAGGAAATACACGAATCCAGAGTTTACCTGCACGACGAAGACGTCTTGTGATCGTACGACGAGCAGCCTCTATCTGACGCGCTGTAATACGCTCTGCTGTTGTAGCTTTCAAGCCATAAGCACCGAAATTCAATTCAGTACCGCCTTTTGCAAGGCCTTTTATACGACCTTTATGGGCTTTTCTATATTTAGTACGCTTTGGACTAAGCATTTTATTGTTCCTTCATCAAACCCAGGCTTAGCTGCGGGCTCCGCCCTGAGCTTCAGAAATGCGACGATCATGTGCACTCGGGTCGTGCGCAAGGATCTCGCCCTTGTAAATCCAAACTTTGATACCGATGATACCGTATGTTGTCAGAGCTTCAGATGTACCGTAGTCAACATCCGCGCGCAGTGTGTGTAGTGGCACACGGCCTTCACGATACCATTCAGTTCTAGCAATCTCCGCGCCGCCCAAACGACCAGCACAGTTGATACGAATACCGAGACCACCGAGACGCATGGCATTCTGAACTGAACGCTTCATCGCACGACGGAAAGAGACGCGACGTTCCAACTGCTGAGCAATTGAGTCAGCAACAAGCTTCGCATCAATCTCCGGCTTGCGGATTTCCATGATGTTCAAAGCCACCTCACTACCAGTGATTTTGCCCAGTTGAAGGCGAAGCTTCTCGATGTCAGCCCCCTTCTTACCGATAATAACACCAGGACGCGCTGAGTGGATTGTGATCCGAGCGCGCTTAGCAGGACGTTCAATAACGATCTTAGAAATACCAGCCGCTGACAAACGCTTGTTCAGATACTTACGAATTTCCAAATCTTCATGAAGGAAATCAGCATATTCACTGTCAGCGTACCAACGAGAGTCCCAAGTACGGTTAATGCCTAGGCGAAGCCCAATTGGGTTAACTTTCTGACCCATTACGCGGCCTCCTCACGTTCGCGAACTACGATAGTAATTCGGCTAAACGGCTTAACAATTTTGCCAACACGGCCTCTAGCTCTGGCACGAAAACGCTTAAGCGTCATCGTCTTGCCAACGTAGGCCTCTTTCACATAAAGACGGTCGACATCCAACTGATGATTGTTCTCGGCGTTAGCAACCGCAGATTGCAAAGCCTTACGAACATCGTGAGCGATGCGACGCTTAGAGAAAGCAAGCTCGTTCATTGCTGATTGAGCAGACTTGCCACGAATGGAAGCAGCCAAAAGGTTCAGCTTTTGAGGGCTAACCCGCAAAAAGCGAGCAACTGCTTGAGCTTCTGTATCCGCCAAACGACGGGGAGCGCTAGACTTACCCATTTATCTTCTCTTCGCTTTCTTGTCGACGCCGTGCCCCCAGTAAGTGCGGGTCGGTGAAAATTCGCCGAGCTTGTGACCAACCATGTCTTCTGTAACCAAAACAGGAACAAATTTTTGGCCGTTATAAACACCAAAAGTAAGGCCAACAAAATGAGGAATAATGGTTGAACGGCGTGACCAAGTCTTAATGACTTCGTTGCGACCACTATTGCGAGCCGCTTCCGCTTTCTTTACCAAATATCCATCAATGAAAGGACCTTTCCAGACTGAACGTGACATGTCTTTAACCTTTCTTCGCGTAACGACGACGCATGATCAAACGATCCGTTGTCTTATTAGTACGTGTACGCTTACCTTTAGTCGGCTTACCCCAAAGAGTAACCGGGTGACGACCACCTGATGTGCGACCTTCACCACCACCGTGCGGGTGATCGATCGGGTTCATAGCAACACCACGAACATGTGGACGCTTGCCCATCCAACGAGAACGACCAGCTTTACCCATCTTCTGGTTTGAGTGGTCAGCGTTTGAAACAGCGCCAACAGTCGCCATACATTCACCGCGAACCAATCTCAATTCACCAGAAGGAAGTTTCAACTGTGCATAGCCACTGTCACGACCAACCAACTGAACATAAGCACCGGCTGAACGAGCCAACTGACCGCCCTTGCCTTGCTTGAGCTCAACATTATGAACAATCGTTCCAACTGGAATAGAGTTCAACGGCAAGGCATTGCCTGGCTTAATGTCAGCTTTCTTCCCAGCTTCGATTTTGTCTCCAGGAGACAAACGCTGAGGCGCCAAGATGTACGCCTGCTCACCATCTTCGTAATTCACGAGTGCGATGAATGCTGTTCTATTCGGATCGTATTCGATACGCTCGATTGTACCGACAACATCAAATTTGGTGCGCTTGAAGTCAACAAAGCGATAACGACGCTTGTGACCACCACCACGGTGCCAAGATGTTGTACGACCAGTGTTGTTACGACCACCTGTCTTGGTCAAACCCTCAGTCAATTTCTTGACGGGCTTGCCTTTCCAGAGCTCAGAACGATCAACACGAACCAGATTACGCTGGCTGGGTGTGACCGGATTATAATTTTTTAAAGCCATTCTAGCGATCCACCCCTAAAGTCCGGTAGCGAGGTCAATTTGATGACCATCTTGCAGACGAACGACTGCTTTTTTCATGTCGTTCCGCTTACCTTTGTGACCACGGAAACGCTTAACTTTCCCTTTCAGGATAGAAGTGTTAACCGCTCTTACTTTGACGTTAAAAAGCCCTTCAACCGCTGCCTTGATTTCAGGCTTGCTTGCGTCGAGTGATACGACGAAAGAATACTGATTAAACTCTTGGCCCATTGTCGCTTTTTCAGTCACCAACGGCGAACGAAGCACTTCATACATGCGTTCAGCTGAAACTGTTGTTGCCGACGCTTTACGAGCGCGGCGTGTAAGCATTAATCCTCGGCTCATTTTAAACGCGCCTCCAACGCTTCTACTGCATCTTTGCTCAAGACCAGCTTGTCACGACGTAGGATGTCATAAACATTAGCGCCTTGCTGAGGCAACACATCGATCCCGATCAAGTTGCTCGCAGCGCGGCTAAAGTTCATGTCAACATCACTGCCACCAATGAACAAAGCAGAATCTACTTTTAGTCCAGCCAACTGAGCCTTAAGATCCTTTGTTTTGCCACTATCGTGAGCAAGATCTTTGATGATAATCAAATCACCAGCGGCCTGCTTTGCAGACAAAGCTGTTTTCAGCGCTAGCTTGCGAACTTTCTTTGGCAAGCTGTGAGCGTGACTGCGAACCTGAGGTCCGTGAACCACACCGCCACCGCGGAAGATGTTTACAGAACGAGCACCGTGACGAGCACCACCAGAACCTTTTTGACGAACAAATTTCTTCGTAGTCTGTGTGATTTCGGAGCGAATTTTCACTTTGTGTGTACCAGCACGGCGCTTGGCCAGCTGCCAGTTTACTGCACGAGCGAGAATATCTTTGCGAACTTCAAGACCGAAAATGGTCTCGTCTAGTTCAACATCGCCAGCAGCTTTGTTTGTGAGGTCGACGACCTTTGCTTTCATGGCTCAGTTTCCTCAGTTTTCTGTTTCAGCATCTGCAGCCGGCGCGTCTTCAACGACAGGCTCAGCTTCAGCTGGTGAATTTGCGGCTTTTAGGCTCGCAGGAAAAGGAAGATCTTTTTGGCTCTTCTTCACAGCATCCTTCACAAGAACATATCCTTGATCATGACCAGGAACAGCGCCGCGAACGAAGATCAAACCGCGTTCAACGTCAGAAGCAACAACCGTAAGATTCTGCGTTGTGACACGCTCTGCACCCATGTGACCGGCCATCTTCTTACCCTTGAAGACCTTACCAGGATCCTGACATTGGCCAGTGGAACCGTGCGAACGATGTGAGATTGAAACACCGTGAGAAGCACGAAGACCGCTGAAGTTGTGACGTTTCATGGCACCGGCAAAGCCCTTACCGATTGAAACACCTGTAACGTCGATCTTCTGACCATCAACAAAGTGATCAGCAGAAAGTTCAGCACCAACGTCCACCATTGCATCTGCTGCAACGCGGAATTCTGCCAAACGACGCTTCGGCTCAACTTTTGCTTTCGCAAAGTGTCCACGAACTGACTTTGAAAGATTCTTGACTTTAACTTGCCCGGTGCCGAGTTGGAGAGCGTTGTAGCCATCCTTTTCCTCAGTTCTCTGAGCGACTACCTGACAATCACCAATCGCTAGTACTGTGACAGGGATATGTGTCCCATCTTCAGCAAAGCGCCTGGACATGCCAAGCTTTTGTGCAATTAGACCCGTACGCATGGTTTATCCCTGCAACTTAATTTCTACTTCTACACCCGAAGCAAGATCAAGCTTCATGAGTGCGTCCACAGTTTGTGGAGTAGGATCAACAATATCGAGCAAACGCTTGTGAGTGCGCATTTCGAACTGTTCACGGCTTTTCTTATCCACGTGTGGACCACGAAGAACTGTGAAACGCTCGATGCGTGTAGGAAGTGGAATTGGCCCACGAACCTGTGCACCAGTACGCTTTGCTGTGCCAACGATCTCTTTCGTTGATTCATCGAGAATTCGATGGTCAAACGCCTTCAACCGAATTCTTATGTTTTGGCTATCCATGGATAAAAAACCTTGCCGAAACTACTGTTCAAAAAAAGAGCCTCAAAGAAATGAGGCTCCCTATACTTATACTTACTTACTGATCTTAGAAACGACACCAGCACCTACTGTGCGGCCGCCTTCACGGATCGCGAAGCGAAGACCTTCGTCCATGGCGATTGGAGCAATGAGCTCAACCGTCATCTTGACGTCGTCACCAGGCATAACCATTTC
>CAJQQZ010000150.1 GCA_905480575.1 uncultured Alphaproteobacteria bacterium | reverse complement strand
TCTTCAATGTATTGCTGAAAACGCGCCCGAAGCGCAGATGGCAATGGTGCTGGCATGATAGATCCTCCCAAACAGAAAGAATCATACTTTGAGGCACAAGGAAACAAGAAAACGATTCCAACTAAAACAGAAACGCTTTAGTAACCTCAACGAAACTCGATTCAGCAACGGTCAATGCCTCTATTGGAACAAAGAACAGGTCAGAAACTCTTCCCGCTTTCTTATTGAATGTCAGTTCGAAAATGAACACCTAAAGTTTTGTCACGCGAAACAAGGAAATGGGAGCCAACTGTGCAAGAGATCACTTTCACAATCGTTTTTTCACTTCTTTTTGTTTTTGTAGGCACCTTCTGCATGGTTAAATGGGTGCTGCCTTTTTTTGAGATCGACAATTTTTGGGCGCGGGTGATTAGCATTGCCTTTCTAGCGGGTCTATCTGGACCTCTGGAGAAAATGCTAAGACTGCGATTGTTTGGCCACGAATTGAACTAGCGGTCTACTCTAGTGGAAAACTGTTTCTAAGGGTGGAATTTGAGTTTTTTGGAGATTAGATCTGTGCGTCTTCAATCAATTAAGCCCAGTTCCCGGTAAGCCTCCTCAGCACCGGCATGGTAGGGCGCTGTTAGACTGTCATTGGCCATGACCCGAGGCTCCAAGTACTCAAGTGCAGGGTGCAACTTGCGGAAAGTGTCGATCTTACTCATCAAGTTTTTGACCACGCCGTAAACCACTTCTTTGGGGATGTAGGAAGTCGTTACGAAAGTTGCGCCAACGCCGAAGGACTTTGTGTCCCCATCGGTCTTTTCATAGGCACCAGCAGGGATGATCGCATAGCGATAGAAACTGTATCTGGCGACCAACTCATCGATTTCCTTGCCAGTGATGTTGACTAAGACTGAATCACAGGCTCGGAGCGTGTCTTTAACCAAAGTTGAGGGGTGGCCAACCAAGGCAACAAAAGCATCAATCTCTCCTTTGCAGAGGGCTTTGCTGGCTTCAAAGGCTTTGGTTTCTCGGATGTCGAAATGCTCGTCATCCCAGCCGTAGGCCATGGCGATCACGTTCCATGTGTTTCGGGTGCCTGATTCAGGCAAGTCGACGTTGAGCCTTTTTCCCAGAAGATCGGTGATTTCATGGATCCCAGCATCCGCGCGGGCAACGATGGTGACCGGTTCTGGGTGCAGGGAGAAAATCGCTCTCAATTCGTCGAATGGCTTGGAATCTCCAAATTTACCGGTGCCATAGTATGCGTGATACTGCCAATCAGATTGAACAATGCCAAATTCCAAATCTCCAGACCGGATACGGTTGATGTTTTGAATGGAACCAGACGTTGGCTCGACAGCACATCGGATGCCGTGATCAGTTCGTCCATTGTTGATCAAGCGGCATATTGCACCGCCCGCTGGAAAATAGACACCGGTGACATCACCGGTACCGATGGCGACTGATCTTTTTTCTGTTGCTTGAGCTGTAAAAATCGAGAGTGCCGAAAGCAGGCTAATATACAATGCAAGAATGATTGTGCTGCCAGCTCGCATGAATTTCCCTCTCTAAGTTACAAGGCCATTGTAGTTCATTTTGCCTCAAAATAAAGGTTGTGATTGTCTCAGTGAAAAAGAAAACCACATCGCCAATCACATCTAGTAGCATTTTGCGACGCAGGCTATTGCATAGTCGTAGGGGTGTAGCCGATAGGTTGAAGACCTAGCTTTGTTAGTTGCCTTTTGATGGGTGGTAGTGATCGAAGGAGTGAAAGGCCCGCTCTTCGTGCTCCCTGTCCAAAGGGTGTTTGTGCCGCCGTTGCAAGGTTGAGACCATTGGAGAACGCGAACCGAGCGAGCGCATCTGGGAGTCTTCTGCGCTCGTAAAGTGAAAGTGCTTTTTGTGTATTGAAATCTTTGGACGACGCCAAAGCTTCTGCGATAACGTCGCTCAGCGTCGCGATGTCTGTGAGGCTCAAGTTTAACCCTTGTGCCCCAGTTGGAGGTAAAGAATGAGCGGCCTCTGCAACGAGGGCAAGGTACGGCGCGTAAAATTTCTGTGCGATTTGGGGCCTGATGGGAAAACCTTGCGGTTTTGACAGAAGTTTGATTTTGCCGAGGCAACCCGCGGCACGTCTTCTCACCTGTACTTCAAGTTCGCTGCTTGTTAGATTGAGCAGCTCTGCCCCTTTTGATTCCGGTTCTATCCAAACCAGGGAGCTGTGATTACCAGGCATTGGCACCACGGTGAATGGGCCGCCGCGCCTTTGGAATTCAGTTGATATGGCATGGTGAGGCTCGGAGTGTTCCAGCAGACACGTGATGGCGAATTGTTTACTTGGCATTTGGTGGCAAATGATTTTGGCGTGTGATCTGCAAAAGGAGTTACGTCCATCTGCGGCAACCAACAGCTTGGCGCTGAGGAGTGCCCCATTGGAAAGGGTGATCGCCTGTCCTTGATCGGTTTCGATTGCCGAAATCTTTGCATCAAAAATTGAAACGGCATTCGAAGACAAACTCTCCAACAAAGCTGTTCGTAAAACATCATTGGGCACATTGTAAGCAAGTGGTTCACTGCCGGTATCTTGACTGGTGAAGTCAGTGATCGCACCGTTGCCTCTCGTCTTCGCTGCGTCGTCAATCAAACGCATGGTCCAAAAAGGCTGCACTGCTTTATCGACATTTTCCCACAGACCCAAAGTCTGGAGAAAACGAACACTGGTTGGAAGGAGGGCTGACGTCCTAAAGTCAATTTGCTTTGGGGGCGGGAGTGGCGAAGCGATTGCAACACTTAATCCCATCTGCGAGAAGGACAGTGCAGCTGTTAGACCCGCTATGCCGGCACCGGCAATCACTACTTCAAAGTCTGTATCCACTGAGAATTCTCCTGATTTCAAAGTGAATTTACAGCAGAAAAGTGGCGGGAATAAAAGTTTAGGAGGTGGTGATACAATCTGTCGCCCAGGCGGGACGACGTTTGCAATTTGCGAGTGATTCTTAAAATGAGAAGCAATTTGCGAGAGGTGGTGTCCCCCTGCCAAAAGACAAGGGGACACCTAGGCTGCACGCAAGGTGAGGAGGAGGCAAGATAACCTACTTGCGTAGGCTTCTGAGGATCAGTTGCGCACAACCTGTGGCCTAACAAAGCGAGCGACCCCGCCTTGTGTTGCGTATACTTTGAATTCTACACGACGATTATCCAAAAGTCGACCGTCTGCTGTATATGCTGGTTTGTCGGGTCGGCTCTCGCCTAAGTAGGAGATTTGGACTCGATTGGGATTGATGCGATAGGCCAAAAGGGCATTGCGCGCATTGAGTGAACGAAGTTGTGACAAGCGAACGTTGTAGTTCACATTGCCAGATACGTCCGTGTGGCCTTCTAGAACCACACGAGAATTAGGATTAGCATTCATATAAGCAGCGAGTTGGCCAATGATCTGCATTGAGTAGGGAGTGATGTTATGCTTGTCGTGATCGAAGAACACACGGTCGAGAAAAATCAGCTCTCCTGCTTGAACGACTCGCGTTTGTGGCTGAACGACTCTGACCGGCTGTTGAACAACAGGCTGTTGGTAGACCACCTGTTGCGGCTGTACAGCAGGTAGAGAACCGCCAGCTGTGCCGCCAATCAGGCGAAAACCAGAACGGCGGTTCTGGAAGTCAAGTTGCCTTGTCGCTGCTTCATGGTTGGCGTGTGTGCCATACTTTGCGCGGAACTCTGGGCTTAACTGCTGGATGTAAGGGTCTTCGTTGACTCGTTGGCGCGTAATATATGTGCGATAATGGAGATCAGCTTTAGTCCGTCCCAGAAATTGGGAGTGATTGTAGAGGTCAGTTCTGTTGTCGTAGGGATCGACCAAAATTTGTTGATTGTTGAGCGGTGTCACCTGTGCAGATGCCGTCGACGTTGCTACAATCAGCCCGGCAAATAGACCGGTCAGCGATAATTTCTTTAAGAACATCCTATATCTTTCTAAAAAAATGGTTCTTGCCTCGAGTAATACCCATAACAAAAGCAACCTCTATGCCAATCACTAGAAAAAACAGCCTGAACTACCCAATTTTGTGAGGTTTTAGGCGTCGCTAATAATGGGAAATCCGTTCTCAGGCAACCCCCATTCTGACCAGGATGCATCATAGATGGCAACGTCGTTAATCCCGGCTACGTAGAGCGCCAGGGCCAATGTCGATGCCGTCACGCCGGACCCGCAAGAGGTGACAATTGGCTTGGAAAGATCGACACCCTCTGCTTCAAAGGCCGCGCGGATTTCACCGACAGATTTCAATTCCTGAGTTTCATTGTTCAAGACATCGACATGAGGAAGGTTGAATGCACCGTTCATGTGCCCGGGAACGCGACCAGGCCATGGCTCTGGATCGGTACCGGCAAAACGACCTCGCGAACGAGCGTCAACAATTTGTTCCTTTTTGTTGTCTATCAGTGCCAACATGTCGTCGGCGTTTCTGACCTGGCTTTCATCAAGGTTCGCAGTGAAATCTTGCGGTTGAGCCGCAGCACTCGCTCCAACTTCGATAGGCAAGTTAGCGGTTTTCCAAGCTTTCAGGCCGCCTTGTAAAATCTGAACATTTTTGTGGCCGTAGACTCTAAAGGTCCACCAAAGACGAGGAGCGGAGAATAGGCCTGATTGATCGTAAACAATGACCTGATGATCGTTGCTGATACCCATTGAAGCGACGGCTTTAGCGAACAGCTCGTTGCTGGCTAACATGTGAGGGCGGGTTTTGTCTGGGTCGCTGATTTTCTCGAGGTCGCAGAATTGAGCGCCTGGAATGTGACCTTCAAGAAACTCTGCTGCTGCATCTCTCTTCATGACTGGCAAGAAGTATGTGCCATCGAGAATGACAAGGTCATCTCTCTTTAGGTTTTGGGAGAGCCAGGCAGGGCTAACAAAAGGAGAGGAGGGAGACATATTAATTCCTTAAAGCCAGTTAGGAAGCGGGAGACCCTTTTCCTTCAGAAATTCTGGGTTGAACATTTTACTAGCATAACGCTGCCCAGAGTCACAAAGCAGAGTGACAATGGTATGGCCCGGTCCAAGTTCTTTCGCCAAACGTACAGCGCCCGCCATATTGATGCCCGAAGAGCCACCAACGGAGAAGCCTTCGTTCTGTAACAAATCAAAAGCATAGGGCAAGGCTTCACTGTCCGGAATTGTGTAAGCGACATCGACCTTCGCTTCCTTGATGTTCTCGGTAACGCGACCCTGTCCTATGCCTTCCATGATTGAGTTGCCTTCTGATCTCAACTCACCGGTGTTAAAGTAGGAGGCAATTGCAGCCCCTTCCGGGTCAGCGACAGCCACTTTTATGTCAGGAGATTGTTCTTTCAGATATCGACTGATACCGCTCAACGTCCCGCCAGATCCGACTGCCGAAACAAACCCATCTATCTTGCCTTTTGTATCCTGCCAGATTTCAGGTCCTGTTGTCTCATAATGCCCCTTGCTGTTGGCTGTATTGTCAAACTGATTGGCCCAAATGGCAGAATTCGGAAAAGAGGCATTCATTTCTTCGGCCAAGCGCCTGGACCAGTGCACGAAGTTGTCAGGGTTTTTGTAAGGGACAGCGGGAACCAATCGAAGGTCGGCACCCAACATGCGGAGTGTATCTTTTTTCTCCTGACTTTGGGTTTCCGGCATAACGATGACAGATTTGTACCCACGGGCATTGGCGACATGGGTGAGGCCGATACCGGTGTTACCGGCCGTCCCTTCAACAATGGTACCGCCAGGTTTCAAAAGACCACGTTCTTCGGCGTCCTTGACGATTGCCCATGCTGCGCGATCTTTGACGGAACCTCCTGGATTGAGGAACTCTGCCTTGCCAAGGATTGTGCACCCCGTCTCCTCCGAGAGCTTCCTTAGAAAAATAAGAGGGGTATTGCCAATCGTGTCGATGAAGCCGCTTTTGATCGCTGCCATAGTCTTGAATCTCGTTCGTGGTTCGTTGAATCCTAAATGTAGCGCCCGCGTCCAAAATACAAGCCAGTAACGGAAATTTGTCTATTTTATCGGACAAGGAACGCGGGCAGAACGCCGTTTTTGAATATCTGGCTCTCTTTGCTGGTTTTGGTTCCTTAGTTTTGAGTGCGTCGGATCGAGATAGTGAATATGAGATGGTACATTGGCTGGTTCAGAATGCTGAGTTTCCCTTCAATGAGTGGCATTTTTTTTCGCATATTTGAAAAGGGCAAAGAAAGAACAGAGAAAGCGAATTTTCTTTCAAATCCCTCTTGCCCTGCCAAGTTCTTTCGTCTACATCAGCGCTCATGTCGGGGCGTAGCTCAGCCTGGTAGAGCGCCTGCTTTGGGAGCAGGATGTCGGAGGTTCGAATCCTTTCGCCCCGACCATCCCTAAGGTCTTGCCTGATCTTAGTGGCGGTCAATAAGAATGGTGGTCAAAAGACTATGCAAGTTCGCATTTACAAACCCGCCAAGAATGCCATGCAATCCGGTCGTGGTAATTCCAAACGCTGGCTTTTGAAGTTTGAGCAAACCGCTCCTCGTGAGGTTGAACCTCTGATGGGCTGGACCTCTTCTGCTGATACGAGATCTCAGGTAAATCTTTGGTTTGATAGTGCCGAAGAAGCAGTGGCTTACGCCGAAAAGCATGGTTACATGTTTTACGTTGATGAACCAAAACAGCGTAAGATCAAACCTCGTGGTTACTCGGATAACTTCGCAAACGATCGTTTGCTTCGCTGGACTCACTAAGTCCACCTTGCGCGCCCTTAGCTCAGCTGGATAGAGCACCCGCCTTCTAAGCGGACGGTCGGAGGTTCGAATCCTCCAGGGCGCGCCAATTTCTTCTTGTCTGGCCTTGAGACATAGGTAACAGTTTGTACCTAAGACATAGGTGACAATCTCGAGCCGGACGGATTGTCGATTGTTTGCAAGGTACGCTGTTCTAGATCCACATACCCGAGATCATAGTCAAGGAAAGAAACCATCCAGATTTGGTCTTCGACCTCTTTGATGCCAACTTTTTGTCCCGCCAGCGCTGTTGAGATGTTGGTCTTCTTTCTGTGCAGGCACAATCGTCCACAGTTTGTGATCATAACTTCCTTGTCGTGGAAGGGGTAAGTTATGTCAGGCAATCCGTTGTAGGCTCTGTTTGATGGTTGATAGACTTGGCCTGGCGTCTTCATTTCCAATG
>CAJQQZ010000149.1 GCA_905480575.1 uncultured Alphaproteobacteria bacterium | reverse complement strand
GTTGCGGAAGAACGCCATTTGAGACAATGATAGAGGGCAAAGAAATCTGGAAGGCCAAGTTCATAAACTGAATTTGATCCGACAGACACCGCATCAAAATCCGGAAACTGTCAGATCAGGTCTGAACTTCTACAATTTAGCGTTTGTTAGGTTCGCATGTTCGAAATGCACACGGCCCAGTTCAGACTTGTTCAGGTCAGCACCGCTCAAATCGGTCGCCAGGAAGGAGGCCCTTGAAAATTCACTCTTCTCCATCTGCGCGCCCTTAAGCGAAGCCCGGTCAAATTTTGCTCGGTAGCCCACTGTTTTCTGCTTATTAACACCGTCGAGCGATGCACCGCTCAATCGCGCACTCGACAGTTCAGCCTTGAACAAGGTTGCACCAATAAAATTACTATCAGAGAGATTGCTGCCATAGAAATTGGTTTCTTCTAGATTAGCGTTGCTGAAATCCATGGATTTCATAACCTTTGAGGTTTTCCGACATTGTGTCCAATCCACACCAGGACCAGGCCAATCAGAGCAAGCAGCATGTCCTGTTCCAGGAGCAAAAAACATTGGCAGAGCGAAAGCCCCAATGAGCAATGTTGTAAACTTTTGTTTCAAAATTTGATCTCTCATCTTTAAAATACCTCTAATAGCTCCTTCCCCGATTAAATCACAATCGGTGTGGTCACACCAAATCACAAATTACACAGAAAGGATCCGCCATTGGTCTGATATTGGTAGGTCTTGCCCTCTCCATTTGAAAGGTTATAGTTCCAACAATTCATTTCCTGGGGATAAACTCATGCCAGATTCAACAGCAAACGCCGGCCACGACCATTTTTCCTTGGGTCGCCGGTCATCAAGTGGCGGAACAGCCACTCTGAACTATTGGGGTGCCAATTCAGAGTACGGCGTGTTGAGAGACGTTTTACTGGGCCCTGTCGCTAATCTTAGGCACCTGTCGACGAGCTCTCTCAGCCGGAAGTATTTGCGCGAAGCACCTGCCAATATCGAAGTAGCAAAACAACAGCATGCGGAACTGGTCGATGCCTACCGCCATTTCGATGTCAATGTTCACTTCCAAGCTGAAGACCCCGCTTTGGCGATGCAGATTTATACGCGGGATTCATCCTTCATGACCCCTTACGGGGCGGTGATCACCAACATGGCGAACTGGTGGCGCCGGGGCGAGAACTATGCCGCCATCCGCAGCTATCAGGAAAAAGGCATTCCCATCTATGAGATGATCACAGCTGGTCATTTCGAGGGTGGTGACTTCAACGTCATTGAACCTGGATGCGTTTTGATTGGATGTGGTGGCGAGCGCACACAGGACGAGGCCGTTCAACAGGTCAAAGGATGGTTCGATCAGGAAGGTTGGGAAACGCGGGTCACCTATTTCGACCCCTTCTATGTCCACATCGACCTGATGGTTGTCATGATCGCGGAAAAACTCGCCGCAGTTTGTATTGACTGTACCCCGCCCGACGTCGTGCAGTGGCTGCGAGACAAGAACATTGAAATCATTGATGTCCCCTTTCCCGATACTGTCACCCTTGGGTGCAATGTCATGTCCATGGGTAACGACCGCGTCATTGTCCCGAAACACAGCCGCGTTCTCATCGAAAACCTGAAAGCGCGAGGGTTTGAAGTTGCCGAGATGGATATGTCAGAGGTTTCTAAGACCGGCGGTGGCATCCATTGTATGGCTCAGGCTTTGCGCAGAGATGCTGTTTAGACACTAGGCAGTTGCCGTAACGGCGAATTCTCCTGTCATTTCCAAATGCTGGGCATTTGTGATATGCTGAGAGCGAGGATAGAGGAGAATTCATATGTTTTTCAGAACGTTAACCTTATTCATTGCCCTGGCGTTTGCGTCACCGGTGCAGGCCTACAATGATGAATTCCACGAACATGGCCAAGCCTTTCTGCAATCCTGGTCAATGGAAACAACGGCAAATAGCCTTCGCGCTATGGCCGACGTTGCAGAGGAATCTGGTAAAGAGGAAGGGCGTTTCCTGGCCTACCAGCTCCGAGTTGAGGCCAAATCTTCAGGAACTGGCAATGCTCTCTTCAATGTGTTGCTGCCAGCTCTCAAAGACCCAGAAGCTCTTGCGACACCAGAAGGCTACTCGTATGCCATGGGGCCGATTTTATCTGAACTCGCTTTAGCGTTCGAACACGGAACAATCGATGTAGCCACGACGATAGACCTTGGTGATCAGCTGCTTGAGTTGGATGAGTTAGCCCAAAGCGCTGGGCTTCCCGGCATGAGAGCTATTCTGGAAAGTCAACTCGGCGAGTTTGACGGGCAGAAAGCCATGGGCCTGTTAGAAGCCTTGCTTGGCATTGGTGAGCAAGCGCGCGACGGTGCTTCAATTGAAGCATTGTCGGAAAGTGCCATGAGGGCCCAGCAGGATCTACTGCTCTCGGTCGTACCCCTGTCGTTGAAACCTTACGCGCCAATTGTACCTCTGTTTACCGCCGAACTGCGATGGTCAGGGGAGATGTTTTCCAAAACAGATCAGGCCATGCAACTCGTCACCGAGGCAATAAGATCCGGGAAGTTCGACGAGGAAGCCTACTCGAAGTTAGAAAATGATATCATTGAACTGTCAAGCAGAGGACCTTGGGATTCTGAATTTTTTACAGATGCCCTCACCGGCTGGTGTTATGCCATGCCTGAACTAGGTCCTTACTGCGCGGAGCTGTATCGTACAATCAAGAACCTGATGAACGGTTCCGTTTGTGGGCAGATCGATTGTGATTGTGCAAACGTCGAAAACTGGTTTGGAAAGTATCGCCCAGAATGTGAAAAACACGAGCTCGATGCCAAACTTCAATGTGCGATCGATGAAAAAGTCGTTGTTGGATGCCGATTGCCTTACGGACCTGGAGCGACACCAATAGCAGATTGATCGGCAAAAACTAGCAAGTGGAACAAGGTATTGTTTTGTGGTTTTCTGACAAAAACCCAAATTTAGTGATTTTTGTCACACATTTTGCACAAACGGCAGGCTATAAGAAAATCAAGACAACCAGACAGATTAAGTTTTTCTTCTAGTTTTCCCTCCCTGTTAAACTAGCCCGCTAGAATTCTAGCGGGCCTTTTTTTGGGCCGGCTTCCGACGAACGATAGCTCTTTTCCAAACTCAGGAGTTTTTGTTTTCGCCAGAGCCCACCACGATATCTCCAGTCATTTCTTGCCGCCGGAAAACGGGTATCGATGTCGATAATCTCCAACAAATTCAAATTTAGTGATTTTCGTCACATTTTTTGCACAAGCGGTGCGCTATAACACAATCATGTTAACCAGATAGATACAGATTTCCTTTAAGCCCCCCCCAAAAACTCAGCCCGTTAGTTCTTTAGCGGGCTTTTTTTTGAGGTTAATCTGTTCAGGGTTTCAAAGGTCAACCGACAGACAAATCTTCGCGTTCCCGTGAACAATTTCTAACTTATTGCCGCCAATGTGATTTCGGTCACAGATGGCCCGCAAAGACAAATGTATAAAGGACATAGAGCTACCAGACAGACAGTGACTTTCTTCTGGTTCTCCCTCCCTGATACTGACCCGTTGGCTCCCCAACGGGTCTTTTTTTACAGGATAGGTAAAGTAGACACCGAAGACAAAAACTTCCAAAACGTGATTTATATCACTTTTGTGTCGGCGATTTCCGCTATTATGTACTCATGCATCAGACGAAAGTCTGACAGCCTCCCAAATCTAACTAGCCTGCTGAGCTTTCAGCAGGCTTTTTTTTGATCCTGATTTATGGCGCATCTCCCAAAAAGGAGCGCCGGTTTTGGGATAAAGATACGCGAAACATCAACGGCTTAGAGCAGGTCCAACCAATCCATTCAAACTCGACATGCTCTAGGCGCGAGACCAAAAAAATACCCCGGAGAAAAACTCCGGGGCTAAGTTCGTGCCTTGGGTGGGCATCGGGTAAAAGGGGAAACGAAAATTTACCAAAAATTAATAAAGTTTGCTGCAGCAGCTAAATGGGTCGTCAAATAAAGGGGGCATCGTTAGATGCGGCGGTTCAGCACTCGTATCGCAAAGGGTTGGAGCCTTTGTGCCAAGAGTACTGAACCAACCAACTGTCACTGAACGCAAGAAGAGTAATTGATGTGAATTAGTTCCGACTTAATCTGACATAGTAGTCCTTCCAGCTAGCTGGAAGGACTACGTTCGGCTCTTGAAGGAGCCAGCCGTTTCCGGTTTTGATGTAGGTGCAAACCAAAAACATCAAACAAAGGAAACCACGATGTT
>CAJQQZ010000148.1 GCA_905480575.1 uncultured Alphaproteobacteria bacterium | reverse complement strand
CTGAGAAGAATTGGAGCAAGAACTTTTACCGAAGTCTTCAAGGCAATTGGAGATATCTGCTACATGTTCGAACCAGATGAATGTTTCAACTATTTCAAAGCCGCTGGATATCAATCAAATTAAAACCGAAATGCTTTAAATGGATATAAAGAAGCAAACATCGATATTGTTAGAGATTATCCGGGCTTTAATCAAACACGGAAGAACCTACGATGTGCGGGCTCAAAAAACTACAGGCATTTCACTGTTTATGTGAATTCAATGGCCATCAAAATGAAAGATCTATCTGCATTTGAATATGAAGAGGCGCTGAAATATGTTGCTTCTAGTCGAAAAATCGAGAGGACCTTAAAATGGCGCTTTTTATAGAAATTCACTATTATTCTTCCGGGCCATCAGGGGTTACGACGCCAGTCACGGAATTAGTCGCTTTCTAAAACCAATCCAGGTCGATGTGCGATAGGTTTGTATCCAATCCAATTTCCCCCGATTCAAACTCACTTGGTGATGTTTGGGCAGCGTCACCGACGCTCAGGGATGTTTACAAGCCTCACAGGAAGATTGTAAACAATCTGCATTGGAGAACCGAAAATTAAGCTTAGTGAAAACAATCTAGAATCAGTGGGAGCTTGTTTCATGCCCGAGGGCGTGAAAGCTCAACTTAATGCCGCGAGACCCGGCCCTGCCAACGCTAGCTTCGGGGACCGGTCGCATTTCAGGCCGTAAACCTCCTCAATCAAATTCACCGCTGAGATCGCCTTTGGAGCAACTTGGTTGGCAACCTTTCTTTAGCCAACAAGCCAGCGTTAATGACTTTCCAGAATTATCGCCGGTTCGGGTCGTGCAAGTCCATAGGAATGGCTTGCAGGTTGTGGGGGACGGTGTTGATGCTACTATCCCGCCGGGGCTAGATGCGACTGTTGGTGATTGGATGCTTTATGATGAGAAGCAGCCGCCCGCGAGCAAGATCTTGGATCGCGCGAGCCTCTTTGAGCGGATCGGGCCAGGCGAAGATCGCAAACGACAGCTGATTGCCGCCAATGTTGATACAGTGTTTATCGTGTCGTCGTGTAATGATGAGTTTAACATTGCGCGGCTTGAGCGCTATGTCATTTTGGCTTTTGAGACTGACGTGACACCGGTGATTCTACTCACCAAAGCCGACCTTTGTGAGGATGCTGCGCCTTACGTTGAGGCCGCGAGATCGATTTCAGAAGGCTTGCGGGTGGAGTTGCTTAATGCCTTGAGCGATGAACCTCTTGCCAAACTCTCACCCTGGTGCACACAAGGAAAAACCGTTGCCTTCTTGGGCTCTTCCGGCGTGGGAAAATCGACCTTGGTCAATGCGTTGTTTGAGGAAACGGTCGCCGAGACGGGTGATATTCGAGAAGATGACAGCAAAGGTCGCCACACAACAACACGGCGTCAGTTGCACTTTACATCTGCCGGCTGTGCGGTCGTGGATACGCCTGGAATGCGCGAGCTTCAGTTGGCGGATGTTGAGACAGGGATTGCGGGTGTTTTCGCTGACGTTGTCGCGTTAGCGGACCAATGTAAGTTCAACGATTGTAAGCACGACATCGAACCTGGTTGCGCCATCCAAGCGGCACTCAAGGCAGGAGAAATTGATCCCGTTAGATTGGCACGCTGGAGCAAATTGGGCGCAGAAGACCAGTCGAATTCCTCTGCCCTGGCCGAGCGTGCAACGGAAGCTAAGCTGCTGTACAGAACCAGCAAAAAGAACAAGCAAAAGAAAAACAGAAAGACGATAAACCAGAAAATCAGGCGTTAACCAAATTGCGGCAATAATCCCTCAAGAGTCCAGCGAAGCGTGCCGCCGTAACTCCTTGCCGTCGAGAATCTATTGCTGAATTTCCCCTACCTCCTGCAAAAAAGGTATAAGCTAGTTGAAGAGGTAGGATTAAAATCAAAAGCGGGCAGACCCGCTGGGTGGGGGAGAGTAATGGTTTTAGAAGAATTTTTCAACGCAAACAAAGTTTTGGACTTAAGTTTTTTCAACTTTCAAAACGCGATAACAGCGGCTTACTTTGCGGACGAAGACTACAATATCACGCGGGTAAACCAAAATTTCAAACAGTTCTTTCCAGCCCTGGGTGAATTACAGGGCGTGTATTTTCCGGAAGTGCTGGAGGCGCTGAATCTTGACAAAACACTGATTGATAAATTCATTGACGACTTGAAGACCGACGGTCATGTCTTGATTCCACGTCTTGAGATTCTTCAAAAGGGAGAGCTGAGGATCTTTTCTCTGCTATCTACGCAGACGACGAGCCCGGACTTTTCATTTTTACACGGCATTCAGGGGCAGTTCGTTGACCGGACCGCTGAAGATCAACTGCGCCAAGAAAAGCAACAGTTGCTGGAAGAACAGTTGAAGAACCAGGATATCATCAAGCAAAAGAGCGAGCGCCTCGAGGAAATTTCTAAGCGATTGGCCAGCTATCTGTCACCCCAAGTGTTTGAAAGCATCTTTTACAGTGAGAACGCGTCTGGCAGAAAATACCAGCGTAAAAACCTCACGGTTTTCTTTTCCGATATCGTGAACTTCACAGATCTCAGTGACACTCTGGAGCCTGAATTATTAGCGACCGTCATCAATAACTATCTCTCGGAAATGACCAACATCGCCATAGAATACGGTGGCACAATTGACAAATTCATCGGCGACGCGGTGATGGTGTTCTTTGGTGATCCGGAAACCAATGGAGAAAGAGAAGACGCGCTAGCCTGTGTCGAAATGGCGGCTAAGATGCAGAACCGCGTTGTGGAATTGCAATCTTATTGGAAAAAGCTTGGCATAAAAAATGCCATGCAGGTCCGAATGGGAATTTCAACAGGTTACTGTACGGTTGGTGATTTTGGGTCCACGCAACGGCTTGACTACACGGCCTTTGGCAGTCCTGTAAATCTCGCTGCACGCCTTCAAGAATTGGCACCAGCAGCTGGGATTTTAATCTCTGACGCCACTCAGGCGCTGGTTGGCGATGATATTGATAGTGAAAGCTATCAAACCATCACTCCGAAGGGGTTTGCGCGAGCAGTCGATACGTTTGTTTTGACAAACTATAATCTAGGGAAACGAGATAGCGACGGTTTAAGATTCCAAAAGTTGGGTAACCGAGTGGCGATTGATATCTTTGATACGTCAGATATCAGGGCCGCAATTGCTGAATTGAAGGAAATCGAACTCGAGTTCGAGCAGCTCGCGAATTTGAAAGAGGAAGAGAACTGAATTCAACGGTCATAGTTAACATTTTATTTTTCTAGAAAGCATCGGATTCAAAGGGTTCTGCAACTTCCAAGGCAGTCCCGTTTAACGCGCCTAGTGGCCTTTAGATTGAAGCGGCAATTATCTATTTGCGCAGGTTAAAGGGAAGTTCAACTCTTCCCCAAAACTGTCAAATTGATGCCTGAACCAAGTAAGAAGGAGCTTTTGTGCTGCTTGGGAGTTGTGCTTTCTGCAGCAAACCAACCTCGGTCAATTGTCGTTCATTATGACAGGTGCGTTGAACTTCCATTCGGCCCACAATTCACGGTCCTCAAGGAGCGTTTTCATGAAATGGGCGACATTTGCTCTTGTCGTTGGCCGCCCTGAAAAAATACCAGTGGTTGGAGCAGGCACGATCTCATAGTCTGAAACCGGGCCATTAATCAGCGTATCAGGGCGAACGATGCACCATTCAACTTCTCCTATGTTCTCGGCAATTTCCTCTACTAGAAAAGCCGCTGCTGTTTCGTTGTCGCGGTGCGGAGGTGTCGTATGTCGTAAGAGCGTGAGGATGAAGCGCTCAAAAAGACTTCTCTTTTTGTCGCTGCTTGGGTGCCTGACTCCCACAGTGTTCATCAGTGTCAACGGCGGAGTAAAAGTCTGCCATTGGGGCGGAGCAAAAGTAGGCCAGTTTGTTTGATTTTTGGGTATGTCTTCTGGCCTCTGCAGGGGCCAGAAGACATTGTCCGTCATTGAGACCTATGATGGGTGTTGTTTGG
>CAJQQZ010000147.1 GCA_905480575.1 uncultured Alphaproteobacteria bacterium | reverse complement strand
CCAAACAACACCCATCATAGGTCTCAATGACGGACAATGTCTTCTGGCCCCTGCAGAGGCCAGAAGACATACCCAAAAATCAAACAAACTGGCCTACTTTTGCTCCGCCCCAATGGCAGACTTTTACTCCGCCGTTGACAGGCGTACTTTGAAGTAAACGTCGGAATCCCAGGAGCTGAAGTTGAAGGTGCAGCGTTCGTTGGTTTGGACCATCATCGCCAATAGTCCTGATGTTCCCTTCAACATCAAGGAAGCGGCTCCCAATGATCATTGCAGGGTTGTTCTGGCTCGTTTGAGCCATACTGTTGAATATCACTCCAATGAAAATCGAGAGAGCTAACGCAAAACTTTGACAACTGACATGGACGCCATCCTGTTGGTTTCATTCTCGCAAAGATAGGAGCTCAGAGTAAATTGTCAATGTTGACAATCAAAAAGGTCCTGTAACAAGGTACCTTCCGTTTTCAATCTCTGCGCTTTCAGGACCGAGCTCAATTTCGTGAGAATTGGAATGACGCTCGATTCTGCATTTGTACCAAGAGACTTCCTTGCCAATTGTATGTAACCGTAAGGTTCCCTGCTCTGCTTGAGCAATTTCAGGGTGTTCATTTTGTTCAAATGTTAGAGAACCGGAATCGAGATTTGCGAGCCTGGGCCAAAGTTCAGGTCTTGGGGCGTTAAAGGGAACAGGGTACTCGCCCAAGGCCTCGCCCAATATTTCAAGACTGTCGCCTGCTTTAATGCTGCCCGACTTAACAACTCGGCAGTAAATCCCGAGGAAAGCATGCCCAAAATCAGCCTGCATTAAACCAGCAAGATTGAGATCGCGTTCGCCCGTTTTTGGATCAACGGATATTGTGGCACAGCGTTTTGCGGGACGAAAAGCCTCAAACTCTGCCTCGCCCAATTTGAACCGCTTGCCAAGCAACTCAAATTCAACCCAAGGCTTGTCAAATTCTACATGCAGGTTGCTGCGATGCCGAACCGGATCCATCGAATGATAATAGTGGCTCTCTAGCATACGATGGGACGCTAAGTTGAGAAGTGACAAGTTTGAATCGGTAAAATCCCAATGACCTTTGGCGGGCGCTTGACGTACAAGCCGAGGGTTCTTGTCACCTGCTGTAAACCATCCCCTCAACACTTCAGAACTCTTCTGCCAAGATTCTGGGTCCGTCAGATCGAACTCAACCTTCGTTCCATCAAAAGAAGTGAGGCCTATCAGCTCCTGATCGAAATCAATGTCTGTAGAAAATTTTTGCAAGTCATCTGTGTAGGTGTTCTGGATAAAGTTAACCGCCTTGATGAACCCACCAGCGATCGGTTCTTCTGTCGCCGCACCAGACAGAATTGCAAAATGGCGATCCCAATCCAGTCCTTTTCCGACATCTAACTCCGCTTTCTCAAGTCGTTGCCCTGGGAAACCCTTCAAAGGATAGCGTTGCAAAAATTCCAATTTGGCCATTGGTATTTCTCTCTTTGTCACTAAGCAAAACGTCGCCATCTCTTTTGTACGATTGACAAGGATACGACTCTGGATCATTAAGCCGCCATCTTCCAAAAATCGCAATACTTCCGAGGCCTTAAATGATCCCCCGTTATTCACGTCCCGAAATGGTCAAAATCTGGGAACCAGAAAACAAGTTCAAGATCTGGTTTGAAATTGAGGCGCATGCTTGTGATGCACAAGCAGAACTAGGCATCATTCCCAAAGAGGCCGCGAAAACCGTTTGGGAAAAAGGCAACTTCGACATTGAGCGCATCGACGAGATTGAGCGCGAAGTTAAGCACGACGTTATTGCCTTTCTGACTTCTCTGGCAGAATACGTCGGACCGGAAGCAAGGTTCGTCCATCAAGGCATGACCTCTTCTGACGTCCTGGATACAACGCTTGCTGTTCAATTGACTCAAGCGTCAGACATTTTGCTTGAAGATATGGACAAGCTCTTGGCTGCCCTTAAAACTCGAGCAATTGAACATAAAGACAGCATTTGTCTTGGTCGTAGCCATGGCATCCACGCCGAACCAACAACATTCGGCCTCAAACTCGCCAATCATTACGCGGCATTTGACCGTTGTAAGCAACGCCTGTTGGCTGCTCGCGAAGAAATAGCCACTTGTGCAATTTCTGGCGCTGTCGGAACCTTCGCCAACATTGATCCTCGTGTTGAGGAACATGTCGCAGCGAAGATGGGCCTGAAAATTGAGCCTATTTCTACGCAGGTTATTCCGCGCGACCGCCATGCCATGTTCTTTGCCGTGCTTGGAGTTATAGGAAGTGCTGTTGAAAACCTCGCAACCGAAATTCGCCACTTGCAAAGAACCGAAGTGAGAGAAGCAGAAGAGTATTTCTCCCCAGGTCAAAAAGGGTCTTCCGCTATGCCGCACAAGCGGAACCCTGTTCTGACAGAAAACCTGACAGGGCTAGCACGCATCGTTCGCGCAGCAGTTGTTCCTGCTTTAGAGAACGTTACCCTATGGCATGAGAGAGACATCTCTCATTCCTCTGTAGAGCGAATGATCGGACCGGACACGACGGTTACATTAGATTTTGCATTGGCACGTTTGACAGGTGTGATCGAGAAACTATTGATTTACCCAGAACAGATGCAAGCGAACTTGGACCAGCTCGGTGGTCTCGTTCATTCACAACGCGTTCTACTGGCCCTAACGCAAGCAGGCCTCAGCCGTGAAGATGCTTACTCTGTTGTCCAACGCAACGCCATGAAAGTGTGGACGGAGAAGGCCGACTTCCTCGATCTTCTGCTTCTGGACGAAGACGTCAAAGGCAGGATCGATGAAGCTGAACTAAGAGCTTCCTTTGATCTGTCATACCACACCAAAAATGCAGACTTCATTATGAAGCGTGTTTTCGGTTAACCATCATGTGTACAGTCGTTGTTGCCTACAGACCTGGACACGACTGGCCAATCCTAGTCGCTGCCAACAGGGACGAGATGAAAGATCGTCCCTGGTTGCCGCCTGCACGTCATTGGGCGGACCGGAAACAGGTTGTTGCTGGGCGAGATGAGTGGGCTGGGGGCACCTGGATGGGGATAAACGACGACGGTGTCTTTGCGGCGATTCTCAACCGTCGTGGCTCGCTGGGTCCCGATGCCGAAAAACGCAGTCGTGGTGAAATCGTTTTGGAGGCATTGGACCATGAAACAGCTGAGGCATCGGCTCAAGCACTGCAAAACCTAGACCCTTCCGCCTACCGCAGTTTCAACCTAATCATCGCCGACTTTGAACAAGCTTTCTGGCTCAAGGGTGATGAGGGCGAGTGTGCTGCTGTCCTAGCGCAGAAGTTGGAACCAGGCATCTCTATGATTACCCATGCCGACCTTAATGATCGCCAATCTGCTCGAATTGGACATCACTTGGATCGTTTCCAATTTGCTCCTTTGCCAGATCTTGGTACAGAACCTGTGTTCGAGGACTGGTTCACTTGGTCGACACTTCTCAGTGACAAGAAACGGTACAGCGATTTCACCAGCGCCATGAACATTGAAACCGAATCCGGGTTTGGAACAGTCTCTCATTCGCTTGTTTCACTACCTAATCTGATCAATGCACCGGAAAGAAAGCCGATTTGGCACTTTGCAGAGGCAAATCAGGAATACTCGCAAGTCCAACTGTGACAAAGCAAGACTTGATTCATTTCATGCATGACTCTAATTCGCGGACTTGATATACAGCCGCTGATTCAACGCCAATGTCATTGGCGTTAGCGCTGCTCTAGAAACGGGCTCACATCTTATGTCACGACGTAAACAGATCTACGAAGGCAAGGCCAAAATTCTTTATGAAGGGCCGGAGCCAGGGACTATCGTTCAATACTTTAAAGATGACGCAACTGCGTTCAATAATCAGAAGAAAGGGACGATCACCGGCAAAGGTGTTCTGAACAATCGTATTTCTGAATTCTTGATGCTTCGCTTAGCAGAAATGGGCATCCCAACCCATTTCCTTAAGCGGCTAAATATGCGTGAGCAATTGGTCAAAGCCTGCGAGATCGTTCCAATCGAAGTGATTGTTCGCAATACTGCTGCTGGATCGATCTGTAAGCGGCTTGGCATCGAAGAGGGCCAAAAGCTCCCTCGCCCAATCATTGAGTTTTGTTATAAAAACGACGAACTTGGTGATCCTCTGATTGCCGAAGAACACATCGCCGTCTTCAACTGGGCAAGCCCATCGGAGATGGACGAAATCGTCAACATGACGTTCCGTATCAATGACATTATCTCGGGCATCTTTGCAGGTATTGGTTTGAAATTGATCGACTTCAAAGTTGAATACGGTCGACACTACCAGGGCGAAGAAGTTCAGCTGGTCCTTGCCGATGAGATCAGCCCTGATTCTTGTCGCCTTTGGGAATTTGGCACCAATCGAAAGTTAGACAAAGACCGTTTTCGCCAAGACATGGGTGACGTCGAAGAGGCTTACCAGGAAGTTGCAAACCGCTTGGGCCTGACACCTAAATCAGGAACAGGCGAAGTCACTAAACTCGAAATTATCAAATCTTAACTTGGCCAATTGGCCATATGGGGAATGAAAGATGAAAGCTAGAGTATTTGTTACTCTAAAGCCAGCTGTGCTCGACCCTCAGGGCAAAGCTATTCAAACAGCACTTAATGGCCTGGGATTCGATGAAGCTCTGTCCGTCCGCCAGGGGAAAGTAATCGATCTAGAACTCGCTGGTGATGATGCTGCCGCAGCCGAGAAATCTGTTGGTGCTATGTGTGAGAAGCTTCTCGCTAACACCATCATTGAAGATTACCGGATAGAAATCCTTTAACGTCAGGAACGACAAATGAAATCAGCAGTCATTGTTTTTCCTGGTTCCAACTGTGACCGGGATATGCAGGTCGCTCTTAGAGAAGTGGCAGGAAAAGAACCTCACATGGTTTGGCATGGCGACAGTCAGATGCCTGAGGTCGACGTCATCGCAATACCGGGCGGCTTCTCATACGGCGATTACCTCCGTTGCGGCGCGATGGCAGCTAACTCCCCCATCATGAGAGAAGTTGTAGCAAAAGCCAATCAAGGCACGGCTGTTTTGGGTGTGTGCAATGGTTTCCAGGTCTTGACTGAATGCGGTTTGTTACCAGGCGCGCTAATGCGAAATGCATCTCTGAAGTTTGTTTGCCGCGAAGTGAACCTAACCGTGGAAGACAACACCACGGCTTTCACTTTTAACTATAGTAAAAACAAACCGATCCGAGTTTCAGTCGCCCATGGCGATGGCAATTTCTTCGCAGAGCAAGCAACACTCGAAAAAATCGAGGGCGAAGGCCAAGTAGCCTTTCGCTATTGCAACGCCCAAGGTGAGTTGGTGGACACTGCCAACCCTAATGGGTCGATGAATGCCATAGCTGGCATATTCAACGAGAAACGAAACGTCCTCGGCATGATGCCTCATCCCGAACGTCATGCCGACCCGGCGACGGGAGGCAATGATGGCCGTCTCTTATTTGAGTCACTGATGGGAGCACTGTCATGACAAATTATCATGAAGATACAACGGCAGAAATCGTTAAAGAACACGGACTTAGCGACGATGAATACAAGCTCGCCATTGAAATTCTGGGCCGAGCGCCGAACCTATTAGAACTCGGAATTTTCTCCGTTATGTGGTCCGAGCATTGCTCCTACAAGTCCTCAAAGAAATGGCTAAAAACTCTCCCTACTGAAGGGCCTCAGGTCATTCAAGGGCCTGGTGAAAATGCTGGCGTTGTCGACATTGGCGATGGTGACGCGGTCATCTTCAAAATCGAAAGCCACAACCATCCGTCTTTCATTGAGCCCTATCAAGGGGCAGCGACTGGCGTTGGTGGTATTCTTCGCGATGTATTCACAATGGGTGCTCGTCCGATTGCTAACCTGAACGCGCTTCGGTTCGGAGCCCTTGACCATGCTAAGACCCGGCACCTCCTTTCCGGTGTTGTTGCCGGCATCGGTGGCTATGGCAACTGCGTCGGTGTTCCGACCGTTGGCGGTGAAACCAACTTCGATCCTGCTTACAATGGCAATATTCTCGTCAACGCAATGAACGTTGGTGTCGCGAAAACTGATAAGATTTTCTACTCAGCTGCCGGTGGCATCGGTAATCCTGTTGTCTACGTAGGTTCTAAGACTGGCCGCGACGGCATTCACGGCGCAACTATGGCATCAGCTGAATTTGACGATGAGTCAGAGGCGAAACGCCCCACCGTTCAGGTTGGCGACCCGTTTACAGAAAAGCTGCTGATCGAAGCCTGCCTCGAACTCATGTCTGGTGATTCTATCGTCGCTATTCAAGATATGGGCGCAGCGGGCCTAACATCATCGTCGTTTGAAATGGCGTCCAAGGGTGGCACGGGCGTTGAACTCGACCTCAGCACCGTTCCATGTCGTGAAACCGGCATGACGCCTTACGAAATGATGTTGTCTGAAAGCCAAGAGCGCATGCTCATTGTCTTGAAGCCAGGACGTGAAGCAGACGCGCAAAAGATCTTTGAGAAATGGGAACTCGACTTCGCTGTTGTCGGCACTATTACAGACACAGGCCGCATGGTCCTCAAATTCGAAGGCGAGACTGTAGGTGACCTGCCAATCGATCCCCTAGCGCTTGCCTCACCTGAATACGACCGTCCTTGGGTGGAAGTTCCAATGCCCGCATTTGTGGAACTCAACGTCCCTTCTTCCGTTAAAGCTCTCGATGCTCTGAAGACAATGATTGGCTCACCTGATCTAGCTAGCCGTCGTTGGATCTGGGAACAGTATGACAGCAGTGTGATGGCCGATACTCTGCAAAAATCAGGTGGCGATGCAGCTGTCGTCCGCGTCCATGGCACACAAAAAGCTTTGGCTATGACCACCGATTGCACGCCTCGTTATTGTTATGCTCACCCTGAAACTGGTGGTGCGCAGGCTGTCGCAGAATCTTACCGTAATCTTGTTGCCTCCGGCGCGAAACCACTTGCCGCAACCAATAACCTGAACTTCGGCAACCCTGAAAAGCCAGAAATCATGGGGCAGATCGTTGGTTGTGTTAAAGGTATTGCTGAAGCTTGTGAAAAACTAGACATGCCAATCGTTTCCGGCAACGTCTCGCTCTACAATGAGACTGATGGCAAAGCGATCCTTCCCACCCCTGTCATCGGCGGTGTCGGCCTAATGCAAGATAGTTCTGTTATGACGAAGATTGCTTTCGATAAAGAAGACTTGGATCTGATTGTCTTAGGCTCCAGCAACGGACATCTACAACAAAGCATTTTCGCGAAACAGATCCTTGGTAGTCAGGAGGGTCAGCCACCAGCCGTTGATCTCGACAAAGAAGAACTCACTGGCCGGGTGGTACTTTCACTCATTGAAAACGAAATGGTTGTGGCCTGTCACGATATTTCTGACGGCGGTTTGGTCGTTGCTGTTACCGAAATGGCGATGGCCAACGGGATAGGTGCTGAGCTGAACATCGATGAAAGCGACTTCGGCTTGCTCTTTGGTGAAGACCAAGCACGCTATATCCTTGCGACCGAAGACAGCGATTCAATTCTCTTAGCCGCTGAAAATGCTGAGATTGATGCACTGGTTATTGGAAAAACAAAAGGCAACGCATTGACACTGGCCTCTGGAGCTTCCATATCACTTTCAGAATTGAGTGCTGCTCATGAAACCTGGATGCCAGGTTACATGGAGGCACCAGTATCACGTGAAGCCTAAAGAGAGATCCGCTTATGCCTATGTCCGCCGGTGAAATCGAAGCCTTGATCCGTGTTGCTTTGCCAGATGCCCATGTCCGCATCGAAGATTTGCGCGGTGATGGTGATCACTATGCGGCTTACATAGTTTCTGAGTCTTTCAGAGGCCTCAACCGTGTCAAACAACACCAGATGGTTTACGCAGCGCTGAAAGGGCGTATGGGCAACGAGCTCCATGCCCTGGCATTGCAAACCTCAGTCCCAGAATAACTCCAGTCATTAAGGTAAAGACCGTGGATACACCTACATACCAGCGTATTAAGCAAGAAATTGATTCATCCGACGTATTTCTGTTCATGAAAGGCACACCAGTCTTTCCACAGTGTGGTTTCTCTGCAGCGGTCGTACAGGTTTTGAGCGCATCTGGCGTTAAGTTTAAGTCAATGGATGTCCTGCAAGAGCCTGACATTCGCGAAGGCATCAAGTCCTTCTCTGACTGGCCAACAATTCCCCAGCTCTATGTTAAAGGCGAGTTTGTTGGTGGCTGTGACATCGTTCGTGAAATGTACGAAGATGGCGAATTGGCCCAAGTGTTCTCGGACAATGGAATCCCTGCCACCCCGATGGCTTAGGCATTTACCGATTAATCTCAAGCAAACTCAACTCAGAAACGGTACTGCTTTCTTCATTAGTTGGAGGGGCTTATGTGCCGTTTCCGCTTTATTGATCCTCTCCGGGCGGCTATCAACCCATTTTGTGTACTGGGTCAAACAGTTTTTTTATGTTTCCTTTGATTGTAAAAGGTCGGGACAGACGTAGTTAACGAACATCCAGCTTTCTTTTGACAACGCTTTTACCCGTTCCCGCTTTCCGGTCGTAGCGAATTCGAAGCACAAAAAAAACGCGGCTCCAAAGAACCGCGTTTTTACTGTTCTATTTAGCCTCGTATTAACGAGAGTAAAATTCGATAACCAGGTTAGGCTGCATTGTAACCGGATAAGGCACTTCTTCGAGCTTAGCGCCACGAAGATATGTTGTCTTAAGGTCCTTCAGCTCTACGTCGATGTAGTCAGGAACATCACGCTCAGGAGAAGCAAGTGCTTCGAGAACCATTGGAAGTTCACGGCTCTTTTGCTTAACTTCGATGATATCGTCGTCTTTAACCTGGTATGAAGGGATGTTCACGCGCTTACCGTTAACCAAGATGTGGCCGTGGTTAACGAACTGGCGGGCTGCAAATACTGTTGGAACGAACTTTGAGCGGTAAACAACAGCATCCAAACGACGCTCTAGTAGCTCAATCAGGTTCTCACCTGTATCACCCTTGCGGCGAACGGCTTCTTGGAAATACTTGCGGAATTGTTTTTCACCAATGCTGCCGTAGTAGCCTCTCAGCTGCTGTTTAGCGTTCAGCTGTGTACCGAAGTCTGTCGTTTTCTTACGACGAGTGGCACCGTGCTGACCTGGCGCATATGATCTTTTGTTCAGTGGACTTTTGGGGCGACCCCAGAGATTGATACCGAGGCGGCGGTCAATCTTATGCTTTGCGGCAATACGCTTAGACATGCTTTTTCCTTGTCTCTTTTGTTGTCCCGGTAGTTCAAAAAATGACGAGGATAAAGGCGTGCCCCTACCCTGCTTTCCCAGGAATGGCGGGTAGATATAAGGTATAGCGGTCTATGTAAAGGATTTTCTAAGGAAAATAATCACTTAGCGGATTTATTGAGCCGTTTTAGGCTCTCAACTATCCCATGTAACGTACTGACTTCTGTCTTAGACAGAGAGGCACGTTGAAAGATGTTACGGATGTTACGAACCATCTTTGGCTTCTTCTCTTCAATACCGAGAAATCCTGACTTCTCAAGATCAGGTACAAGTCTGGAGAAGAAGTTTTCTATATCTCCTTTCGAAGCTAATTCGTCTTCTGACATACCATCTGATGTCTGAACCGTCTGAGCTTTTTCAAACCAGGCATAACCGATCAACAACACGGCTTGCGCTAAGTTGAGCGAGTTGTGAACTGGATTAAGAGGCACTTGGATCAGCTTATCTGCAATGATCACCTCTTCATTCTCCAGTCCGGAACGTTCGGCACCAAACAACAGACCACAACGCTGCCCCTCTGTCGTTCGAGAGATCATTTCGTCAGCCAACACGGCTTGATTTACGACGGGCTTGCGCATATCGCGATCACGAGCCGTCGTTGCGCCAACGAAATGTAAGTCTGCCACAGCGTCAGCTAAAGAGTCGTGAACGGACGCTGCTTCCAATATGGCCTCAGCACCAGAAGCCATAGCCATAGCCGCTTCATTAGGCCAACCATCTCTCGGGCTAACGATACGCATGTGGTATAGGCCACAATTCAACATAGCCCTGGCTGCTGCACCAATGTTCTCCCCCATTTGGGGGCGGACGAGGATCACAGCAGGACCAGCGAAGTCGGCAATCAGCTTTTCTATGGTTTCAGACATGTCTTGCCGCTCGATGGATCAGGAAGAAGCAGGCTTGACGCCTTCTTTCAACAGTTTCCACGTGATGGCTTCATTTAGGGCCTTGTAGGAGGCATCTATGATGTTGGTCGACACCCCAACCGTGCTCCAGTTACGCCCCTGCTGGTCCTTGCTCTCGATCACCACACGGGTAACCGCTCTCGTTCCTCGACTGGAATCAAGAATTCGCACTTTGAAGTCCAGCAGCTCCATGTCTTTGAGCTCTGGATAAAACCTATCTAGTGTCTTCCGCAACGCATTATCCAGCGCATTAACAGGGCCGTTGCCTTTTGCGGCTTCCATGTGTTCTTCGCCAGCAACCTCTAAAGCAACCATGGCAATCGCCTCGATGACCTGCTCGCCTTTGGAATTCCAACGCACTTCATCGATCACACGAAACCGTTCAAGCTTATAGTACTCTGGAGTGCGACCTAAGACTGATCTAGCGAAAATCTCAAAACTAGCTTCAGCACTATCAAATGAAATCCCTTGCTGATCCAGCTCCTTTACCTTTTCCAGAAGCAAAGAGACCTTGCGATCATCCGGTGCTATTTCAATCCCCAGGTTCTTCAACTCTGAAAGAATATTCGACTTGCCAGCTTGATCGGAGACCAAGACATGACGTTTGTTGCCGACTAAGTCTGGTGAAACATGCTCGTAGGTCGTTGGATCTTTGTTGACGGCGGAGGCGTGCAATCCACCCTTATGAGCAAAAGCACTGTCTCCGACATAAGGAGCGTTGCGCTGAGGGTGACGGTTCAGGATTTCGTCCAATAACCGAGAGACAGAAGTCAGTTTGGCTAAAGCCTCATCGCTCACACCGATTTCATAATCCGTTTTGAGTTTCAAGCTGCCAATCAGGGATACGAGATTGGCATTACCACATCGTTCGCCAAGGCCATTGAGAGTGCCCTGAACTTGACGGGCTCCTTGTTCTATTGCCGCTAGTGAATTGGCGACAGCGTTGTCAGTATCATTGTGGAAATGAACACCCAGCTTTTCACCCGGCACCTCCTTGAGTACTTCACCCACAATCTCGGCAACCTTGTGAGGCAAAGTTCCACCATTGGTATCACAGAGCACAACCCACCTAGCACCGCCTTCCAGCGCAGCGTTTAGACAATCCATCGCGAACTTAGGATTGGACTGATAACCATCAAAGAAATGTTCAGCGTCAAACATGGCTTCTTTGCCCGCAGCAACAGCAGCAGCCATTGTATCGCGGACCATTCCCACGTTTTCAGCAAGAGAAATGTTCAGAGCCGTTTCAACATGAAAGTCCCAAGTTTTGCCAACGAAGCAGTTCGCGTCAACTTTTGCATTCAAAAGAGGCGCGACACCTGGGTCATTGGCTGCACTGCGGCCTGGACGTCTTGTCATACCAAAAGCGACGAACTTCGAATTCTCAAACGCTGGAGGCGAAGAGAAGAACGCGTCATCAGTTGGGTTAGCCCCTGGCCATCCACCTTCAACATAGTCGATGCCTAAACTGTCTAACGCTTTGGCGATCGTATGCTTGTCGTTAGCCGTAAAATCTACACCTTGGGTTTGAGCGCCATCACGCAGTGTGGTATCGAAAAGATAAATTCGGTTCTCCACATTAGGCATGACAAGAAGCTTTCATAGGAGACGGTGAAAATTGAGAAATAAGCACAGAAGAGTCTTTCAAATTAGCAGTTACAAAGTAAGAAGCCCAGCCTTTGACTAAAAGGCTGGGTTGCTAATTCGATCAATCGATTGAAAAGTAGCTCCCAAAAACATGGACGAACTTATGCCTTCCTTTGTTAGGAAAAGTCAACGTTCGTCCAAGTCGTTTTAAAACTCCAGGCGGATACCTGCGGATAGATCGTAACTCATCGTATCTTCGCCAAACCCAGCTTTTGCACCAGCGAAGGATTTCATTCCAGCCACGACTTGGTAGTCAAGACTGCCAGCGACGGTGAAGAACTGGTCAGCTTCCTGGCCATAAACGGTGAAGTTTGGCGACCCAGCAGGCGCACCTTCGAAACGAGACACAATTGAGCGATCTATGTCCCCCATTCTGCCTTCATATCCAACCGAGACTTGAGGTGTCAGATAGGTATCTTCTGACAGGCGGAGCCTGCGGCCAATACTGAATTCGGCAAATACTGCGGAATGTTCAACCTCTTGACCCTGCACAACGAGGTTTAGGCCACCAGCGCCGGTTTCTGTAAACCCATCAATTTCCGTTTGGCCATAACGGTACCCAACGCTGCCACCATATTCAATACCACGGTACTCCGTCGCGTAACCGGCAAGTACTGTACCGCTGTAGCCTGATGAGTCGAAGTCACTGTCAGCGACTTGACTGAATGCAGTGAGAGTTCTGCGATTATCGTGGTTGCCCATGCTATAGGACCCCATCGCTCCAAGAAAGAGCTTCATGCCATCAACTTCGATCAAGTCCAATCGACCGTAAGCGCCAACGTCCCAAGCTGAATATTTCGTTTCGCCCAAGTTTGCTACATCACTGATTGTTTGACCAAAGGCGCCTGAAAGACCTAGTCTCACCATATCCGTGGCTTGAAAATCTAATCCAACCTGAGTTTGCCAATCCCAACCATCATAAGCAATGTTGCCGTAGTCTGGATCATGGTCAAACAGGCTACCCGATTGCTGAACCCACAACTGACTTGAACCAGGGTCGCGACCATTACAAGGCAAGACCGGATCTGTCAGAGTGCGTTCTTGAACATCACAGGAACTCATGGCTGCGCGCATGCCGTTTGAAAACCTCTGAGTAGAGTTCAATGCCGCTTGAGTTGAACTGTCATCAAATTCAGGGTGAAGACTATCAAGGGCCTGCAGATAACTGGAGAAAGTCCCAGGCGTGTTGAGGCCAGATAAAACGCCCATAGCAACAAACAGATCACCGCTTGTTATCGACCCGCTCCAGGCTGCAACATTGGTCGCAACTGACATTTGGTTTTGAGTGAGCCCAGTGGCGCCAGTTGGCCCGAAGAAATCATCCAAAATCACGATCGAAACAGCATTCGGATCGGAATAGTCCACCGAGAAGTTCACCCCGTTCAGTCCTGTCGCCGTGTCAAAAGTGCCGGTAAATCCGCCAGTTGCCTGAATAATTTCATATGTAGTGCCGAAAGCCAGATTTCCATCAGGATCAACAATCAGGGTGCCGTCTATCGTTGCCGTACCTGTCACAACAATGGCGTCACTTTCACTGGCATTAACATCTACAATCAAAGTGCCACTGTTGCCTAAGACAAGGTCACCAGTCACATTAATTGTACCGATTGTCCCGTCCCCTCCTGGCTCAACCGTACCATTGTTGGTCAAATCGCCTGTAATAGTAACGGAAGGCCCGCCGCTGAGTGTACCGCCAGTGTTCACGACAACATCACCTGTGATGTCGCCCCCAAGATCGAGAGTACCGCCGTTATTGATATCGATGCCGTTGATGAACACCATTGGATCGAGTGTGTCCCAAACCCCTCCGTTCACATTGAGCTCTTCGAACTCGATAAACTGGCTGCTGCTGATAGAGCTAGCGCCGGTTCCGGTAAGAATGAGAGTGTCACCAACGGTATGACCGCCGCCAGAAATGACACCAGTAAAGACGGGGTGGCTCGTATCATAGATCTGGATATCGTCCCCATCCCCTAGATTAACGGTGCCGTTTAATGTCCCGAGATTAGTAAATGTATCTGATCCCGCACCCAGATTAATGTTTGATCCGACAGCAATGATACCACCAGCTTGATTGACAAATGTATCATCACCAGCGCCGCCGGTTAGCGTCGCCGTGATCGTGCCCGAGTTGTCGAGGTTTCCATCAACGCCCCCGGACCCGCTCAGTGCAGCACCGGAATTGACTGTCACATCGCTGGTCAAAGTCGCGTTCAGCTGTAAGGTCCCGCCAGCGATGGTTGTTCCATCCGTGAAGGTATAATCGTTGTTGATGATCCAGGTGCCTGTACCATCAACAGTCAATCCTTCAAAGTTGATCACATCAGAGAATAGCGTGGATGTCCCAGAACCGTTCAGCGTTAACCGATCTATATCCGCGCCACCGTCCATTGTTCCAGTAACGTTAGATCCCGTCGTCAGCGTTAAAAAATCGTTACAGGCACCAAATGAAAGGCCGCCGTTTACCGTACCAGTATTCGTAAGACTTACGGTTTGAACACCGCCATCACCAGTCATGTTGCCATTCAAGGTGCCACTTACGGTTAAACTGGTACCTGATTGCATCGAAAGCGAGCTGGTCAAGGCTCCTTCCAGACTTAAGTTACCGGCAGAAATCGTTGAACCACCGGAGAAAGTGTGCGTACCGGTTATCCGCCAGTCCCCTTGATTTATGTCAAGTATCTCGAATTCCACAAAGTTTGCGTCGTCCACAACACCCGTGCCAACAAGGGTCGAGCCATCAGCCCTTAGCGTGTCACCTAAGTTGTGATTTCCGCCAAGAATTCTGCCGCCAAAAGCAATGCCGTCGAATTCAAAGACGTCGTCGTCGTCGCCTAGATTGACCAGCCCGTTAAAAGTTCCGGTGCTTGTGAAGGTGTCTGACCCGGCGCCCATATTGATGACAGAACCTGCATCCAGGGTTCCTGTGTTTGTGAAAACGTCGTTACCGTCGAGTAGATTTATCGTAACGCCGGTTTCTATGGTTCCACTGTTTGTAACGGTGTTAACAGAAGCATCGCCGTTGAGCGCGCCCCCCGAAATCGTGCCAGCGTTGTCCAAATTTCCTGTGAAATTGGTTGTGCCACTCCCCGAGAGGGTGCCATTCGCCATTATACCCACATTCGTTGTGGAAATCGTACCGTCCAAGTCAAGGATTCCGTTTTGAACGGTAACGCTGTCACTGTAACTAAGGTTGACGGTGTTGTTCATCGTCCAGGTACCACTGGTATCGACAATCAATGCCTCAAAACCACTCGTTTGATCCAGATTGGCGTGAGTGTTGGCGATGAGAGTCGCGAAATCGCCACTTCCTTCTAAATACAAAGTATCAGTTGCGCCATCGTTACCGGCAATCACACCACCCACGATATCAATATCATCGGTCGTGATTTCTAACGTGTCAGCACCCTCACCCAAATCCAACGCGCCGCCAATCTGAAATGTCGTTCCACCACGCAACTGCACAATGTCCGAGCCGTCACCTAAATTAACGTTACCCGCGACGATTGCATTGTTGTTCGAGAACAGATCATCCCCGCTGCCAAGGCTAATATGACCGTTGATGGTGCCGTTGTTGACAACGTTCTGAACACCGTTACCACCGACAACCAAATTCTCTAGAGTTGCGGGAGCCACTGCCGCACCAATTAGCGCACCAAAAGAGTTATTGAGTTCATCCCGACCGCTCATCTCACCAGAACCCAGATTGACTGCACCATGGATGTTGCCATCGTTAGTCACATCGTCATTGCCACTGCCAAGCGAAATTCCGCCGTGAATAGTGCCGTAGTTTCCGATGTTTTGAGTACCCGCAGCACCCATGATTATATCACTGCTGTTGCCGACTGTCCCTATGACCGCGGTCCCTGCACTGGTCCTATTAGTTAAGTAATCTGAATTGACCGACGTTCCGAGATCAATCGTCCCCTCGATAGTGCCGGAGTTTTCGATTGTATCATCGCCGTCCGACGTAGAAACTGTGGAAGTTATCGTACCGTCATTATCGAGTATGTCGTTACCGGAGCCTAGATTCGTCGCACCGGTAATCTGACCAAGGTTGTTTATCTGGTCGGCATCATCTCCTAAACTTATTCCTCCACTCAGAATCGCTGTTGCATCAGCGTTGATTGTCTGTGTGCCAACACCACCAGTGATTCCAGTAGTTTCAACACCAGAACAAGTCGCGGTGTCACCAGCGCCAAGAGTTGTCGAGCTGCAGGCTGCAAGCGTCAGATTGGGATAGGTGGCGAAAGCCAACAGGGTAAGGCACGAAGATGCCAATAAAAATTTGCGCACTAAAAATACTCCGTCAAATAGACGGCTAAAAAAATAAATTTGGCCCTTAAAAAAACGGGCCTTTTTCAACAATTAGAGCATGTTGCTGTTGATTAGATTCGTTTTTCTTTTTGGATGATTTGTGATTCATTGCATAAAACTATGAGGAGCAGTGAATTATGGGCAAGCCACATCCCCTTGAGCTTCGCCAGCGGGTCGTGAAGCATGTTGAAG